>JBGQAM010000040.1:0-15352 GCA_041494275.1 Thermoplasmata archaeon | reverse complement strand
TCGGGGCTTATTGAAGGTATTAGCTTCTTTGTAGGGCCTTGGCGGTGCTTCATGCGGTGAGCATTGGCATCGGGGGCTCTTCTACCGTTCCGGCTTTCGTATGCTACATGTAGTGACCAGGATGCTGGTGCGGCCTCGAAATCCCATGTTCCATGAAGGCTGATTGCGATGGAGTCGCAGGCTTCTTCGAAGATCTCCCTGTGCTGATGTTCGTGCTTACGGGGGTGTTCATCGTGGTGGCGGCTGGCGTTTGGACCTCCAATGTGTTGGAGGTCCAGCGCATGCGGGACAGGCTCGAGGCGCAGGCAGAGGGTCTCGTGAACGAAGTCTTTCTGGATATCGAAGCGCGACTGGGCGGGGAGTCCTTACCCACCTTGAGCGCTTTGTCGAACCTGAACCTTTCACACGTGGCAGGGGGAGTTCTCCCCGCTCACCGATGTTCAATCGCTATCATCGAGCGGTATCCCGAGGTTCGATGGCTCGTTCAATGGTCCGATGAGACCTCCGTGTCCTCCATTCAAGCGGTCGGGGCGGCCAGGCTCCGCAACGCGTTTGACGAGCACCAGATGGTCGTGGTGATAGAGGTGAGGGCGATTGTCTGGTAGGCTGAGGAAGGATCACAGTGGCCAGTTGGCCTTGATGGATTCGATGGTATTCTTCGCCGCCGCGCTCGTAGTCTGTGGCGTTCTGGTCTCCTATGCCAGACCAACGGTCGAGCCCGAGGAGAGTTCTCAGGGAGATGCAGATCCAGCGGAGATCCTCCGAGTCCTTCTCCGCGCATCCATCGGATGCCCGGTTTCGATAGATCTTGAAGGGTGTCATCGCCTTGATGGCACGGAGGATGTCGCCATCTGCATCGCGGTGGAGGTGCGCGCATTGTCCTCCGGAGCTAGCCTGAGAGTGTTCTCCTCGTTGAACGCGCTCATAATTGAGATGATGATTTCGCTGTGCAATCCGGTGTTCGAGCCGTTCCTGGCCATCTACGAATTGGACGATGGGTCGCCGAACCCGGTCCTCATGTTGCCTTGCGAAGAGGCGGCCTCGGAGTGCCGATACGCGAGCTCTACAGAGATACCTGGAGATGGCGGGAATTCGTACAAGGCAATCCTCGTGCTATCTCCAGCCTCGCTTCCTGAACTCGCGTAGATCTCCATCCGTGACTTTGATTCTCTTCTTTGCGTAGACCGCCCCGCGAGACACATCAGCGAAGGAGATAACCATCATCAGGATGACTCCCCCAAGCGACAGCCAGACATAGAGTCTGATGTTCGTGATGAGGTAGATTGCCACAAGCGTAGGAACGACCACATAGAACACGTAAGTGAGATAGGTGAGCCAGCTTCTTGGAATCATTATCGGCGTCGCAATCCCGCGACACCGTGAGCAACGGTTCTGGAACTCGAACCACGCCTTCACGCGCAACTCCTTGCATTTCGGGCAGTACAGATACTTCACGGTCGAATGGAATGACCGCGCCGTATTTATCTTCGACCCTGCAATCGTGGAAGGCATGATTAGTGCGTCGGGCAATCACAGTCCGTGAACGCGAAACCCGGATCCGAGAGTGATTACACAGCGGAGGAGATGCTAGTTCTGGGTTCCCTGAGGAGGAAATCTGGCCGGACGTGCAGGAACTGCGCTTGGTACAGAGCTCGGGGTAATCATCGTGGCTGCTTCCCGGATGGCAAGTATCGAAAATGGCTCTCTCCCGAGGAGTATGAATCGGGCTGTGACAAGTTCCTTAAGCGGGAAGAGAAGGCCTAGTGCAGGGGCGCGGATTCGAACCGCGGAACCACTGCTGGACAAGGTCCTAAGCCTTGCGCCGTTGACCGGACTTGGCTACCCCTGCTCGCTGCCAATCAGCAGATATCTACACATTATAAGAAAGAATCGTCTGCTCGACTAGGCTCCTCTCTTCAGGACGATGCTCTCTATGAAAGTCCTCGCCGTGCCCTGGGCTATCTCGCATTTCGCCGGGAACGCGACCACCTTGATCCTAATGGAGATCACGTCGTCGTTGCTTCCCATTCGGACGCGCTCCTCGTAGGCGGCCTGCTTGTCGATTTTGAGGAAGAGGTTGCACCCTTCATCTATCCTCATCGGGAGGGTGTCCAAGATGAACCTTAGGTCATCAACCGCGAGCTTCTCGAAGAAATCGGATATCTCCTCGATGCTCTCCACACTCGACTCGACTATCGTGATGGGGTTGCCGTGATGGCCTTCGGTCCGCGTAATCTGGAACTCGGCGTTGCCAATCGTGTTGCGCAAGGCCTGTTCGATCTTCTCCAGATCCTCGGTGGCATGACAGAATGCGCGGGCGTACAGCCCTGCAAAAGGTCGCTTCACATCTGCGCGAATCGCGTTCCCGATATGTAATGATGTGGAGACGCACACGACGCACGTCGACTTGTGCCAGGCGCACGCTTCTGCTGTGGCATGATAGTAGCTTGGTGAATACTTAATAGCTCGAACATGCTAACATGCAAAACGGTGTTCCTGCTGATTGAAGTCAGGTTCCACGGGAGAGGAGGCCAGGGTGTGGTCATCGCTTCCGAGGTCTTGGCAAACGCTGCATTCAGGATGGGGTTTGAGGTCTCCGCGTTTCCATTCTTTGGGGTCGAGAGAAGGGGAGCTCCTGTCACCGCGTACACCAGGATTGACAGCAAGCCGATCCGAATCAGGTCCAGCATCTATGAACCCGACTACGTCGTAGTGCTCGACAGCTCCTTGGTCAGGGGAGTGGACATTCTGGAGGGGCTGAAGCCCGCTGGTCGCGTGCTCATCAACTATGCCGAGGGCAGGGAACTCCCGAACCTCCCGTCCCGATTCAAGTATTTCGTGATTGATGCCACTGCAATTGCGGCATCCCATGGAATAGGTTCCCAGACGGCCCCCATCGTGAATACCGCCATCATTGGCGGGTTCGCGAAGATATGCGATGCCGTCACGCTGGAGTCTATACTTGAGAGCATTCGCGAGATAGCCCCCGCAAAAGCGGACGAGAACGTGGCTGCGGCGAAGGAGGCGTACGATAGGACATCGGAGGTGCGAATATGACAAAGAGCTACGATGAAATCCCTTTGACACCCGTATCGGACACTCCGAGCACCGTGAACATCACGGGCCTGTGGCGGGTCATGATGCCGGTTGTCGATAAGGGGAAGTGCAAGAAATGCACGATCTGCTGGAAGTTCTGTCCTGATGTGGCTATCAAGCTGGTGGACGGCGTCCCGGAGATAGACTATCAGTACTGCAAGGGATGCGGCATATGCGCAGCTGAGTGCCCGTCCAAGTGCATAGTCATGGTCAAGGAGGGCGAGCAATGAGGATGGTTATGACCGGCAACTACGCCTCTGCCTATGGCGCCAAGCTCGCTAGGGCGGAGGTCATCGCCGCTTATCCCATCACTCCTCAGACGTCCATAGTCGAGAAGCTCGCGGAATTCGTTGCCACGGGCGAGTTGAAGGCGAAGTTCATCCCAGTCGAGAGTGAGCACAGCGCGATGGCGGCTTGCATCGCCGCCCAGACCGCAGGGGCGAGGACATACACGGCAACCAGCTCACACGGGCTGACGCTGATGCACGAGGTGCTCATGTGGGCATCCGGAGCGCGCCTGCCGATCGTGATGACGAACGTGAGCAGGGCCATGGCACCTCCATGGAGCGTTTGGGTGGACCACATGGACTCGATCGCGCAGAGAGACACAGGCTGGCTCCAGTTCTTCTGCCAGAGCAACCAGGAAGTCCTGGACACGATCATAATGGCGTACAAGGTCTGCGAGAGCGCGGGTGTGATGCTCCCCGCGATGATTATCGAGGATGCATTCATTCTGTCGCATACATCCGAGCCGGTCGATGTTCCAGAACAACAGCTGGTCGACTCGTTCCTGCCGACCTACTCTCCGGATCTCAAGATCGAGGTAGGGAAGGCACGCGGATTCGGTTCGCTCGTCAAGCCGGACCAGTACATGGAATTCAGGTACAAGGCCATGCTCGGGATGAAGGAGGCCCACGACAGGATACTCAGGGTCGAGCAGGAGTTCAAGCACGTTTTCGGCAGGGAGCACGGCGGGCTCCTCGAGCGATACAGATGTGAGGACGCCGAGACGATCCTCGTGGCAGCAGGCTCCGTCGCCGCCACCGCGAAGGACGTGGTGGACGCTCTAAGGGCGAACGGCCGACGGGTCGGGCTGGCAAGAATCCGAGCCTTCCGGCCATTCCCTCATGACGAGATCAGATCATTGGCCAGCAAGCTCGAAGGCATCGCTGTCCTCGACAGAAGCTACACATTCGGAGCCGCTGGTGCCATGTTCACGGAGGTCAAGGCTTCAGTGTATTCGTGCCAGAAACGACCGGTGATGAAGAACTACATTGCGGGCCTGGGCGGGAGAGATATCACCCCGAAGATCCTCGAACGGATCTTCGAGGACATACAGGTCATTGCCAAGAGGGGTGCTGAGGACGAGGTCGAGTGGGTCGACGTGGCCGGCCTGCCTAGGAGGTGGCGCTGATGAGCAAGATCACCATCCCTGAAGAAGAGTTCACGTATCCTGGAAGCACCGGATGCCCTGGATGCGGCGCCAATCTGGTTATGCGTTATCTTCTCAAGGGCTTGGGGGAAAGGACGATCGTCTCCATTCCCGCTTGTTGCTGGGCCGTGATGCCGGGATACTGGCCGAGCAACTGTCTCAAGGTCCCTCTGCTCTACACCGCGTTCGAGGCGACAGGAGCCGCGATATCCGGTCTGAGGGCCGCGCTAGATGTCAAAGGGGTCAATGACGTGACGGTTGTCGGCTTCGCGGGAGACGGAGGGACCGTGGACATCGGCCTCCAGGCGTTGTCAGGCGCGGCCGAGAGGAGGACTGACGCGATATACGTCATGTACGACAACGAGGCATACATGAACACTGGCATCCAGAGGAGCGGCTCCACCCCATGGGGCGCTTGGACGACGACCACGCCGGTGGGGAGCTCCCACGGCTTCAAACACGAGACCAAGAAAGACATAATGGCGATCATGCAGGCACATAGGATACCTTACGCGGCGACGGTCTCTCCCGCCTTCCCCGAGGATTTCATCAAGAAGGTCGAGAAGGCCAAGGGCATCAAGGGTTTCAGGTTCATCCACGCGCTCTCGCCGTGCCCACCTGGCTGGAAGACGAATCCCTCCCTCAGCGTCGAGATCGCCAGGCTGGCGGTCGAATCCAGGGTGTTTCCGCTCTACGAGATCGAGGATGGCAAGGTGCACATAACGCGGAAGGGCAAGGGCTTGCCGCTAGTCGAGTACCTGAAGGTCCAGGGAAGGTTCCAGCACCTGACCGAGCCGGAGATATCCGAGATGCAGAAGGTCGTGGACGATAGCTGGATCATGCTCTTGCTGAAGGAATCATCGGGCACATAGGCCGCAGTCTACTGCACAGGAACAAGTTTCTTTCGTTTGTAGCCCGTCAAGACCCTCATTCTCCCCCTGAAGGTCTCGTCAAGCTCCTTGTCTCCTGTGTCAACTCTCAATATGGGAGTCCCGGCCAGTTTGGTCGGGGTCGCGATCACCCAAACGTTCTGGCTACCTACCTGTTTCAACACTCTTGCCGATATCTGCTGGTTTCCTCTGCCGAAGATGAATCCCTGAGAGCCGATGGGAGTGACGATCACAACTGCCCTGAATCCCCTTCCCAAGGCGGCGAGCAGAGACTCCTCAGAAGCGTCTTGGAGCACTGTCTTCCCGTCGAGGACGACGTCAACTCCGAGCAGGGTTTTCGCTTCGGCCAGATGTTTCGTGATTGCCGCTGTTGTGCTGCCAGGCCCTAGAATGTAGTAAGTCCCTCGCTCCATGCTCTCTGCGACGAAGTGGCCGAGCTCCTCCGCTTCGTCGTCCCCTGTGCCGGAGTGATAGACCGCCTTGCTCGATTGGAGGTGCTCCACGTCGTACGGGACTCTGGCGAGCGCGTACAGCCTCGCCTGGAGCATCCCCTGACGATAGCTCTCTTCATCTACGTCCATCACTTCGACTTCGCGAGTGGCTCTCGATATCTCGAACGATTCTAGCAGGTCTGCAGCCTCCTCAGGCTTCTGGGCGAAGACTGCAGAATGCATCTTGACGCCGCTGGGGATTCCGATGATTGGCACCCTAGTCCCAACAACCGAGACGACGTCCCTTGCGGTCCCGTCCCCTCCGGCGAACAGGATGAGTTCTGCTCCGCGCGAGATGAACCTCTTGACCGCCTCTATTGTGTCGGCGCTGGATGTCGTTGGACCGGGTTTGAGAACGGTCTCGAACGGGATCCCGGACTCGGTCAGCTCGTCCCCGCCCATCTCCCCCGAACAAGCGAGGAAATCGACTGGCAATCGTTTCCTATTGATGGCTGCGAGCGCTTCTCTTGCGCGCGCTGGGGACGCCTTCTGAGCTCTCCTGGCACGAGCCTCTTTCAGTACTTGTTCCCCGTCGGTCCCCTTCAATCCGACAGATCCTCCCATGCCCGCGATGGGATTGACGACAAACCCAATCTTCACGCCTTGCGTGAACTCGTTGTTGATAGAAACGATTTTCTGTCCACTATCGAAACAGAATCAGGCAAAGGGGTTTGCTGGCGTACGCCCGCCCTACCACGGAGGCCTTCCTTGCTGGTCTGGAGAGCGTCCAACGTCCTTCCGGTGCTTTGCCTTCAGCCGAACATGCTCGGGCCGAAATCGTTGAACATGGGGTTCAGATCGGCGTGGATCAGCTGATTCTCACCTATCTCCGAAGGTGGAGTGGGGGCAGATTCCTCTACCATATCGGAGTATCCCAAGATGTCCTCCATTATGTTGCTGACATAGGAGCTTGCCTGGTTGCAGACCGATTCCACGATCCGCAGGACACTCCTGTCCACGACCTTGAGTGCGTCAGCGACCGGCATGTCAGCCACGTACTCCGTCAGCTTGTTGTTGTCGAGCACGATTGTGAAGTTGGCGTTCTCCCTGAGTTTGGAGACTCCGTCAGCTGCGGTCTGCCTTCTTGCAGCTCCCTCGTGGTCGAAAGGGAGTATTGGAAGTGCGAATGTGACGGCGTTCATGTCCCTCGCGATGCCGGCGACTATCGGCGCGACGCCCGTGCCAGTGCCACCGCCCATGCCCGCGACCACGAACACGATGTCATACCCTCGGAGCGCCTGTCTTATTACGTCTCTCGCCTTCTCGGCGCAGTGCTCCCCAATCTCCGGGAACCCGCCTGCGTCTCTGCCGAACGAGACGTCCTTCCCTATCAGCACCTTCTTGTGCGCGTCTATGCTCCTCAAGTGCTCCTCGTCGGTGTTGACTGCGACTGTGTCCACCCTGTTCGACTTCGAGTAGATCCCGTGGACTATGTTCGAACCTGCACCGCCACAGCCGACGACTGCGATCGTCGGCTCCCCGAGGCTCGTCCCGATTGCATTGATCAGCTCTTCTGTTCTGCTCCCATCCACCGTCATCCCTTTGGCCTCCGTCATCTCCTTGGCAGCTCGAGGGCCGACCCTCCTAGGAGAGTCCCCTTCACCCGCCAAAGCGTCCTCAAACGGTGCTCATGCTCCTGGGACGATCTTGAAGCCGGTTCCCTGCTGATTCGCGTCCTTCTTCAAGACCTCCACATGCTCCTCGTGGAGGAACTCGTGTCTCGCGGCATCAGCTACTGCCTCAGATATGGAGCTGTACACTCCCTCCGCCACGAGTTGCTTGATCGTGTCAAGCACGAGTGACGGAATCTGGACCAGTATCTCGTTTGGCTTCGCGTTCGTCCCTTCCCCGCCGCCCACACGCATCTCTATGTACGCGCGGACGGCCGCACGGGCCAGTTGCGACCTGTTGGAGAACTCGTTGCTGTCTGAGATGAACTCGTCGATCATCTTCAGATCGTCGGCATCGAGCCGAATTGTTATCCGTTCGCTCTCCAAAGGGTCGGACATGTGTGCATCCCATCCCGATTTGTTGACGCAAAAGTAAGATATGTCTGCCCGTGATATATATAAATATGCAAAATGTCTCATTTCGTCGGAAAATGTCATACTCGCCATACTGGCATGTCCTGCGAAGCAGAGGCGCAGAGCCGGATCGTGCTCCTCGAACGATGAGCTACAGATGAACACAAGAGAGCAGGAAGGTTTATCCAAAGGAGGGGACTAGCAGGCGTCGTCAGGAGGGATTCGTACGTCGAATGATACCAAGATTCGCAGACTGAAGAACGGCAATGCGGGCGAGATCCGTCTCCTGATCGTCTTCCTCGGAATCGTGTTGTTCATTGTGGGCTTTCTGGTGACAGTCACGACGCTGTCGAATGGCACCGGGACCGACGGGCAGGACGGCTCTGCAAGCACGAGCGGGAATCACTCGCGCGGACTCTCCGAACTCGTCACAATCTCAGGTAGCGCGATAAGTCTCTGCGGCATCGTGGTCGCTACACTAGGGCCACTCGCATCTGCGACTAGCGGTCGAAAGAATCCCTGATATGCCAATCTAAGTCTTCGGTTATGCGCCGAGAAACCTTTTATTGGCAACGGGCATACAGTTCCTCAACTGGCTGTGAACGATGTCTTTGGATTTCTCTTCGATCGAGGCAAAATGGCGAAAAGCCTGGTACGACGCGAAGGTCAACGAGTCCGTTACTCAGCCGGGCAAGAAGAAGTTCTTCATGATATTCGCCTACCCAGGAGTGACTGGTTATCTCCATGTCGGGCACATGCGCGGATACACCTTCTCCGATGCCGTTGTTCGCTACAAGATGATGACCGGCCACGCCGTGCTCTTCCCTGTAGGGACGCATGCAACCGGGAATGGTGCCATAAGCTTCGCGAAGAAGGTCGAAAGGAGAGACGCGTCTGTCGTCGACATGCTCAAGGCGAACGGTTGCACCGATGAGACGATACATTCTCTGTCGGACCCGATGGAGGTCGTGAGGTTCTTCAACAGCGTCTACGTCAACGACTACTGGAAACGCTTCGGGTTCATGTCAGATTGGCGGAGGTTCACGTGCACTATCTACCCCGACTACTCTCGATTCATAGAGTGGCAGATGCGGAAGTTGATGGACGCGGGGCTCTTGATCCAGAAACCATACTACGCAGCTGCGTGCATAGAGCACGGACCCGTGGCAGTCGACGCCTCAGAGACCGATATCTCCAAGGGCGGGTACGCCGAGGTTCTGGAGTACACGCTTCTCAAGTTTGACTTCGAGGACGGCCGCAAGCTTGTCGCCGCGACACTCCGTCCTGAGACTGTGTTCGGCCTGACGAACTTCTGGGTCAACCCCGACGTGGAGTACGTTGATGTCAGAGTTGGCGACGAGACATGGGTCACGAGCCGGCCAGCGGCCGAGAAACTGAAGCTCCAGAAGGACAGAGTGGAGGTCAAAGGCTCTGCGAACGGGTCCTCTTTGATCGGAAAGCGATGCAAGGCACCGTACACCGGCAAGATGATTCCGATATTTCCTTCCAAACTCTGTGACCCCGACGTTGGTTCGGGTCTTGTGATGAGCGTCCCCTCTGATGCCCCTGTGGACTGGATCGGTCTTGTCGAGTTGAAGAAGGACAAGGGGCTCAGGAAGAAATACAAGATTTCCGACGAGGTGATAGAGGATGCGGCCCCCGTACCAATAATAGACACCCCCGGCTGGGGTCCTCTGCCCGCGGTCGAGATTGCCCAGAAGATGGGCATCGAGTCCCTTGCTGACCCGAAGCTTGATGTTGCGACGAAGGAGGTCTACAAGAGCGGGTTCCACAAGGGAGTCATGAACGATGCTTGTGGCAGGTTCTCTGGCGAACCGGTCGAGCGAGCCAAGGATGCGATGAAGGAGGAGATGCTCGCTGCGGGTCAGGCGGAATTGTTCCACGATCTATCTGAGGAGGTCCTGTGCAGGTGCGGCAACAGAGTCCTGATCAAGAAGATCCCTGATCAATGGTTCATCGACTACGCGAACCCCTCGCTTACGGAAAGATCCAAAGAACACGCGCTGGCGATGAACATCCTTCCGAAAGAGTACCACGATAACATCCAGAACGTTCTCGAATGGTACCGCGAGAGGGCCTGTGTTCGGATGGGCAACTGGCTCGGCACGAGATTCCCGTTCGACAAGAAATGGATCGTCGAAGCGATTGCCGACAGTACGCTCTACCCTGTATACTACGTAATATCCAAGTACGCGAACGAAGGAGCAATCAAGGCTGAACGGATGGACGAGGAGTTCTTCGACTTCGTCCTTCTAGGCAAGGGCGAGATCTCTTCCGTCGTCCGGAGCACCGGGTTCTCAAAGGAAGTGATCGAGTCAATCAGATCGGAGTTCGAGTACTGGTACCCTCTTGACATCAACCTGGGCGGCAAGGAGCATATGACCGTGCATTTTCCCGTGTTCCTGATGAACCATGTGGCAGTGCTCAGGCCTCAGCATTGGCCGCGAGGAATCCTTGTCAATTGGTATATCACGTCCACAGGGAGCAAGATTTCCAAATCGAAAGGTGGCGCACAGCCGATACCGGACGCTGCAGAGAGGTTCGGCGTCGATGCCATGAGGCTGTTCTACGCGCACATTGCCTCTCTTTATGTCGACGTGACTTGGGATGACGAGAAGGTTGAGAGCTACCGCGACCGCTTGGAGCGCTTGTGGTTCTTGGTTCAGGAGCTGTCGTCCATTGGCACAAATGCTCCCTCTGAGGTCGACACCTGGCTCGAGACGAAGATGCAGACCCGACTGGCGAGACTCCACGAGTACATGGCGGATTACGATCTTAGATCGTACTCCAACGACGTCTATTTCGAGATCCCTCAAGACATCAGGTGGTACCTCAGGCGTGGAGGAAAGAACAAGCAAGCCATCATGAACGCACTCGAGGTCTGGATACCGCTCTTGGCGCCAGTGACCCCCCATATCGCCGAGGAGATGTGGGAATCAGTCGGGAGGAAGAGATTCGTTTCGACCACGCAGCTCCGACCAGGAGCTGTCACCGAGATGTCCTTGGCGGAGGAGGCCAAGGAGGGCCTCATAGGGCGTTTGATTTCCGATGTCGCAGAGATAGTCAAGGTCACCAACATGAAACCAGAGAAGGCAGTCATCATGGTTGCTCCGAAATGGAAGCACGACATGCTCGCGGAAGCGCTGGCGCATCCGAATTCAAAGCCTGAGATACCCTCTCTCATCAAGAGCGCGATGGCCAAGGCACAAGCGCGCGAATCGAAGAAGGAGATCCCGGGCTATGCGAAGGATCTTGTGTCCGAACTCTCCAGGACATCAGCTGACGAACGCCGTGTTCTCACTACGAGGATCGATGAACTCTCAGTGCTGACCAAGGCGAAGAGCTTCCTCGAGACCGAGTTGGGCTACCAGGTGATCGTGTATTCTGCAGATGATCCGGCGAGAACAGACCCCAAAGGAAAGGCGAAGTTCGCCAAGCCGGGGCGCCCGGCGGTGTACCTCGAATGATGACTCTCTGGGCGAGCGAGTGAAATCGAAAGGAATATAGAGGGAGAGCATCTTCGGGATGCTAAATCGCACGGGTCTCCCCCATTCAACGATGCTGGTGAGTAGTTTATGTTCAGCAAGCTTGCCGATTTCATCATCAAACACTACAAGTTTGTGATCATCGCCTGGCTCATCATCCTATTCTATGCTTTTCCATTGATCTTCAAGATAAATGATGTTGTCGTCTACACTGAGACCGAAGTGAATTTGAACAAGCTGGAGGCCATCAAAGCGCAGAATCTGATCGATGAGAATTTCCCTGGCCAGATTGCGAACAGCACGATAACCATCGTCATCCAAAACTCGGATGTTACATCTCCTGATGTACGCAATTTCTCCACGAGTCTCTACAATAACATTCGGAATGATAGCGGCATCCAAGGAGTCATCAGCGTCGACTATGTCTACAGTGCGCTTGAAGCATACATCGCTGGAGTTGTCGCCCAGAGCGCTCCTGGAATGTACGCGCTGAGCGACCAGACGAGTCAGATGGTCCAGATTGTCTACAAGGTTCCTCTCGATGCAGTCGATGCCCATCTGCAGCTGCTGACGGGTGGGTATACGGACCAGCAGGCCCAGAGCGCGGTGGTCGGAGGACTGACAGCTCAGCTGAGCGCGTCTGGAATGAACGATTCGATGGTGGCGCTTGTCACTGGCTACCTAGATCAAGCCTTCTATCCGCTGTGGCTGAATACGCCGCCGACGCATACGAACGACTCGCTGCAACTTCAGAACCTGATTGTTGCCGCCGCGGATTCGTACTTCAGCGCCGTTCCCGGCGAGATGGGGGCTTTTGCGTTGAACGTGGCGCACACGTTCAGTGTTCAGTACTACCGCGGCATGAGCCCGCAGGAGCAGGAGCTCGCGCTGGAAGCGTTTGTCCTCGGCACGATGTCCTTCCAGATAGGGGCAAACTTGACATTTGTTTCCGACATCTGGCAGCTCGGTCCAACCCCTGCCATGGCAGACGTGATGGCGTTCGCGCATGAGACCGTGTTCAGCCACACGATTGACCAGCTCCCGATCAGCGTGCCTGATGCGTTCGTGTCTCGGTTCATCAACACCAACCCCACCTCAGGGGCGGCGAACACCACGATGTTGATGGCAGTGTCGCTGTCAGTCGGAGGTTCGACACACGAAGCTGAAAATGATGTCAGGGTGGTGCGCGATCTCATAAAGCAAGGGCAGTCACTGGCCCCCGGATACTCGGCCTATGTCACAGGTGACGCGGCGCTCGAAGTGGATACCATGGATGCGGTCGCCACCGACACAAGCAGAGTGGACCCAATCACAGTCATCCTCATAGTCATGCTTGTCGGCTTGTTCTTCCGATCTGTGCTCTCGCCGTGGATACCGCTGATGACGATCGGCCTGGCTTACCTGCTAACCACCGCAGTGATCTACATCCTGGGGACCTACGTCATGCAGATCCACTATAGCGTGACGATGCTCATTCTAGTCGTCATGCTTGGCGCCGGAACTGACTACTGCATTTTCATAATGTCCCGATACAGAGAAGAGCGCATAGCTGGGAAACGGAAGGAGGATGCTGTGAAGACCAGCCTCATGTGGGCTGGCGAGAGCATAGCGACCAGCGGTGCGACGGTCATGATCGGTTTCGGAGCGCTCATGATTAGCCAGTATAGCATGGTGCGGTCCATGGGCATGGCCCTTGTGGCCGCAGTTGGGATTACACTTCTGTTCGCTCTGACAATGCTCCCGTCGTTGCTGATGCTCATTGGGGACAAGGTGTTCTGGCCGAACACGATGGCCAAGGCGACGCTGAGGGCAAAGTCCCTTGACGAAAGAGGCGGCGGCTACTTCAGGAAGAGCGTGCGGTTCTCGTTGAAGCACTCGAAAGCGATCGTTCTGGCGGCGCTCCTCATTTCGGTCCCCGCAGTATACCTTTACTTCGCGCTGGTACCGAGCTACGATTTCATGGCCAGCCTGCCCAATGCCGAGAGCAAGCAGGGAATCAACGCATTGGGAGCAGGATTTGGGGAGGGCACGATCACTCCCACCTACATCGTTGTTCATTTCGACCATTCGATAGTGGAGGCGAACGGCACCCTGAATCCCGCTGCTGCAGCGCAGCTGGAACAGTATTCTGAGCTCGTGAGCAATCAGAGCAATATCAGGAGTGTTTCCGGACCTACGAGACCCTTCGGAAGGCCTGTGAACGGCACCTATCTAGATTCGCTCCCTGGGGTCGAGCGGGCAACCTACGAAATGGCAATGGCGAGTTCCATAGGAATGGACAACAGGACGGTCATGATAACGGTCGTCTTGCAGGACGAGCCATTGACGACGAAGTCTATCCACACCATCGATACCATCAGAGCCCTTGATCGGCAGGACGGGAGCATCATCTTCGGCGGGAGCGCCGTCATATTGGTCGGCGGGTCGACGGCCGCCATGTCCGACGTCTCCGGCACCGTCTCTCAAGACTTCCTCACGATGAGGGCCGTCGTACTTGTCGGAATCTATGTGGTCCTTCTGCTTGTCTTGGGGTCGCTTCTGATCCCGCTGAGGCTCATAATGACGGTCCTGCTGAACGTGACTTGGACTATCGCCATGACGATGCTGATATTCCAGTTCGGGTTTGGAAGCCCCGTTTTGTGGATGATGCCTCTCATTCTGTTCGTTGTCGCCATGGGTCTCGGCATGGACTACGACATATTCCTCACTACCAGGATAAGAGAGGAAGTGCTGAAGGGCAAGACCGACGAGAAGGCAATCGCGATCGCGGTGGAGCGGACTGGAGGGATCATAACCGCATGCGGGCTCGTGATGGCAGGTGCATTCGGGTCCATGATGCTGTCCCAGACAATCTTGCTGAGGGAATTCGGGTTCGGCCTCGCCTTCGCGATCCTGCTTGACGCGATGATCCTCAGGATATACCTCGTGCCCGCTATCATGCTGCTCCTCCAAAAGTGGAATTGGTACGCCCCAGGGAGGCTCCAGCGGGTCAGACGGGACGAAAAGGCGCGAAATCATTAAGACACGGCTGACTAGATATCATCGGTCGGTATCATGCGGTTCAAGTCAGCTCTTTTGGCAGCCCTCATATCTGTATTGCTCATGACAACGGTGGTCGCACCGCGCGCTTCGTCTCAGCCCGATCCGATCAACGGGATGAGGGTCGAATGCAAGATGCTCATGTCCGGCCTGACATCAATTGACGGTTCTGGCAGCGTTGAGCTGACTTTCGCAGGGGACCCCGCGATCGCGCTCCGGACTCACGTTTTCAACAAGTTCGACGCGAACGGAGACATGTGGCTGGAAGCGGACGAAACCGGGGCGCTGCTCAACGCGTTCTCGAAAGCTCTTGTGGGCAAGATCTACTGGGGCATCGCGATCAAGTCGGCGACGAACTTCACCGGAAGAACGGACGGCTTCATCGCAGACCACTCGAGCGGTCTCGTGAGATCGGAATGGAGCGCCACGCTGCCGATAGTCCTCAAGGTGGATTTCGATGGTTCTGGCAGGATGGAATCGAAGGTGATTGAGACCGCTCAGGGAGCCTACGACGCGTTTGCGGTGGCGATTGGAGATGCCACTGGCTATTCATTCGCTGGGGCTATGGTGGTCAAGCAGCGCGTCACGACGATCATGCTTGGGAGCCTGTCGAATCCAGAATTGACCCAAGGAAGTTTCAGCGCCATAAGGAACCCGTTCGGCGAAGTTCTGTGGTACTCTTACAGTGGCAGTGTCGGCCCAAGCACACCCGCTCAGGACATGGTGTCCTACGAGGCGTTCTCGGTCAAGGAGAACCAGCAGGTATCCTTCGTTGTGCTGTTCTTCGGGTGTCTTATGATACTCAGGATGCCTGGGAGCAACTTCGACAAGTTCGAGAAGCTTCACCCAAAGAAGTTCAGGAAGAACGCGAAGC
>JBGQAM010000068.1:0-8431 GCA_041494275.1 Thermoplasmata archaeon | reverse complement strand
TACTTCATGTATGCTTGGCTCTCTCCGGCAAAAGCTTCGTGCAGATTCCTGTCTGTCATCGCGTGCATTCTATCTCCCCTGTTGGACTACTTCGGAATTTGCAGAGCAAAGGGCCAATAAAGAGTTTTTGCCGATGTCAGCTTGGGAAAGCATCCTTTCATAATCCCCGAGTGCTTTTGCCCGTGTGCCATGGACCCGCTGATGCACCTGCTCTTGCCAATCCTGTTCCTCCTCGCGCTGAGGATCGACACGAAGAAGGTCCTCCTGTTCGCTCCGTTTGCGATCCTTCCTGATTTCGATGCTGCCTTCAACCTTCACAGGGCGGTGTTCCACAGCTTCATCCCGATCGTCATCCTGCCGGTCGGTCTGATCCTATACTCGAAGATGAAGAGACCAGACTGGACGCTGGGCGCGCTCTTGGTGTTCTTCTACCTAGCTTCGCACGTCGTCTTGGATCTTGGAGGAGTGGCGTTCGCATGGCCCTTCACGACGGACATGCTCTACTACGACCCCGAGGTGACTTTCAACATGCAGGGCGGGATCAACTTCGCGTTCCACCTGCACTACGGTGTCAGACCTTATGTGGAGATGACGACGACCGACTTCCTTTCCGAGACGGGGTTCGCGATGATATTCTTGGCCGTGCTCGTTGCCGTCGTTTTCCGGAAGGAGGCGAAGAACGCTTTCATCCGCATTCTTGAGATCGCCAAGGGATTCCTTCACCTGTGAGGGTTTCAAGTCGGTACGCGTTTTGTGCTACTGTTCGGGGTCCGTGCGGGAAAAGGCTTTAAGGCCGAAGGCCAAGTGGGCTTCAGAGAACAAAGGGGAGGCAAACAAGATGCTAGCAATCGCAAAAGTGCTGATCCTCGCATTCGCCGTGACCGGAGTAGCGGGCGCGGGCGTTGCGACCGGAGTCGTGAACACACCTCTGCAGCATGCGATAGACATCCACAAGAACCACCTGGACCAGAACTCCACCATGCCCGAGCAAAGCAGGCACGGGCAGCAGAACGCCCTCGACCACCTGATGGAGAACCAGCAGAGATGGTTGTCGAATCCGCACAACGAGACGACCGATGTTGACGACACGGACATCGAGCAGCCTGAAACCGACTAAGGGCTTCAACCAGGTAGTTGGTTCAAACACCTTTTCGCAGTTCTATTTATACATTGCCTTGCTTTTCTGAATCCGCGTTTTCCCGGGTATGCTGGATATACCCCCTTCTCTCGTGCCAGCAGCATTCTCAAAATCGAGAACGAAGTCTTGCTGATATAAATACTCAGGTCGACCCTAGTTTCTTCCTGAACAGCTCAACGGAAGGTATCCACTCCATGCCTCTCGATCATGCGCATACAGCAGATCGTCCTCCAGCCCGGGCACTAGTCCCGAAAGGACTCTTGGCAATCTTCGTGTGCGCGTTCCTTCTGGCCACTCCCATCCTCGCGCTCGTCCCGTCCGTCAGATCAGACCCCGTCCCCGGCACGAACGCCGACATGACGCGGACACTTACATGGGACTTCGACAATCCCGCCAACTACTCTACGACCAATGCGCTCGTCTCGGGTGGGTTCGGCATTCTCTCTCAGGTGAATGAAACCGTCATTGAGAACACCCAAGCTGCCTATGCACAGGGCGTAAGACTGGACAACGTTGACATCAACGCAGTACCGAACTCCATTGTCCTGAGCCAGCTTGCTCGGCCCGTCACGACAATCGTGATTCAGCCTGGCCCAGCGGACGGTATGGACACTTGTTTGTTGCAGAACTGGCCTGACGACACCACAAACGGAGAAGGCAAATCCATCGGGATAGATTCAATCAACACCAAGAACATACGAGCACTCCTGAGATTCGATCTCTCGAGCATACCTTCTGGCGCGGTCGTTCAGGATGCTACTCTTCTCGTGAATCTCATGACGGGGAACAAAGCGAACCCAGTCATCTTCAACCTCCACGCCCTGACAGCGAACTGGACGGAGACCGAAGCCAGCTGGAATTCTCGCTCATCCACGCAATCATGGACGACCCCCGGTGGCGACTACGATCCCTTCATCTTCTACAGAGGGACGATGACCAAAACACCGGGCTGGTATCCGATCGACGTTTCAAGATTGGTGGACTTCTGGCTCAATGGGGTATTCGCCAACGATGGGATGATAATGGTCCCCGACAACGGCGACAACACCGGTTCGTTCAAGTACTTCGACTCGTCGGAAGCGAATACCGCAGCAAGTCGGCCGAAGCTCGTCGTGAACTACACGCTCGAAAGCCCAACCGGTGTGTACGAATCGAAGGCGCTTGGTCCGGGCACGAACTCGCAGTTCACGCTTGCGAGCTGGTCGAATGCGACCCACTTCGGCCTCACGGATGAGTTCAATGGCACCTCGCTCTCGACCAAGTGGTCCTGGCTCAACAGACCAGCAGGTTCCGGAGACTATGATGTGGGCGTGGTTCGCCCCGGTTGGTTGCACATCAGAGGGGAGGGCAACAGAGATCTGGTGGGCAGTTTGGTCGGTGCGAACTACCTCTACCAGAGGGTCTCTGGATCTTTCAGTGCAGAGACGCACGTCAACGTGTCTTTCTCCGCGAACCCTCAGGGCGCGGGCTTGTTGCTTGAGAATGATCCAATGACTTGGGTCAGCTTTGCGATTACAGGGACTGGCTCCAATACCCAACTGACGTTGCAGGTGACCGAGCAAGGGGTCAGCGTTTCCACGGACCAAATCGCTTGGTCTGGAAAGACCGACGCATATCTGCATCTCAATAGATCAGGTGGGTCCGTCTCAGCTTACTACAGTGACGACGGCGTCACATGGGTGCTAGCGAGGACATTCGTTCCCGCCCTTCCGTACATGGATAGGCTCAGGCTGGGTCTATGCGTATTCTCGGGCACGAGCTCCCAAAGACCCGATGCATTCTTCGACTACTTCCGAGCGACTCCGATAGGCAATCCAATCGACATGCGCGTCGAGGCCCGGCTGGGCAATTCCACGACGCTCACGGACCCGTCATGGGAGGCGTGGACACCGCTTTCGTCCGAGATGGGGTCCGTTCTGGGAAGATCAGCCAAATACATACAATACAGGGTCACTCTCACCTCTACCCAGAGTTGTGTATCGCCCAAGTTCTCGGGGTTTGAATGCCACTACGAGCGCTACTCGCCCGATGGCGCGATTATCACTCAGGACCTGGCAGTATCCCATTTCAAGAGATGGCTCACCATCACAACCACTGAGCAGCTCATCGGCGGGACCGTCAGCTATTCCTATTCGGTCGATCACGGGGCGACTTGGAATTTGCTCCAGGTGGGCTCTAACAGCATAACAGACGCCGTCCCATACATCATGCTAATGGCAGTCATCCACTCGACGGACACATCCCTTTCTCCCAAGGTTGACAGAATCGTCGCGCAGTACTCTGTGGCAGCGACCTCTTTTTACATGGTCACTCCCGCGGCCGTCGCGGCGGGGGAGCGCTTCAGTTTCACGCTGGAGGCAAAGGATGAGACAAACGCGACAATTGAACATTGGACCGGGAATGTTGATCTGAACGCGAGGGATGCAACTGGAGCCGGCCCGGCGACCTCCGAGCTGACCGTCACCTCCGCCTGGATAGGTCTGTCTGGCAGAGTCGTTGTTGCGAACGAAGTGTACGCGGCGAAGGAGACCATCAGGATCATGGCCAGCGCGGACGGTGTGTTCGGGCTCAGCGAGCCGATCGTATTCCAGTCAGGAGCGCTCAGCGCAATCAACATCACGCCTGTGACCACCTCAGTGCTCGAGTTCTCGCATCAAGAGTACACGGCGACTGGCTACGACACGTTCTGGAACCCGATAGCTGGCATGGATTTCGATTGGACGGCGGACCCCGCGGTAGGCACCCTCAACACGACGACGGGGGCCTATGTAAATCTCACAACCGGAGTCGGCAGACAGGAGGGATTGCTGACCGCCACCAACGGGACGATGACAGGAACTCTGATGATAAGCGTGGTCCCACCCATGTTCCCGCCGGAGTTCACCGATCCGATCCCAGATCAAGTGCAGGACGAAGACTTCGGAACTTGGACACTCAACATCTCTGCCTTCGTCTCGGATGTCGAGGATAGCTGGTCCGAAATGAGATGGTACACTACGAACGAGTATCTCGTCAAGGTGAGCGGCGAGAACCAGACCGGCGACATGGAGATCGAGTTCACAACGAAGAAGGACCAGTGGGGGACCGACATGCTCGGGCTCGTGATCGTCGACTCCGACGGCATGACAGCAACGACGACAATATATGTCGTCATCAACCCGATCAACGACGCCCCGACGATAGACCACATCGCGCCTTTGGTAGTCGAGCACGATGTGGACTACGCGTACGAATTCAGGTACTACATCAGTGACGTGGACACGCCCATGGAGAATCTGGTTCTATCGGTCGATGCTGCGAGCGCGAGCTACGCCACGATAACATGGCTCACGATCACTTTCAACTATCCTCTTGCCCTGAATGGCACGACGCAGTATGTTGTCGTGACCGTAAGCGATGGCGACAAGTCGGCGTCGACCGTCGTGAAGATAACCGTGACGGACGACAGCGTGCCCGTGTCGCAAAGGCTTCCCGATCTCACTATGAACCAGGGCGAGGTAAATATCAGCTGCTTCAATCTTGACAACTACTTCACGGATCCGGACAGGGAAATGCTGTACTTCGCCTCGGGATGCGATCACATCAAGGTCGTGATTCAGCTCAACCACAGTGTAGACTTCTACGCGCCAACTGACTGGTGGGGACAGGAATACATCATCTTCATCGCGACCGACCCGGAAGGTGCCAGGTCGGAGCAGGCGATGAGCGTCACCGTGCTCCATGTCAACCAGCCGCCAACGATAGCCGGCGTGCCTGACCTGAGGGTGAGGTTCGACTCGAGGTACGACTTCGACCTCGCACCATACATCTCGGATCCGGACAACTCCATCGACACGCTCTCGATAGGCACGGATGACATGCACATAGCAGTCATAGGGACGGCCATCTCGCTGCTCTATCCCCAGTCGATGAACGGGACCAAGGTGCAGGTGACGATATCAGTGAGCGACGGCGAATTGTCCGACTCTATGACGATCAATGTGACCATCTCAGAGGACTACCCGCCATATGTGAGGCCACCGCCGAACAACCCGCCTGACCACTCATTCCTCGAGGACACGGAGATCCCCTACCCGATGGTCGGATCAGTCAGCGACTTCTTCGGTGACGCAGATGGCACGGGAACGCTGACATTCTACGCGTTCAGTTCCTCACCGAACGTGACCGCTACGGCCCTAGAGATCACACCCGGTGTCTGGTCGATCGTCTTCGCGGCGGATCCCTACTACAACGGCGTCTCCACATTCACGATAAGGGCGGCTGATCCTGAAGGTTCGATAGTCGAATACACGGTCAACCTGGAGGTCATCCCTGTTCCAAACGCTCCTGTGCTGGACATACAGCCCAAACACATCACGGTGGTCGAGGGCACGCAAGTCGCAATCGACCTGTCACAGAACGTGACCGACCCTGATGTCGAGGACACGCAGTTCGGCTTCCAGGCGATCAGTGAGTACGTCCCCGAGTACATAGTGATGAGGACGGGGGTCCTCGTGCTAGAATTCAAGGATTTCCTGGGGTCATCCGAGGAGTCCAGAACATTCGATATCACGATAAGGGTCGAGGACTCGAGCGGGCTCTCCGACAGCGACACGCTCACGATAACCGTCGTGAAGGCTCCTGTGACTGCGGCGAAGGACAACCTGTGGTTGTACATCGGCATGATAGCCATGGGTGGCGCCGCGATCGGCATGCTGTTGATCGCTGTGAGCAGGAGGAAGAAGCCGTTCGTGGTCCAGGACATGATGCTGATACACAACGACGGCTTCCTGATCACCAGGCTGGCGCACCATGCCGCTGGAGAGATAGACCAGGACGTGATGAGCGGGATGCTCACCGCAGTCCTCAACTTCGTCGAGGACTCCATGGGCTCGAGCGCTGACTCGCTCAAGACTTTCGGGTTCAAGGAGTACCAAGTGCTCGTTAGCAGAGGGCAGAAGGTGTTCGCCGCAGTCGTGTTCAAGGGCGACCTCCCGGGCGACATCGACAAGCCGATGAAGGAGTTCATCGACACGGTCGAGAGAGTCTACAGGAAGAAGCTGGCTCACTGGACGGGGGACATCGAGACCGACTTCGCCGGCGTCGAGGTGCTCATCCAGGGATTCGTCAAGGACAACAGCAAGGGCCACAAGGCAGGGAGCGGCGAGGGCATCTGGAGGAAGATGGCCTCGAGGGGCAAAGTGAAGCCCAAGAAGGTCACGGTCAACACCGTCACACAAGAGAAGGTCGAGAGGCGAGACACCCTGGCGGATAAGGGAAATGGCAAGTGAGAGCCTGCGACCGAGTCATAGGATTGCCCGATAGCGAGCGCGGCTCAGGATCACTTCTTTTGACACGCGAGGAAGTCCACCCAGGCAGCGTCGAACTCCTTGATGGTCTCCTCGGTCTTCTGGTGGAAGGGCATCTTGATGAGCATCTTGTAGGGCACCGTGACGATGTGGGCGCCAGCAAGCGCGGCTTTGACGACATCGCTCGGGTCCCGTATGCTGCCCACGATTATCTTGGTCTTTGTGTCCATGGCGTCTACTATCGCCCTGGACTCGCGGACTACTCGCTCGGGATCCTCATTTGCGTCCTTGATGCGGTTGTAGAACAGGCTCGCGTAGGTGGTCCCCACAGACGCCGCGAGCATGACCTGTGCGGTGGACATCATGGCGGTCATGTTGACCTTTATGCCCCTCTTCTCGAGAGTGGAGGCGATCCTCAGTCCCCTTCCGTCGCCCCACATCGGGACCTTGATGACGACGTTCTTGCCCCATTTGGAATACTCCTCCGCTTCCCTGAGTATCCCTTCGAGCCCGGACTCCGTGACCTCTAGGCTCACGGGACCGTCTATCATGCCGAGTATCTTGCGAACGTGATCCTTGAAGTCCGTGCCCTTCTCTTTCTGAAAGATCTTCTGGTTCGTCGTGAGGCCTTTCGTGATGCCCCAAGTGAGTATCTCTTTTATCTCGTCCAGATTCGCAGTGTCAAGAAACAGTTCCATTCTTCTCACATTCCTATGATGACCTTTGCGGCCTCTACCAGGTTAGCTGCGATGGCATCGGGCTCGATCCCTCTTGCCTTCATGTGACTGCAGAGCTCGCATTTCATATCTCCTATTAGGATTGTTCGGCAACCAGCTCTCTTGCCAGCCTCGATGTCGGAGAGGTTGTCGCCTACCATCCAGGAGTCCTTAAGGTCTGCCCCGACATCCTTCGCGGCCTTCAGGATCAGACCCGGCTTCGGCTTTCTGCAGTCGCATATGACCTTGTAGGTCTCTACCACGGCATCGGGGTGGTGGAAGCAGTAGTACTCGCCGTCGAGACGTGCTCCGCCCTTGCTCAGTTCGGACCGCATCTTCTCGGAGATCGCCTTGTGTGTAATCATGTCCATCTTGCCCTTGGCCATCCCTGGCTGGTTCGATATCACGACCGCCTTGATCCCGGCATCGTTGAGCAGGCGAAGCCCTTCGGCCGCGTTCTTCTTGAGTCTGAACTGGTCAGGCGTGAAAGGAGAGTCGATCACCTCGGATTCCATGAAGAAGACAAGCTCGTTGATTACGCCATCTCTGTCTAGGAATGCGACTCTTTTCGATGTGATTTGATCCCCTCGTACGATTGGCCTATGGCTCTTCCTCGATTTTTGCCCTGAGGCATTTGCATATCAAGTGTTCGTAGAGCGCGTGGAACGATTCCACATGCGGGGTTGAGTCTGCCGGGACGACGACGCACGCATCCGATATCTCCTTGAACGCGCCTCCGTCGAAGCCGCTGAAGCCGATGGTCTTCCCGCCCATCTGCTTCGCGAGGACCATCGCCTTCACCAGGTTCTGGGACCAGAGACCGCCTTTGTCCTTCCCGGTCCCTCCGTGGACGCTCAGGCAGACCAGCACGTCCCCCTTGCCGAAGAGGCTCAGGAGCTGTTCCGAATACAGGTTGTCCCATCCGTTGTCGTTCGTGATGGCCGTGAGCAGCGGTACGTTGTCGTTCAGGGACAGGACCTTGAACCGTTTCTTGCCCGGGACGATAGTCGATTTCGCCAAGTCGCAGGCGAAATGCGTTGCCGTGGATGCCGAGCCGCCGTTGCCGCACATGAACACCCAGCGCTCGTTCTTCCACGCGGAGAACAGGAGATCGACTATCTTGACCAACGAATCCCTTGAGGTCTTGGACGCGATGGTCTCGGTCTCTTTCAGATGCTCGTCTATCATCGCTTTCGTATTTGTCATCTAGATCTACCTCGTTACGAACCCCGCACGTTGGCCAATATCTTTGCGCCTTCGTGGTCGAACCTGAATGGCATATGCTGAAG
>JBGQAM010000007.1:0-38397 GCA_041494275.1 Thermoplasmata archaeon | reverse complement strand
TGTGAGTGCGCGAACAGCTGGTTCAGGACGATTTCCTCGATCGCGTCCCTCTTCAGCTCGATGACAATCCTCATGCCGTCCTTATCGGACTCGTCCCTGAGGTCGGAGATGCCCTCGATGGCCTTCGACTTGACCATCTCCGCGATCTCCTCGAGGAGCTTCGACTTGTTGACCATGTAGGGTATCTCTGTGAAGATCAAGACCGCCCTGCCAGTGTCCTCGTCGTGTTCGATCGTGTACCTGGCCCTCACTCGGATGCGCCCTTTGCCTGAAGCGTACGCCTCGACTATTCCCTGGGCTCCATAGATGACGCCGCCCGTCGGGAAGTCCGGCCCTTTCACGATATCCATGAGGTCCCTGAGTTCGGTGTCCTGGCCCTTGATCTGCCTGTCGATCATCAACGAGACAGCGTCCACGATCTCGTTCAGGTTGTGAGGTGGTATGTTCGTGGCCATGCCGACCGCGATGCCCTGAGAACCGTTCACGAGCAGGTTCGGAAGCTTCGCCGGGAGGACAAGAGGCTCCTTGAGCGTGCCGTCGAAGTTCGGGGCGAAGTCGACCGTCTCCTCGTCGACATCTCTCAGCATCTCGGCGGCAATCGCGGAAAGTCTGCACTCAGTATACCTCATCGCCGCCGCGGAATCCCCGTCGACGCTGCCGAAGTTGCCTTGGCCGTCGATGAGCGGGTAGCGCAAGGAGAACCCCTGAGCCATGCGGACGAGCGTGTCGTATATCGCGATATCGCCGTGAGGATGGAACTTGCCCAGGACCTCGCCCACCACCCTGGCCGCCTTCTTGTGGCCTTTGTTGTGCGCCAGGCCCATCTCGTTCATGGCGAAGAGGATCCTTCGGTGGACCGGCTTGAGCCCGTCGCTGACGTCTGGCAACGCTCGCCCGACGATGACGCTCATGGCGTAGTCGATGTAGGACTTCTTCATCTCGGTCTCGATCGGCCTCTGGACCAACCTCAAGGCGATCTGTTGCTGTTCCTGCACGACATCGTCCATCTGCACTCACCTACACATCCAAGAACTCGACTTCTTTCGCGTGGTCGTGGATGAACAGCCTGCGCGGCTCCACGGCATCGCCCATGAGGATCGTGAACAGCTCGTCCGCCTCCACCGCGTCCTCGACCGTGACGCGCTTGAGGACCCTGGACTTCATGTCCATGGTCGTTACGCGGAGCTGATCCGGGTTCATCTCACCCAAGCCCTTGTACCTCTGGATGTCGGCGCCCTCGCCGACCTCCTGGACTAGCTCAGTGAGCTCCTTGTCGCTGTAGACGTACTTCTCCGTCTTGCCCTTCTTGAGCTTGTACAGAGGCGGCTGCGCGATGTAGATGTAGCCGCGGTCAATCATCTCACGCATGTATCGGAAGAAGAATGTCAGCAGAAGGGTGCGTATGTGGGCGCCGTCGACATCTCCATCGGTCATTATGCAGACCCGGTGATACCTGGCCTTCGCGATATCCAGCTCGGATCCGATGCCGGTCCCGAGGGCGGTTACTATCGTCCGTATCTCGGCGTTCTTGAGCATCTTGTCGAGCCTCGCCTTCTCGACGTTCAGTATCTTGCCTCTGAGCGGTAGGATGGCCTGGAACGACCTGTCCCTGGCCTGTTTCGCGCTTCCGCCTGCGGAATCGCCTTCGACGAGGAACAGCTCGCACTTGGTCGGATCTTTCTCGGTGCAGTCCGATAGCTTGCCTGGAAGGTTCCCCACATCCAGGAGGCCTTTCCTGCGAGTGAGTTCCCTCGCCTTGCGCGCAGCCTCTCGGGCTTGAGATGCAAGTAGGGCCTTGCTTATGCAGGCCTGAGCCACCTTCGGATTCTCGTCGAGGTACTCGAACAGCTTCTCGCTCACCGCAGACTCGACTATGCCTCTGACAGCGCTGTTGCCCAGCTTCGTCTTCGTCTGGCCTTCGAACTGCGGTTCGGGCAGCTTTACGCTCAGGATCGCCGTCAAGCCTTCCCTCACATCCTCCCCGCTCAGGCCTTCCCCGTTGCCCTTCAGGAAGCCGTACTTCTTGGCATAGTCGTTGATGGTCCTCGTGAGAGCTGCTCTGAAGCCCGCAAGGTGAGTGCCCCCCTCGATCGTGTTGATGTTGTTGGCGAAGGAGTGGATGTTCTCCGAGTAGCTGTCTGTGTACTGCATGCCTATCTCGACGGAGAGCCCTTCTCTCTCGACGAAGATGTAGATGGGTTTCTCGTGAAGGCTGGCCTTGCTCCTGTTGATGAACTGAACATACTCGACGATGCCGCCGTCGAACTTGTAGGTGTTCGACTGGTTCGTTTTCTGCTCGGAAATCGATACCTTGAGACCTTTGTTCAGGAAGGCGAACTCACGCATCCTCCCTGAGAGAGTCTCATAGTTCAACTCCGTGCTCTCGAAAATCTGAGCGTCCGGCTTGAACCGAACGATGGTGCCAGTACCCTCCGTGTCCCCATCAACCTTGATGGGGCCTGTTGGCACACCTCTCTCGTATCTCTGGAAGTGGATCTTACCTTTTCTCTTGATTCTGACCTCTAGCCACTCTGAGAGGGCGTTCACAACGCTGAGACCGACACCGTGCAGGCCGCCAGAGACTTTGTACGCCTTCCTGTCGAACTTGCCACCAGAGTGTAGCTTTGTAAGAACGAGCTCCAGGGTCTCCTGCTTGTACTTCCCATGCATGCCTATTGGGATGCCTCTACCATCGTCCTCTACCGTGACACTGCCATCATCGTTGAGGACGACCGTGATCGTCGTGCAATAGCCAGCCATCGCTTCGTCGATGCTGTTGTCAACGACCTCATACACGAGGTGGTGAAGCCCGTGAAAGTCCGTGCTGCCGATGTACATGCTCGGTCGCTTTCGAACGGCTTCCAAACCCTCGAGGACTTGGATTTTCTCTGCATCATACGCAGTATCTTCCATAAGATTTCCGCCCCTATCACGCAGGCTCAAACGTCGGTTGTTTACTCGCGCATCCCATCCGATTTTCGGCGCTTTATTTGGCCTTCATTTTCATTAAAGGACTGCGCGTATATAAATGCTTTTAGAATACTATCTGGCTGCACGCAAAACCCCCCTTCGTTTCCACTGCAACATACTGTCGATTTGCGGGTTGGATTTCCATGGGAAATGTCGGCGTATGCCGATGGGGCTTCCGAGGGGCTGACGCGGAGGTCCAAGGGGGAGATGTGATGAGCACCATCGAGGGACCCGAAAAGAGCATGAGAGCCCACCATAAAGGGAGACTGGGTGAGAAGACCCGCATCGCAGCCAATGAAAGGATTTATACCGATGGGGTTATCTGTGACCAAGAGTCCAATGAAGAGCCAGAACAAATGGTCTTTTCCACAGGAAATGAAGGGGCTTTCGAAGATCGAAGGAATCGAGCCAGACAAGCTCTCCAGGCTCTTCAAGGCCGGGAGGGTAGTAATTCCTTCAAACCCGAGGCACAAGAACCTCAAGCCCTGCGCGATTGGGGAAGGACTCAGAGTCAAGATCAACGCAAACATCGGCACTTCGCCGGATTACGTCGACCTGGATGAAGAGGTCGAGAAGAGCCAGGTGGCCATCCGGTACGGTGCTGACGCTATCATGGACCTGAGCACTGGCGGCAATCTACGAGACATCAGGCAGAAGATCATGAAAGCTTGCTCGGTGCCTATCGGGACCGTCCCTATCTACGAGGCGGTCTGCAAAACAGGCCGCAAGGGTGGGCCCGTGAAGATGTCCAGCGACGACCTTTTCAAGACCATCGAGCAGCACGCTCGTGATGGCGTGGATTTCATGACAGTGCACTGCGGCGTGACGAAACAGACCGCTGCATCGCTCATCAAGCACAAGCGCGTCACTGGCGTGGTCTCTCGGGGAGGCGCTCTTCTGGTCGCTTGGATGCATCAGAACGGGCGGGAGAACCCGCTCTATGAGGATTATGACTATCTTCTGGAGATGGCGAAGGAACACGAGTTCGCTCTGAGCCTGGGCGACGGACTGAGGCCTGGAAGCATCGCAGATGCGAGCGATGCGCCACAGATACATGAGCTGATAGTCCTAGGCAAACTCGTTGACCGAGCACGAGAGGCGGGCGTGCAGGCCATGGTGGAAGGTCCAGGACATGTCCCACTGAATCAGATCGAGGCGAATGTGAAGATCGAGAAAGCGGTCTGCAAGGGGGCACCGTTCTACGTTCTGGGCCCGCTGGTATGCGATGTAGGGGCAGGGTACGACCACATTACAGGCGCGATCGGTGGAGCCCTTGCCGCGTACTTCGGCGCAGACTTCCTCTGCTATGTCACGCCGTCTGAGCATCTTTCGCTACCCACAGTCGAGGACGTCAGGGAAGGTGTGGTTGCCAGCAGGATCGCGGCGCACGCTGCCGACTTGGCGCACGGACGCGGGGGCGCGTGGGACCTGAAGATGTCAAAGGCGAGAAAGGCCTTCGATTGGGAGAAGATGTACTCACTGTCGGTCGATCCTGAGAGGGCGAGAGAATATCGCAAGAATAGGAAGTCTCACAGCCCCAAGGTTTGCTCGATGTGCGGCGACCTCTGCGCGATGAAGATCGTGGATGACCTCTTGAAGTAGCGTCCGTCAGAAGAAGAGGCCCATGGGGAGCTGCATTACAGTCCCTACGACTATAAAGACAACGCCCGCGGCTACAGCCGCGAGCAGGGATGAGAGAGCAGCTTCGCCTGTGGCGATATCGTTCGACACGCTGATCGCCTTGCTCGTGATCAGCAGCAACCAGATGAGACCAAGGACTGCAACCACCGTGAGGATCATGCCAGCCACAAGAGCTTGATCAGTCTCCGCGTTGGTCCAGTCGTGGATTCTGCTGAAGTCCAGGCCCTCGAACCCTACATTGAATATGAGCAACATGACGATGCTCAAGAGCACATAGGAAGGGTAGCAGTACCCAAGGAGGGTAATCGTCGTGCTTCGTTCGCCTCTGCCACCGAAAATGCTCTTCGATATCAGTGAGGCAGTCAGTCCATATATCAAGAATGCGAGAAGAGAGACGATGAAGTTCACCGAGGCCTGCAATCCCATCTGGATGGCGTCGCCTGTAGTGTAGCCGAACATGTTGCCCATATCGGCGGTCACGAGCATGCTTGCGACCACCGAGACCATGGAGAAAACGATGACCAACGCCATCGCCCTCTGAAGGTTCGTAGACAGGTAGAGGTTGACGAAGGCCTTCGTGGGCGAATACGTCACCCTCGCGAGGTCAGCAAAATCCAGCCGAGGGGCGTGCTTTGGCTGATTGTACAGGCCCGGGTAGTGGCTGATATGGACATGCGGATGGACAGGCGAATTGTAGTCCACCGGTGGAATCTGAGTCACATAGTGCGCGGGCAAGGGCTGAGTGATGGTCGCCCCACATCGCGGGCAGTTCGTCAGGCCTTTTCCATCTCCGATCGCCTGCAGGTAGCCGGAGGATTGCAGCCCGCACTGAGGACACACGATCGTGTGGACATAGACGACCGATTCATCCGCCATTGGCGGTACCATAGCTTCTGTAGTCTATTAGAATTGCCCGATGATATCAGTTGCTGGAAGTGATTGGAGCCACTGGAGGGTATTGAACCCCCGGCCTGCGGTTTACGAAACCGCCGCTCTTTCGCGGCATCCTCCTTCCGGAGGACGCAACCGCTGAGCTACAGTGGCAAGCAGGCTGTTGTGTAGTGGGTTTTCCTAGTTAAGGTTTTTGACCGTTGGTGGAACCTTCTGTCGTCATCCAGTCGGGGGGAGAGGGCGAGAGGCTTTTAAGGGCTCGACGGTATTTCTCCACTGGTCACAATAAATGGTTACAGACCTGCGCATCCCCGAAGGAATCGTCGTTCGAACCGCCAAAGGCGGTCCCGAATCCTTGAAGGGGATCCTTGCAGACCTGAAGCAGTATAGCTTCACAGGATACATCCGAGTCACCCTGGCGAAGGAGATCATGAGCTCCATCGGATACCTTGTTGTAGAGCAAGGATCGCCGATGATGGCTGTCTACGAGTTCGAGAAATCAAAACCAAGGGAGCTACGACGGATCTACACTGGAGAGAAATCTCTTAGATTCATAATGGAAGACTCTCAGGACAAGATCTCCAACATAGAGCTGCACAGCAGAGTGCCAATAGAGGAGTTCGAAAGGCGATTTCCAGACGCGGGGTTGCCCGGTGCCGCACCGCAGGAGAAGCCCTCCGAGGAGGAAGTCGTTGGTGAGGTCGAGGAAGAGACTCCCGAGGAGGAAGAGGAGGCCGTCGACTCACAGAAGGAGATAATCGAGCTCTGGCGAAGGAAGGGGTTCAAGGTCGAAACTCTCGAAGAGGCGCACAAGAAGGGCCATCAAGCGCTCACCAAAGAACTCTCAGGATTCGAACAGGATGCGCAGAAGCTCAAGCAGTTCGAGGTCATCATCAACAATTTCCCAGTGATGGGACACGACAAAGAGATCGAGGAGATCAGGGCAAAGCTGGACGACCGGACTAAGATAGCTGAGATCGAATCGGACGTCGAGTTCCTGCAGGAAAAGATCAAACGCAAGATCCAGAAGCGAAAGAACGAAGAGGAATCCATCAAGAAGGAGATGGAGAAGAAGAAGCAAGACGAGAAGGCCGCCGACGTCTACGACCTGATATTGCGGTACCAGACCGCTCCCGAGGGAGCAGTGGAGAGGAGGTGCCCTCGGTGTGACGGGCCGATAGATGCTGACGGGAGGTGCCCGAAGTGCAGCGCCGAGCAAGTAGGGGCGCCGGCACCGACCTTCTTGAAACCGCTGCCAGAAGAGATGACCTTCGACAACTTCGTCGTCGGTCCGGGATCGAAGTTCCCCGTCGCCGCCGCGGTAGCGGTGGCAAATGCGCCGAGCAAGGCGTACAACCCGCTGCTTCTCTTTGGAGGATCTGGCCTGGGAAAGACCCACCTGATGTCTGCCATAGGACACTATGTGAATGACAAGATGAAGAATGCAAGGATCGCTTACGTTCCGGCTGACAGGTTCGTCGAGGCGCTGAGCCAGTCTCAGGACGAGCAGCTCAGACAGAAGATCAGAGAGGACCTCAAGCGACAGGACCTGCTGCTAATAGATGACATGCAATTCCTCGCAGCGAGCGAGGGCGCACAGATAGAGATAGCGCAGGTCATCGAGTATCTCATCGATTCGAAGAAACAGGTGGTGTTCGCCAGCGACAGGCTTCCAGCGCAGATACCAGGCCTCAGCGAAAGGCTCAACTCGCGGATCATGATGGGGCTCACGACCGACCTGCAACCGCCGGACCTGGACACGAGGGTGAAGATTCTCAAACTGAAGGCACAGGAGAAGAACCTGAAACTCAGCGACGAGATACTCTCATACATCGCTGACAGGGTGACTTCGAATGTGAGAGAGCTCGAAAGCACTCTCACCAAGATAATCGCGTTCTCATCCATTATGAAGCTCGACGTGGACCTCAACCTTGTATCGGATATTCTGAAGCCCCTTGCTCCCGTGCATGAGACCAGAAGGGAGATTATGAAGGAAGTGAAGGCGGACCCTGGCCACTGCTATCTTGTGGAGGAGGAGCGTCCGATGTACAGCAATGTCCTGCTCGGGAGAAAGATGGACGAGGGATATGCCGGTCTGGTCATCACGCGCATGAACCCGCGCAGGATCCGGGACGAGTTCAAGGTCTCGCCCGAGATACTCTGGTTGACCGACAAGGAGAGCTCCCAAGAGAAGACGGTCCCGCCCTCGCTCGAGATGCTGGTCCACACTATCCAGGAATTCATCGCAACGGAGGAAAAGAGCATAGTTGTTCTGGACGGGATACAGTACCTCGTGAGCAGCACGAACTTCGAGGCGGTTCTGAGGTTTGTGAGAAGCCTGATCGATGAGATTTCGGAGTCGAAAGCGATACTGGCCGTATCCCTGAGCCCAGAAACGATGAAACCCCAGGAGATATCAATCCTAGAAAGGGAGATGGAAGTCCTCAACTTGACCTGATTTCCCACAGTCGGGGAATAGTCCCGAAAAACCTCAGGCCGCCTTCTTCATCATCTCTTTGAACTCGCGCATCTCCTTGATGGCCTGCGCATAGTCTCCGGACTTCAGCATGTTCACTGAGGATTTCAGGGTCGTGAGCATCGGGGTGATGTTGACGTTCCTGACCTTCGCATCTCGAAGCGATTCCTTCGCCTTGTTCATCTCCTCGTTCATCCTGACCGGGATCGCCTTGTAGAGGCTGTCAGTAGCGGCCTTGATGTGCGAATCGACCTTGTCGAACTCCTTCTGTTCAAATGCCCGATTAGCGTCCACAAGCAGCCTCCGGGCTTCCTTCGTGTCCACGATGAAGACCTCGCAGTCCACGATAAGATCCTTGAGATCCGCGAGCTTCTTCTTGAACTCGTTGTATCTTCCAGTAATAGGCAGGAGTTCCTTCGAGACCTTATCGGCATATACGTATGCCGCTTCAACATCACCCGCTGCCCTGGCGCGGGCAACCTCTTGAATGTAGGTCGTCGGCCTGGAGATGTCGCCTCCGAATTCCCTCGCGACCTTGATCTCATCGTTGAGTCTGTTGATTAACTGGCTCAAGTCGGAATCGAGCCTCAACATGAGGACAGTCTTGGACTTCTGAACCAGATCTATGGCCTTGTCGATCTGCCTCTCCCTTCCCGCAATTGCCGCATCATCTATCAGCTGCTTGCTCTCGCCAATGTCGACCTCTTTCTCTCTTGCGAGGGCCAGGAGCGGCTTCATCTCCGCGACCATTCGGGCGAGGTCCCTGCCTTTATCCTTCGCAGCTGGTGATGGGGCAGGGCGGACAACAGGTGCCGGCTCCGCGGCTTTTACCTCACGAACGCGAGGCTCAGCGGGCTTCAGAGAGGCGGGTACAGGAGCTGTGGGCACCCGAACAACGCTCTCCTTCAATATTGGCGTTTCAGGCTCCTGAACAGATTCTTGTTCCTTCTTCCTCTTGAAGAAACCCATGAATCCCTTCTTCTCATCTCCCTCCTTCGAAGGCGCAGGAAGCGCTTTCTCCAGCTTCCTCGAAGGGGCCTTCACCTCGGCGAGCGGAGGCTCGAGATCCTTCATGGATATTGAAGGTTCGGCGGTCTGTTTGGCCGCCTCCTCTGGCTCAACGAACATCGCTCCGCAGCCAGGACACGATTTCGCGTCAAGGTTGACGAGCGTATTACATGCAGGGCACTCGAACATCTCGGTGCCTTCTTCAGCGAAGAGGACTCCACACTTCGGGCAGGAATTTGCGGTGGTCTCGACTGTCGCTCCGCATTGGGGGCATTCAAAGTACTCGATGGCCTCTGCTGGCTCAGGCTCCGGCTCGGGGGATGGTTCGGCTGCCTTCTTGACTTCGCGAACTGGCGCTGTCTTCGGCGGCTCGACCTTCGGTGGCGGAACAGGAGCGGCAGAAGGGGTCTCCCTGATGGCGGCTCTCTCCTGGACCGCAGGCCTTGACAGCACTTCCTCGACACGCGATTCCACCGAAGCCCTAGGCGGAGGAGCGACTGGCTCGGGCGACTTCTTAGGGGACTCGATCTCTATGTCGAAGATTGAGAGATCTGTTCCGCAGAATCCACATTTCTTCGAACCTGGTTGGAGCGGAGAATCGCAGATTGGACAAAGTTTGTCCCCGCTAGAAACTGGCAATCAGTAGGACCTCCTCGAGATACTAGCTTCGCTCTACGATATGCCTGGATAAATAGTTAATCGTTTTGATTTCCACATCTGATAACTATCGCATAGAGAGCGGAGCCAGACTGACCTTGGACAGGAGAAATCTATTTCCATTTGAGCGTTGTTGACAACGTCCGGGGGCAAGAATGGAACTGAAGTCCGTCAGGGTGAGTTTTCCAGAAAGCACGAACGTGATCATAGGTCAGACACATTTCATCAAGTCCGTCGAGGACTTGTACGAGGCTATTGTTGGGACTGTGCCCGGAGCGAAGTTCGGAATCGCGTTTTGCGAGGCGTCAGGACCGTGTCTGGTGAGAGTCGAGGGCAATGACGACAAGCTGAGGAAATTGGCCGCAGAGAATGCCATGAAGATTGGCGCAGGACACACTTTCATTGTGATATTGGAGAATGCCTATCCGATCAACGTGCTCAACAGGATCAAGGAAATCCAGGAGGTGTGCACGATATTCTGCGCGACGGCCAACCCAGTGGACGTGATCGTCGCTGAAAACGAAAGCGGTCGAGGAGTGATGGGCGTCATTGATGGCGAGAAACCAAAGGGCGTCGAAACCGCGAACGATGCTGAGGATAGGAGGACTTTCTTGCGGAAAATCGGGTACAAGAGATAGCAGTCCCGAAGGATGAATACCTGATGAAATTCAAACTAGAAATCGCTCCGTTGAATCTCGACCAGACGCTTGGCTGCGGTCAGACCTTCCGATGGAGGAGGCTCGGTGACGGGCTTTGGCAGGGACCTCTAGGAGATCAGTTCGTGAGAATGGTGCAAAGAGGACCGACACTAGAGGTGGAGGCAAGACCAGGGAGCAGACATTCCAAGAGACTCGTTCAGGAGCACCTGAGGGCATCCGACGACGTTCCAGGAATCCAGAGGAAGCTTGCGAAAGACACCGTGCTGGCTCCCGGCATCACCCATGTGAAAGGACTGCGGATAGTGAAGATGGACGAGTGGGAGTGCCTGGTCAGCTTCGTCCTGGCGACATACGCAAACATACCCCGCATAGAGAAGATGATCGAGACGCTTTCATCGCGATACGGCGAGGAGATCGTGAATGGAGTCAGAGCATTTCCGACGCACACCAGACTCAGCGAGGTCTCAAGAACTGAAATGGCCAGGTTAGGCCTAGGCTACAGGGCTGAGTACATTCACTCGCTCTGCAAGACTATCGACGACGGAAGCGTTTCTCGCCTTGGCAAGCTCAGCTTCAGTTCGCTGAGGGAGGAGCTCAAAGAGTTGCCAGGAGTAGGTGACAAAGTTGCAGACTGTGTCTCGCTGTTCGGATTCGGCAGACTGGAGGCGTTCCCGATCGATGTCCATATCGAGAGAGCGCTCGCGAGGCTCTACCACAAGAAGGGTAACTACTCGAAGCTCAGGAAGTTCGCGTCTGAGCGTTTCGGGGAATACGCAGGCTATGCTCAGGAGTACCTGTACTATAACGAGAGATTGCGCGCGCCCGGAGGCGCATGCCTGTTCTCAAAGAAATGAGATTATCGACTTATCCATTAGCACCAGGGCGCCTTCAGCCATTGCCACGATGCCGACAATCACCATTGTCGGCTTCCAATCGAGCACCATCGTCGCGATTGTCAGCACGTCCTCGAGGAAGTGGAGCAGCCCGTGAACTATCACCCCGACGACGAAGAAAATGACCAGCAGGATGATCCATTCGTCGATCCCGAAGACTGTCGAAGGCAGGAACAACGACGCGGCCAAGGCAGCGGCCGCACCAACCACTGCACCCAGCACACCAGCCCACGGTATCTCCCTCATTGGCTTGAGGAACAAGGTCAGGGCGAGGACGACCATGAGAGCGAGCGTGAACCAATTGACCGATCCCTCAGTCCCGACTACGAATGCCATCACAAACATGACAGCGCCGAGGACAAATCCAAAGAACGTTCCGACCTCGTCCCAGTGAGAGTCATCCCTATGTCCGTACAAGGCGACGGCTATTGACAGCAATCCTCCGATGATCAACGCTGCCGCGGGCAATGGCTCCTTCGCGAGGAACGACAGGTCCACCATTGACACTGGATGGATGACAGACGTACTTTATGATTCCTCGAATCTCACTCGTCGCCCAGCCCTGGGTGGGTCCTCTGATAGAAGTCCATGATCTCCCAGTCGGACACCCTGCCCTCGTCCCGGTCCCTCAGAGCGAGGCCAAGCGAGCGAGCATACGAACCCACAACTTCAGGACATGTCGGATCTCCCTGGAGATCGGAAACCTCGAACCTGCCTGCTTTGATCTTACCTTCGAAGGATCCAATCACTCTCGCGCCCTGGAAGATCGCATGGCGACCCGTCTCAGGCAGCAGGTCACGGTAGCTGGCGCGCAAGAACTGCGTGAGGTTGTCTTCGGGAGACAATACCACATGCTGAGAGAACGCGGTCTTGCCGAGCATGGAATACGCCTGAGCGCTGGCCCAATGCAGCGCACCCGAACCCCTCAACAGGAAACCTTTCACCAGAAGCTTCTCGTCTTCGAGCGTTCGCAGGGCGCGCCTGATCTCGCGCATGGGTATCTCATGCCCGAGTAACATCCCTAGAGACTCCGCGGTCATGATCCCGTAGTTGTCGAACAGTCGCTTCACGATCTGGGTCCATGCAGACTCCCGGGAGGTCCTCTGTCTCTTCGTAGACACGAATGCTAGCGAGGCGTCTAGGTATGTCCTTGAGGATGTGTAGAGGGCCTTCATCGCTTCGACAGTGTCTTCCCTCCCAAGCGGAGAGAGGTCCAGCAAACGGTCACGCTTCACTGGCTGCTGGTCCTTGACTATCCTAAGCACGAGCTTCTCATCGGCCGTGAGGTCACTACGCCTGGCCGACATGTAGAGTCCCGCCTCTTCCGCCCTGCAGTATCCAACCCGATCGGGGACAATGTGTCCCCGCACCACTGCGCCTCGCTTGTGCAGCCTCTGCAAGGATTCGAACTTTCTCACCCTCAATAGAGCCTCCGCGTTCGACCTGAGACCGCCATACCGCGCCAACGCATTTGTCATGTCAAGGAGTTGCGACCCCTCGTCCAGGTTTTGCATGGAGAAGATGACGTCCAGGATTTCGCTCCGCTCGAAGCACGGTGTGACGAGATTGCCCTTGACGAGCATTCCGTTGGCTTCCGTGTATCCCCTTCTGAGGAACTCCTGTTTCACGCCCGCGTCAAGGTGCTCAACATCTGAGCCGAACACGCTTGTGATTCGAACTATCTCAACGCCAAGCGAGTTGTAGAACGGCATCATGTCATCTATCGACCCCACGAGCTGGCCGAGCAGATCTGGCTCCCCGAGTTGTATGTCCCTCACCTCAACTGAGCCTGCCAGAAGCCATTTCTCGATCATCCCCACAATCCGGCCGTCACGTACCAGCGGATATATCCAGGCCTCACCAAAGCGCGAACTTATCTCGGTCCATTTGTCGCTTAGGAATGAATCGTAGAGGGAAAGGATCCTGAGTTTGTCGTCCCTTCCGCGCACTTCGTCGAGAAGTCGAACCTCGTCAGGGAGTACGAACATCTCGGTCCTCTCGAGGCCGACCGTAATGCTCTTCGCACCGACCTTACCAAGAAGCGCTGCGGCATCGTCCGGTTCGGCGTTCAGATAGCTTGCTGCCTGCATCACGGTGACCGGCCCGAATCCTTTCAGATAGCGCTTCAGAACACGAGCATAGGGTTCTTCCGTCTCTGGTTCGATCTCGCAGACCGCGTACACGTTCCTGGTGCTCCAAGACTCGGCCTCGTCGTATTCTCTGAGCAGATACCCTTTCCTGTCCAAGGAATCGAAATGCTCCCTCATCGCATCAGGGGGAAAACCTGACACTTCCGCAATCTTCAGGAAAGTCCCCGACCCCATCTTCCGGATGATCCTCAGAAGCTCGGCCTCGTACTTGTCGGGAGGCCCGCGCCTATAAACGCCCAAATAGTAAGGAGCATCCTCGGAGAGGACGTACCTCAACCGCCCCCGGACGAACCTGCCAAGAAGGATCTCGCCCTTCTTCCTTAGCTCCCCGAACTCCTCCCTGTCAAAGCCCGCGACACGCTGAAAGACATCGTATATCATTCCAGCCTCACCGAACTTTTCGAAGTAGTCCCTGATTGAGTTCACCTTCGTGAACTGTTTGCGCTCGCTGTATGACCGGATCGTCTCCCGGTCGAACACGGGCTGACCCTTTGATTTCAGTCTCAGGTAGTCCCTCGCCAGCATGTACTGCTGCTGCTCGCCGACGACGAACCTTCCAGCAACTGCGGCCTCGGTCGAGCACAACTCGCGAAGCGCCTCATCGGCCTCTTGCTCAGATATCCCGACTTCGTACGCCGCGTCTTCGACCGTGATTGGCGCATGATATGCGATGTGCCGTTCCACGGCCGCAAGCAGACAATCCTTCCGAGGCTTTGGCTCGAAGACCGACTTGGAGTACAGGTAGGTGTCTCCTCTCACGTCCGACCGGAATATCTCGTTCGCGGACTCGAGGCGTCTCAGAGCCTCTCTGACCTCTTCCTTCGGGAGTCTCAGATGATCGACCAATTCTCGCTGGCTTCTGCGCGATCTGGAAACCGCGTCGAGAACCGCATCTTCCACAGAACCGTGTGCGGACTTTCTCTGATGCAGACTTGCGTAGAGAGAATAGTCCTCAGCAGCGACGTATACATCCTCGCCTGCCCAGATCGACATGACCTTGCCCTCGCGCAGCAGTTCAGCAGCCCAGGCGCGGAGCTTCTCGAAGGATTCCTTGGAGTGGGCGAAGATATTCTCTGCTTTCTCCCTGAAGAGGTTCATAGGACCCACTTTTCTGAGGGCTCCGAGTATGTCCTCCTTTGAAGCTATCCTCGGGAACTTCGCGGCAAAGAATTCCTCAACCGTCTCTGGTTCGAACTGGTATTCCGTTATCGCCTCCTCCCCAAGCGCGCGCGCGAGCACTTTTCTGTGAAGCTCTCTCAAGAGCATGCTCCTGTCTTCCATCAGGACTATGTCCGAGACTCCTACGAGGATCACGTTGTGGGCGAACGGAGAGGGAACGCCTGAGAACGGAAGGTAGTCCAATTGCCGCTCGCCTTCCTCGATGCTGGACAGGACTTCTTTGGCGTGCTCGAGGTCCATGACCTCTGTCAGTATCTCCTCGTATGTCTCGACCATCACGGGAAAATCCTCGAGCTCATGAAGCGCGTCGAGCAATCTGCTGGAGCGTAGCTGCTGGCGAGCAACTGACATTTCCCTCCCCTTGTAGTTCCTGAGCACCATGAAGCTCCTCGTTGCCGTGTGCCTGAAACGTTGAGCGAAGAGTTCGGAGTCCCTGACCGCGCTCCGCAATATCTTCTCGAGACCTTCAGCCTTGAGTAAGACCCCAATGTCCTCCAATCTGAAGCTCCGAGGCGCGGTCAGCATGAAGCTGTCGTCGGTCACCGACACCGTGACATTGCACTTCAGCTTCTCTGAGAGAGCGAAGGCGTACGCCCGACTGAGCGCGTCGTTGACACGCCTCCCAAACGGGAAATGGAATATGGCACTCTTGTTACCCGAGGCGTCCACATAGCCCTCTATGAGAAGTCTGGAATCCGTCGGTATCTTCGCGACCATCTTCTGCTCTCTGAAGTAGTTCAGGATCGTCGTGGCCGAACCTTCGTCCACGTCGAACTCCTCCTTCAGCCATGCCTCGATCTCAGGACCCGCCATCCCGCCTAGGCGCTCCTCCATCTCAGATCGGAAGCGCCCGATGGCGACGGATAGGTCGAAGCTTCGGGGCAACATCTCCCCTGTCCATGAAGGCACGGTGGGTTTTCTACCACTGGCACTTTTCACGAACACCTTCGTTCCCTTGGATTTGATGAATTCATAGCTGCGTCCGCCTAGGACGAATATGTCGCCCTGAGATAGGCGTTCGACGAACTTCTCAGAGAGTGATCCTATCGGGGAGCCGCGCTCCGAGTAAACTTTGTAGTCCGCCTCCTCAGGGATCGTGCCCTGATTGAGGTAGTAAATCATGCGCGAGCCGCGCTTCCTGCCGAAAGTCCTCTCCTTCTCGTCGTACCAGAGCTTCGAGTAAATCCCTTCGTACGCATCCTTGCCTCCGAGATACCTCAAGACGCTCTCCATCTGTGCCATCGTCAGATCCTTGTAGCAGTAAGAGCGGCGGATCAGAGCGAACGCTTCGTCCACCACCCACTTGCGCTCAATAGACAGGCCCACAAGCAGCTGAGACAACACGTCGAGGGAGTTCTTCGGAATCGTGACACGGTCTATCATCTTTCTGTGAGCCGCTCGACAGAGGACCGCGCACTCCACCAGATCGTCGCTCTCGAAGACTACGATCCTGCCCTTCGACGTCCCGCCATACTGATGCCCAGCTCTCCCCACGCGCTGCAATCCCTTCGCAACCGACTTGGGAGAGCCGATCTGCACGACCAGGTCTATGGAACCGATGTCGATTCCAAGCTCGAGAGAGGTGGAAGAAACGACCGATTTCAATAGGCCGTTCCGAAGACTTCCTTCGACGTCCATCCGGGTCTCGCGGCTCAGGCTTCCGTGATGAGTGCCTATGTTCTCGAGCCCGCGCTCCTTGAGCTTGTATACGACGCTTTCAGCCCCGCTCCTCGTGTTCGTGAAGACCAGTGTCGTCTTGTGCTCGTCGATCATCTCTTTCAGCATGTCGTACATTTTCGAGTTGACGACTTCGAACGAAAGTGATGTCATGTCCTTCGCGGGACAGAGAACCCGTAGATCGAGATCGCGCTGGGCGAACACTTCAACGATGCTGACTGCCCGCGGCTTGCCGTCTCGCAGGCCGCCAAGATACTCAGCGACCTGCTCCAATGGAGCTACGGTGGCCGAGAGACCGATGCGCACGAACTCCTTCTGACAGAAGCTCTGGAGCCTTTCGACTGCCACCGAGAGCGCGACGCCTCGCTTCGAATCGCAGACCTCGTGGACCTCGTCAACTATGACGTAGTCGACGCCTTCGAACTTGGTGCTGAAGACGGGTGTTGAGAGCACGAGCGAGAGCGATTCCGGCGTGGTTATGAAGATGTGCGGCGGAGACCTGGCCTGTTTCTGCCGTTCGCTGGGCAGAGTATCGCCAGTGCGAACTGCGACCTTCACCTCAGGAGGGACGAGCCCTTTGGTCCTGAAGAGCGCTGATATCTCCTCCAACGGTCTTATCAGGTTCTCGTTGATATCATTGGCCAGAGCCTTCAAAGGAGACACGTAGACAGCGTAGATTCTGTTTTCAAGCTTGTTCTGGCCGGCGAGCAGGATCAGCTCGTTCAGGATTGACAAGAAGGCTGTCAGAGTCTTGCCAGAACCCGTAGGCGAGGAGACCAGGACATTCTTCCTGGCATGAATGAGCGGGACCGCCATAGCCTGTGCTTCAGTGACCTCTCCAAACTTGCCCCTGAACCACTCTGCCACGATCGGATGCATGACGGAGAGAACCTCTTCCGTCGTCCTCTTCTCGGTAGTCTTGGATATCATATTGCCTAACCGTCGAATCTGCTTCGTTATTCGGTGTCAATATAAAGACGTTTTCAGAGGGACCGGAGAAAGTCGAAGAATCGGCAAACGTATTTATGGGAACGAGCAGTTGATGAGGAATAGCGGATGACAGATGGCCAGGAACATCGTTTCGGACAACAAGTTGATGGCGTCGATCATCGTTCTCATTATGCTTGCAACGACCGCCATCTGCTTTCTGCAAATCGGAGCGGATTCTGAACCGGTCCTGAAGGCCCGGACAATGCAGGCTTGGCCCTCGGGCACCATAGTTGTGAATGTGACCGATGAGGTGGGCAGGGGAGTAGCTGGTGCCACGGTCAGAACTACTGGGAACGGCATCTTCTGGCAGAACCAGACGGGAAGCGACGGATCCGTCACAATAAGCCTGCTTCCTGCCGATGACAACGTCACGGATCGTCTCACATACCAGCTCAATGCCAGCATGCTCGCCTACCGAGACAGCACGAACGTGTTCCAGAACGTGAGCGAGAACAGAACCGAATACGTCACACTGGTCATCTTCGGCGGTTCGATCCTTGGAACCGTCACGACTTCACTCGGTGGGACGATGGCGCCTGTGGTTGGCGCGAATGTCACGATAGCCTCACTAGGATTCTCAACGAACGTTTCTCAGTCCAGTGGTGCGTACCGCCTCGATGGCATCCCCGCGGGAACAGTGTCGGTGACTGCAAACGCTTCCGGCTACGTACCCAGCTCGCAGGACATAGTCATGCCGCTCGGCGGGAGCGTACTCCTGAACTTCGTCCTGATATCACAGAATGGGTCGATCTCCGGCCACGTCTACCATTCGTCGCTTCACACGGCCCTCAATAACACCAATGTCTCCGTCCGCGTTGGCTCTTTCACAATCACCGTCGTGAGTGGAAGTGACGGGAGCTACAATCTTACGAACCTACCCGAAGGCACATACACGCTGACGGCCGAAAGGGATGGTTTCCTTTCGATGGCGATTTCTGATGTGGTCGTGACCAGGGGCAACATAACGCTAGGTATCGATTTCAACCTCACAGAGAAGGCCACTAGATTGTACGGAGTCGTGAGATCTGGCACTCGTCTGTTGGTTGGGGCGAACGTATCAGTCGTAGGCACGTTGACCTTCAACCTCTCCGGCCCTGATGGCAACTACGAGATCACAAACCTCACCGCTGGCACCTACACGATCAGAGCGGCCTCGCCTGGATACGAGACCGCCACATTTGCAGATGTGGTCATGCCGGAAGGCGGGGAGATCCAGCTGAATATCAATCTGACTGGTTTGCCAGGGGCTCTCATCAGCGGGGTGGTCATCGATGCCGATACTGGGTTGCCGCTGGCGAATGTCCTCGTGACGATAGTGGACATCGACCCTCCAAGGGCTGGGGTTGCCACGGATATCAACGGCGCCTACGGACTGCCTGGCCTTGTTCCAGGCAACTACACGGTTCGGTTTGAGAAGACCGGATATCGACCGATGGAGATCCCAAACATAAATGTCACAAAGGACGGACAGACGATCCAAAACTTGGAGATGACCCCGCTCCGCAGAGGTTTCGAGGGATTCATTCCCGGGTTCGACATCCCGCACTCGATGATGCTGATGGCGCTCTGCCTCACAATCGTTATCTTCGCGTTGGCAGTCTACCTGAGACACCGAAGCTTCGAGACTCCAGAGAGCGCCCCAGCGATATATGACCAAGCGGAGGAAGAGAAGGAGGCTACGGTGGATGGCGAAGGGTCGGAAGACCTCAAGGAAGAGGTGAACCGGAGGAAGATCGGGAAATCGAAGGACGGCGGGGACTAGCCCCGCAGATTGGAATCAGCCTAGGCCGAGCCTCGCTCTGGCCTTCTTCTCGTTCTCCTTGACCTTGACGTTCACATCTGCATACAAGCTGTTTCCGTGAGCGTCTATCGCCACGGTCAGGGGTCCGAAGTTCTCCGCGTTCAGGATCCATATCGCCTCAGGCATACCGAGCTCGAACCACTCGACGCCCGATACGCTCTTGATGCCCTTCGCGGCAAGCACGGCCGCGCCGCCAGTTATCGCCAAGTAGACGCACCCAAGCTTCTTCATTGCATCGATCGTTGGCTGGGACATGCCTCCCTTGCCGATGATCGCGCCCGGCCTGAATCTCTCGATGAACTGCGGCTCGAGCGAGTTCATCCTGGAGGATGTGGTCGGACCGGCGGCCACGGCCTCCCACTTGTCCCCGACCTTCCTCATGATAGGGCCGCAGTGGAACAGGGCAGAACCTTTGAACTCTACCGGCGGCTTCTTGCCCTTCTCGAAGCCCTCGAGGGCGTGGATATGAACCTCGTCTCTGCCCGTGTAGATGACTCCGTCAAGATAGATAGTTTCGCCCAGCTTCAGCGCGCGCACATCGCTCTCGGACAACGGTGTCTTCAACTTCTTTGGCATCTTGGTCACCTCTCATGAGTCGGATAGGTGGTCTTGCCATTCGGACTTATCCTGACAGTCCCGCGCCTTCCGGCCCAGCACTGCACGTTCAGGCCAACCGGAAGGCTAGCAGTGTGACAGTAAGCGTACTCGATATTGAGTCCAAGGCAGGTCGTCTTTCCGCCAAGGCCCATGGGACCAATGCCGAGCATGTTGATCGCCTCGAGGAGGTCGGTCTCAAGCTTCGCAATCTCAGGATCCTTGTGCCTCTCGTTGATTGGCCTCAGCAGTGCCTCCTTCGCCAGCTTCATCGCGATGTCGGACGAACCACCGATGCCCACCCCGAGAATCGTCGGCGGGCACGGGTTGCTCCCGGCACGAAGTACAGCGTTGAGCACGAACTCCTTGATGCCCTTCAGACCCTGCGTAGGAGTGAGCATTGCGAGCTGGCTCATGTTCTCCGAGCCCGCCCCTTTGGTCATGACGGTGATCTCGATGTAGTCCTTGTCGTGCATCTTCCAGTTGATGAACGGATGCCTCTCGCCAACGTTGTCTCCCGGGTTCTTCCTCGTTATCGGATGCACCGCGTTCGGCCGTAGCGGAACCTCTTTGGTGGCCTTCCTCACACCATCGACGATGCCCTTTGCGACGTCGACCTTGCAGTCCTTGGGGACAGTGACGTAGAATATCGTGACCCCAGTGTCCTGACACATCGGCGTGTTGCCCTTTATCGCCATATCGATGTTGTCAACGATCGCCTTCAGCTGCATCTTCGGGACCTCGTCCGTCTCCGCGGCATACGCTTTCCTTAGCGCGTCCTCCACGTCCGCAGGGAGCTTGACGACGGCCTTTCTCAGCAACTCAACGGTTGCGTTCGCAACGTCCCCCTCAGTGACCATAGCTAACCAAGCCTCGTGCCTGGGAATGGGACAGGAGAATTAATGCCTTTTGCAGAAACAAGTCGGAAACGAGACGACTACCAACTGTCGCTGAGTACGAACGCTCCGACCTTCGTCTTCACGAGCCTGACCTGCTCTCCCTTTCGAGAGAACCCAGCTGGTTTCTTCACGTCCAAGGGGGACATCGTTTCAGGGTCGAGAACCTGCAGCTCTTGGTCCTTGTCGATCAGCACCACTGCCTTCAGTATCTCTGACTCGGACTTCACAAGTGCGCAGTCTCCGGATTCCTTGACTTTTATCGCGCGTTCCTCGCCAGACCTCAGGTCGACGCCGTGAACGATCCCTCTTGACATCCGACGAACGTAGTACTCCCTCCCCTGGAAATCGACCACATCACCCTTCGAGAACGCTGGGAGACGGACAAGGTATGTCATCCTGTAAATGTCCTTGCCGTCCCGTCGCCCCCACAGGCTGGATGATTCCTTGAACTCGGAGCACAGGGATTCCTGAAGCTCCCTGGCAACGGTCCTCGCAGCCGGGATGGTGCTGAAGAAGAAATCCACCCCTCCCTTGACGTGCTCGATCTTGCTAATGAAGACCTCACGGCTTCCTTTGCGCATGGAAGCGACCCTGTCCCTTACGAGCCTCTCGATATCCCTCTCGGAGTCCTCCGGCAAAGAGCGACCTGGCCCTCTGACCTGGAGGATTGCCTCGTAGTAGTTGCCCTGCTTCTTAGAGCACTCGGTGCACGAGCCACGCTTCAACCGGACCATCGTGCTTAGCTCGCGCTCGAAATCGTGGCCCTGAGCGGAGATTAGGACGGACACTGCCGCGGCGAGGTTCCTCTCATCCTTCTCATCGAGCTTGACGCGCATCTCCGAGATCCTCGCTCCTTTGGGGAGCAGCAACGCGCTCTCGATCGCAACATCAGCGGCCTCTTTGATCGAACCCACATCCTTCCAACCTGCGTCGGTCAGCATCGATGAGCAGTGGGCGCAGATCGTGATATCGACATGGTCAGGAATCGATGGCTGGACGTGCTTCTTCGAATAGCATTCCTTGCACAATGAGCCGATGAGCTCGCCCTCGCGCCCGCACTCAACACAGAACACTCAAATCATCCTCGTCATCTGGGCGTGGGGTACCCCGCCGATCGTGAGGACACATCCGGGGTCGACGAAACCGTGCCTGATGGCGACCTCGAGCGTCTTCTTGCCCACAAGGTTCGCGATCGTAGCCATCTGGAGCCTGTTCACGAGCATGTCCTCATCTCCAGAGTCGCCCTTGTAGAAGCCCTCCGAGACGTGTATCTTCAGGTCATTGGACCTGAAAGTCTTCCCGAGGATGTCCGAATCGCACGCGGCAACAAGCACTTCCATGCCTTGATTGTACACCTTGACGCTGATCATCCGACGCGCTCTCCGCTCGCCAGCTTGTAGTATCCCGCCTGGGGCGAGTAGACTTCGCCAGCATCACTGAGCCTTTTCAGCAGCGCCCTTACTCTGTCCTCAGGTATGTTCTTCGCACCGGCCTTCTGGATCAGCTCCTCCGCGCTCACGCCTCTGCGTTCGTCCGAAAGCTGCTGCACCAGGCTCCTGAGCTCGTACATCTGGTCCCTCTGGCTCCTGCTGGTGCCTGTGGCGATGAGGTCGATGTCGCGCTTCCCGCCTTCGCTCGCGACCTTGCCAAGATAGTACTCCACGATCTTTATCGACCTGTTCGCGTCCTCACCGCTCACCAAAGAGCTCAGCCTCGCCCTCGCGCTAGCCTCCGACATCCGGATGAGGGCCTCGAGCTGCCTCGCGGTGATTGGCACGGAGGCTTCCTCTCCTTCCCCTAGCTTTCGAATTGAGACGTAGTATCCTTCGAGGGTGCGGACCGCCTCGTCGCTCATGATGGGCGTGATGCGCTTGCTGTATGCCACGTACTTTCTAAAGAAATCCCTTTCCATCGCTGGCATGAGACCTTTGCTGTCTCTCAGGATCTCCATGGCGTCGACGGCCGTTATCTTCTCCGGAGACTCATGAAGCTTCACTTCGCCGCGACGATGGGCCTTGAGTATGTGCTTTGCCACCTTCCTGTCCTGTTCTGCATTTGGTCGGTCAGTCATGGTGAATATGGCGTCGAATCTGGACAGCAACGCAGGTGGGAGGTCGATCTGCTCCGCGATGTTCCGGCTCTCATCGAATCTCCCGTACTTCGGGTTGGCAGCTCCGAGCACGGCGCATCTGGATTGCAGAGTCGCGGTAATGCCCGCTTTTGCCACCGATATCGTGCCTTGCTCGAGGCTCTCGTGAATGGCGGATCTGTCCTGATCGTTCATCTTGTCCAACTCGTCGATACAGCAAAGACCTTTGTCGGCAAGAACGAGCGCACCGGCTTCGAGCGTCCATCTACCCTCGCCGAACTCGTCTTTGACGGCGGCTGCGGTGAGTCCAGCAGCTGATGATGATTTTCCAGATGTGTAGATGCCCCTCGGTGCCAGCTGCGCCATATACCTGAGTATCTGCGACTTGGCAGTGCCCGGGTCACCTATGAGAGCGATATGGATATCGCCCCTGATCCTGGTTCCATCGTCCATCAGCTTGCCGACTCCGCCAAAGAGTTGGAGCGCCATTGCCTCCTTCTCCTGTTCGTAGCCATAGATAGTCGGCGATATGGACGCTATGATCCTGTCGAACGCATCCGGGGACGTGGCGAACTCGTGTATCTTCAGCTCGTCCTCGGGGGTTATGAGCACTTCCTCGTACTCGTGTTCCTCGTACTCGATCGAGTTCGTGTCCAGACTTATCTCGAACAGAGTTGACTTCACCTGGGTGCCTTTCTGTTGGCTTCTCAGGATGCCGTTGAGCATTATCCTGTCGCCAGGAGAAATCCTGCCTGAGAGGTCGTCGTCGATGTAGCCGACAAGCCTCTCTGGCTGTGCTCCTCCCCTCAGACCTTCGGGGGGCTCCTGGATCTCAATCTTCTGAGTGTCGACGAACTTCGAAGGGTCGGTGAGCAGCTTGAACTTCGTCGAGCCCGTCCCACGCCCGCAGCCTCCATCATCCTTGGAACATTCCAGAGGTTCGTGGAACAGCATTCCTTCCTGCTCGACAGTAATCCTGTGAAGGCAGCGAACGCACTCGAATTCCGCGACTGTGACCTTTGGTCTTACCTCAGTGGCCTTTCTCACCAGACCCTCGATACTGACGAAAGTGCCGAGGTGTTTCGCCCTGAGCTTCCTGATCTCTATCCTCGAATCGCGCGGCAAGCCTTTGATCCGGAAGTGCAGGAATGGGTTGGTAAGCGCATGGGAGACCATCCGCTTCATGGCCACCTCGGCTGACTTGATAGAGAGCGTGGGATTGATGAGTGTGTAATTCGCGAGGTCCGGATCGAACTTCTCGATCTCGAGGAAATCGATGTAGATGCTTCTGATATCGGGATAGAGATCGGCGAGTGCGGACACCTGGTGCCTACGCTCTTGCCCTCCCAGGAACTCCTCCCAGATGGCGACTAGGTCCTCAGGCGTGTATTCTTTCGGCGTTAATCTCCCCCCGATACTCTCGGTCGATGCCCTGCCCTTCCCTAAACGGATAGCAAAAGGGGAAAGGGAATCGACAATGTGATACATAAGGCTACTCTGTTGGTCAATCCTTGTGTCTTTCGGTTGCAGTTAGCATTCTGCTCTGCTCAGCTACGACTTCCGTGCTCGTGCTAGCTGCGGCATACGCCTCCAGGCGCTCTTTGTTGATCGAAAGGAAGACCGGCCCCCATTTGAATCTGCTCATAAGATGCTCCGCTTGAGATTTCTCTCCAAGCATGTACAACGCGGCAGCCAGCGCCTCCGCGGTCGACAGCCTTTGTGCCTTGCCGAAGTTCGTCGGATTCGCAGCAAGCAGGAACGGCAGGCCCCTGTGCTTCAGGCCCGCCTTCAACCTCGGGAACTTTGCGAGTTTGTTCCACGAGCAGTCGAGCACGAGTATGCCGAACCTATTCGCGGCTCCCAAGTCCTCCTTTGACAGAGCCTTCTCCGACTCGGGGTCGAGCACCAGAGCACCACGCGGAATCCGTCTGATCTCAGTGGCTTCCTTTAGGTCGCCCAAGCGCACGAGCTTTGCAGCCGTACACTTCTTCGGATCGTCCTCGTGCTACATCACCGCGAAGAGCCTTATCGCTGCCATGTCGGGACAGGGAGTGTGTGCGCGGGTATTTAGTGGCACGTGAGGGTACCCCGAATCTGGCCGATGGTTCTTAAGGTTAGGTCGGCGATATGTGACCGCCACGATGACGAAATAATTCCTGCTGACATGTGATGACAGACGGGCGATCCGAGTGGCGGCGCCTTCACTCGAAAGAAATATAGACAATGGAGGCATCCGAGGACAACTAGGAGCTGCTGTGCAATGGTGACTGGATTCGACTACCTAAGCCGCGATCAAGCGCTTCAGGAGCATTGGCTTCGAAGGTTCGTTGCCATCGTAATCGACACGCTGATCATCTTCGCTCCGATCTCGATTCTGTTCCATTTGCTCGGGATGTCATGGTTCTTCCCCTGGTGGTTTGCGGGCGGCATCCTGTTCTTGTACGCTTCGTTCTTCGACGCCTCTGTCGGAGGCACCCTCGGGAAGATGCTGTTGCGCTTGAAGGCCGTGTCGACGACTGGCAGGATGACAATGGCGCAAGCATTCATGAGGAACGTATCGAAGGTCTTCGCCCCCCTCCTGCTGCTTGATTGGATAATTGGGATGGCAGTGGACAACAACGATCCTAGACAGAAGTGGTCGGATAAGATGGCGAATACTTCAGTGATGATCCACTAGCGCCGATTCCATTGTCCGTGTCTAGGGAGTCGACCAGACCCAACCCTTCTTCTCCAGCGAGGCCTCACCGTCTATCAGGCCCTTCTTCTTCATCTTCATCAGGAAGATCACCGTCTGATCAGGGCAGCGCTTCTGCTCCCTCCTCGCGAGCTTCTCTATTTGCATCGTGCTCAGAGGTCCTCGCTCCTTGAGCAATCTGATGACGAAGGCCTCCGCCTCATCGTTGTTCATTGCGAGAATTTTGCGGTCATCTCCCATGCGATGACCTATGACTCTCGCCCAGAAAGCCCTTTCCGTGAATGATTGCCTTCAATCTGACGGAATCGGTGAGACCAGATACAAGTCAAAGGGCAGAGAAAAGAGAAAGGGATTTTGAAGAAGCCACGAGGGCCTCTTCAACAAAGAGGTTTTGTTTCATTCTGTCGGTGCCGCGAACCATCTATCTAGCCAGTGAACGAGATGGGCTGGCCACACCGCTCACCAGAGGGCTCGTAGAGCAAGACCGCAGTGTACTGGGTGGTGGATGCGAAGGATCCAGTGGTTGCCTGTATTGTGAAGTAGTCCGTGCCACTCACAAAGCCGTTACCAGATACGTCAGTTAGGTTGACGCTAACAGTCAAACCAGTTCCTAGCGCCTTAGCACCAAGGGCGACCGCGTTCGTTGTCATCTGCGTTGCCTTAGTCGGGGTCCATGCCTGGATGGTCGTGCCATCCGACACCTGTATCGTCACGTCATCCCACGGCACATCGGTCTTCGTTATGGACACGATGGTGATCTTCTGACCATTCGTTATCGTGGTCTTCTGATACGTTGCCGCTGGGGTTTGTGTCGACGTGCCCCCGAATCCTAGGACCATGACATACAGCACGGCCGCCAGAACGACGGTGATCGCGACCATTAGGATGGTTGCGATGACGGGGGATACCGCCTCGGAATCCTTTCGGATTCTCCAAATCTTCTTCATATTGTTTTGTCCTCCTGCAGGCCTTTCAGCCCGCGTGGGAAGTAATACGCTTGAGCAGGGCTTATATAGCTTTGTGGCTGGTTCTCAAAGACGATCGTTATCGACTTCGATAATTGCCGAACCGAGACATCTGGCCATGTCGCTTTTTGTTGGCCCGCAAGAAGACGTAGTCTTCTTTCACTGACTAGGGAGTATAAAAACGTCGACATTTGCGGAAAAGCGACCCTCGCCGGGCTGCTCAGCCGGGCTTGAACCCCGTCTTGTCGAAGGTCGTGGGGATTATCCCGACCATGGCGGGCCTATTCCTCACCTTTTGGACGATCATGAACTTCTTGAACTCGTGCCCGACCTTCTCCCTGTCAAGCTCGAGGATGACATCTGCGAGGTCCTCGATGCTGCTCTGTATGCGCGAGTCGTGCACGCCCTTGAGCATCGTCATCAGCGTGACGCTCTCAGAGTGCTGCGTGTGCGCCTTGATCGTGCGCATCGCCATGAGCACCTCGGCGCTCTCGTAGTTCTCCAGGAAGAAATCGAGCGAGTTTATGACTACCCTGAATGGAGGTGTCAGTTTCGAGATCTCATATGCGAGGAATGTGAGGAAGTTCTCCTCCTTGGCTGCGTCCTGTTCCCTGAACTTCCTGATGTCCTGGAGAGTTATGCCCTCCTGCCTGAACCGGCTTATCTCGAGCTTCTTGGCCAAGACCCTCTCGTAGTACTTCGTGCCCACGTTGACGATCTTGAGGTCGGTCCTCCAGCCGTACTCACGCATCACGCCGAGTGCGTCCTCGTCGCGCTCAGTCGACGTGAAGTACGTCACGGGCTCGTGACCTGCAGAGGCGAACTGCTTGGCGAAGAACTCAGTTCCAGAGCCTGGAGAGCCCATGACTAGGACCGTCGACCCCTTCTGTATGCCGCCTCCGAGATGCTCATCAAGGGCGGGTATGCCGATGCTCGTGAACTCCATATCAGCCCTCCTTCTTGCCCGCGTGGATGCCGTGGTCACAGACGAGGCTGACCATGTTGTTGATTTCAGGGGTCGAGTGCTCTTCGACCGTGAATATCACGGTGTATGCGTCCCTGGACCTGAGGCCTGAGACAAGTATGTGCAGGAACTCGGACAGAATCCAGTTGTTGTTGTGGATAGCAAGGGAGTTGATGGAGTCGATCACAACCAGCTTATCCTTCGATCCCGACCTTCTTATGAGGTACTCGACCTTCAGCATGAGGTTCTCGAGCATGGTCGGGCTCTCGACCAGAGTGGTATGCTCGTCCTGCTGAGCCGAGGACGCACCCATCATTATGTGGGATATGCAGTCGACGAAATACACCCTTGACGAGTCTATGTCGAGCGCCTCGAGCACTCGTCTGATGGCATCGGACGAGATGGTAGCGGTGACGTATATCGTGTCCATCTCCTTCTTGTTCGCGAACAGGTCCACGACCCCTCGTATCACGTCCAGGTAGTTGTCGACGCTCATCTGGAGGGAGATTGCAGACGACGGGGGCACCTCAGAGAGCTCCTTCGCGATCTGCTGGGCGCTCACCATCTCAGGACTCATCCAGTGCTGCCCCCTTTGAGTAGCGGGACTAGGAGGACGCCGACTGGAGTGAGGTCGAGCACATACTTCGCCCTCGAGTGCATCGTCCCCCGCATCTTGATGACCTGCAACGTCCTAAGGAGATCTCCTCTCCGCTCCATGTTGGCCATGAGGATGATGCCGTCGGCTATGGCCTCTTCGACGCCGAAGCTCGAGTACGATGTGGAATCGGCTGCGACTTCGCCCACGAGTATCGATGTACAGTTCAGATCCGACAATGCCTTGCTCAACCTCAGTATGAAGTCCCTGATCTTCTCCGAAGTCTTGAGCTTGTAGCAAACCGAGGTTATTGAGTCGACCACGAGCCTCTTCGTCCCAAGCTCCTTGGCCAGGCCACTGATGGCGGCAACGAGGAGATCTATCTCTTCCATGCTCAGCTCCGGCTTGGTCATGCCGAGGCGCTCGTACATTATCGGAAGGTCGACGAATACTAGCTTGCCGGACTTGACCAGGCTTCTGTCGAAGAAGTCGTACGGGATAAGGTTCTGGAGCAGCTTGTCCGAGTTCTCAGTCACGGAGACGAAGAGAGAGTTCTCCCCCTTGATTGCTCCATGAATGAGGAACTCCAAGGCGAGGGATGTCTTGCCCGTTCCGCAGCTTCCAGTGAGGAGGACAGTATTGGATCGAGGGATCCCTCCGTACAGTATCGTGTCGAGACCTTCGAGCCCTGTGGCGCACCTGTCCCTGTCGCCCGTCTTCTGCGCCATCACTCTTTCATAATACTATGGAACGCATATTATTGTTTCTTACAACGTGCGAATGTCGACAGGAGCGGAATGCCCCCTCTCGGGAACGCAGTCAGTGAGTCCGTTCGACACCTTTTTATGAGCGCAGTGAGGTCTTCGAGTTCGATGAGGCCGATACTTCAGGTAGCTCTTGACCTGGTCCACGGGGAGCGTGCGATCCCCATCGCAACTGATGCGGTGAAGGGAGGGGCTGACTGGATAGAGGCTGGGACTCCACTGATAAAGAGCGAGGGCATGGAGATCATCCGAAAGCTCAAGAAGGTCTTCCCTACGCACACGATTGTGGCGGACATGAAGACCATAGACGTGGGCGGAGCCGAGGTCGAGATAGCGGCCAAGTCGGGCGCAGATGTGATCGTGATACTGGGGATCTCATCCGACCCCACGATCACGGAGGCGGTCCTGAGCGCCAGACAGTACGGTGCCAGAGTTATGGTGGACCTGTTCAATGTGAAGGACACGGTCGCCAGGGCCCGCGAGGTCGAGAAGATGGGCGCGGACTATGTCTGCATCCACGTGGGCGTTGACGAGCAGATGGTCGGAGGCTCTCCGCTGTCCGAGCTCAAGGGTCTCGCAAAGGCGGTGAGGATTCCCATCGCCGCTGCAGGAGGGATAAACAGCGAGACCGCACCGAGCGTTGTGAAAGCGGGCGCCTCGATAGTGATTGTCGGCGGCGCGATAATCAAGGCCAAAGATGTCGTCAAGGCGGCGAGGGCTATCAAGAAGGCCATGTCCACCGGAAGGAAAGTGGAAACCGACCTGTTCAAGAAATATACCGAGGACGAACTCTTTGTCGCATTCTCGAGAGTCTCTTCTCCCAACGTGGCAGACGCTCAGCACAAGAAGGGCGCCATGAAGGGCATACACCCGAGGATTACCCACGGCGCCAAGATGGTCGGTCGGGCGCTGACCGTGCACACGGTAAATGGCGATTGGGCCAAGCCCGTGGAGGCGATCGACAAAGCCAGGCCAGGCGATGTCATCGTCGTCGATGCCTGCGGCGGAGAGATCGCTGTCTGGGGAGAGCTCGCCTCGTGGAGCTGCAAGACGAAGGGCGTTGTAGGCGTTGTGATCGACGGCGCCGCGAGGGACATAGACTCCATCATCGAGATGGGGTTCCCGTGCTTCTCCCGCCATGTCGCCTCCAATGCGGGCGAGCCGAAAGGATACGGTGGCATCGGACACGAAATCGTATGCGGAGGAGTCCCCGTCAGAACGGGCGACTGGATAATAGGCGATGAGAGCGGAGTCGTCGTCATACCCCAGGAGAACGCGGTCGAGGTGGCCAACCGGTCCATTGACGTGATGGAAAGGGAGATTCGATTGCGTGAGGAGATCAAGAAAGGCAGCACGCTCTCAAGTGTTATGAAGCTCGAGAAATGGGAGAAGGTCGGCTGAGAGGCAAAGCGCAAGTTTTTTCAACTGGTCTTAGTTACAGCACAGCGTGACAAAGCGCAAGTTCACCGCGAGAGATGGAACGAACGTCGTCTTCAGAGAACCCAGGCCATCAGATGCGAAGCTACTGATGGATTTCATCAATCAATTTGTCGCGGAGCCGATGTCTGGTCTGCTTATCAACAAGAAGGTCCGCCTGAAGGAGGAGAAGGCGTGGCTAAGAGGGTGGCTCGCAGACGTCAAGAACAGGAAAGGCGTGATGCTCCTCGTAGAAGCGGATGGGAAGATCAAGGGCAACTGCACCGTCAGCCGCCTTGTCTGGAAGAGCTCGCACATGGCGGATGCGGGAATAGCGCTAAGCAAGGACGTCAGGGGCAAGGGGATCGGCGAGGCGCTAATGAAAGAGACCATCGAACTTGCTAGGAAGCGCATGCGCGGGCTGGAGATAATTCAGCTAAAGGCGTTCGACTACAATGAGAGGGCCTTGGAGCTCTATAAGAAACTGGGATTTATCGTTGTTGGGCGCGTCCCTCGCGCGAATAAGGAAGGCAAAGACTACTACGACGACGTGCTGATGGTGAAGAACCTGTAGTAACTCGAAGAGAATGAAAATGGTTTTCGAGATCAGCCGATGTACCCGGTCTGTTCCGCCAGTGCCTCGAGTCTCCTGACCCTGGCCTCAATCGGCGGGTGGGTCATGAAGAGTGACACGAGGCCTCCTCCGCGGAAAGGATTGACTATGAACAGCGAGGATGTTGCCGGGCTTCCCCTGCTCATCGGTCTCCGTCTGTTCCCTTCCTCCAACTTCTCCAACGCACGCGCGAGAGCCAGAGGCCTTTGGATCATAAGTGCGCCTTCCTTGTCCGCTTTGTACTCTCGGCTTCGTGATATCGCCAACCGAATAAGCAGGGCCGCAATCGGTGCAGTGACCGCCACGAGGAGCAACAGCAAGATGTTGCCGTTGCCTCTCCTGCTCCCAAGAGAGCTCCACAGTGCCATGCGAGCTGCAAACGATATCGCACCTGCGATTGTCGCAGCGACGGACATCAACAATATGTCCCTGTCCTTGACGTGTGCCATCTCATGGGCCAGAACGCCCTCAAGCTCGTCGTCGCTCAGAAGGGAGAGTATGCCCTCCGTGGCAGCAACGACCGCTCGATCCTTGTTCCTTCCCGTGGCGAACGCGTTCGGGGTCTGGGTCGCAACGATCGCGAGCTTCGGCATCGGTAGGTTCCCCTTCAAGCAGACCTTGTTGACGATGTTGTAGAGCCTCGGCTGCTCCGCCTGAGATACGATCTTCGCCCGGTAAGACCACAGGACGATCTTGTCGCTCCAGAAGTAGCTGACGAAATTCATCAGTCCCGCGAATATCAGGAACATCAAAGAGCCGAGTATCCAATCGTTGAAGAACAGCGTGCCGATCACGTAGCCTATGACCACGAAGATCAGCGTTAGCGCACCGAAGAGCGCTAGCATTCTGAAAGTGCCTGCCATATACTATCTCCCCTCTCCCGGCGCGCGTGCGCCGTATGTGGACCACCAATCACTACCAGGCGGGATAAAAGGGTTTCGACGTGAGTCCTACCGGGGTTGACGACACCAGAATGCGAGGGCGAGCTTTCTGACATGTGACATAAAGACTTATTGGGAATGAGAGCTTACATGGGCGGGGGAGGACTCTCAGCCCTCGCGTTCATTCATCCCAGCAGGTGTTCAAAATGGAGACCACGGATGACAAGATGGAAAGAAGACTGTACAGCCACGACCTTGCGCCGCTTCCGAAGGAAATGGACCTGATCTTCAAGACCATGCCGGACCAAGTTGTCAGGCCCGCGTACACAGAGGACGTCGTTCAGATCGTGAGGAAAGCGATTGCCACGAACAAGCCGATTGTGCCCAGGGGCGCCGGCTCTTGGGGTCTCGGCGGGTCCGTCCCTGTGAAGGGCGGCATCACCATCGACATGACTGGCATGAGCAAGATCATCTCTATCGATGAGACGAACCTCGTCGTCACGGTTCAGCCAGGGATAACATGGAACGCGCTCTCAGAGGCGCTCGACGCCAAGGGCTTGTTCCTTCCGTGCTACCCGAGCAGCGCGCCGTCGGCGACTCTTGGCGGCTGGATAAGCACCGGTGGGACTGGCATAGGAGCGTTCAAGTATGGCAGCGCCGGGGACATCATCAGGGACATGGAGGTCGTGCTGCCCACAGGAATCGTAGTTCACACGGGCGACAAGCTCGTGCCTCAGAACGGCGGCGGTCCGAACCTGAATTGGCTTTTTGTAGGCTCAGAAGGCACCATGGGGATCGTGACCGAGGTCACTTTCTCAGTGCTTCCGAAACCCGAGGAGCTCAGGCCCCTAAGCTACTCGCTGGACGCACTCACGACTTTCCAGCCAGCTCTGAAGAGGCTTGTCAGGAGCGGAGTGGCACCGATGCACATCATGTTCGGCGACAGACTGCACTTCGACTACCTCAGAGCCATCGGCAAGCACGTTCCTGAAGTCGGATGCCTCATCACAATGGCGCTCACCGGCACCAAGGCCTACGTCGACATGGAGGAGAAGGTCATCGACGACATCATGGCGTCTGTCGGCGCGAAGAAGGAATCGAAGGAGGTCGCAGAGCACGAGTGGTCCGAGAGGAGCTATGAGTTCAGAGTGCGAGAGCTCGGCGTTGGTGCGATTCCAGGCGAGATACTCGTCCCGATAGACAGGATGAATGTTGTCCTCGAGGGCACTGCGAAGCTGATCAAGCAGCTGAAGATGAACGCGCCCATCATCGGGACGGTCGCGGACAACAACACGGTCATGCTCATGCCATACTACCTCACGGACGAGCACAAGCTCGTAGCCTCGACCGCGGCGATGGGGTTCGCGAAGAGGCTCGGGGATCTAGCGTTCGAGAACGGCGGAAGACCGGTCGGACTCGGGATATTCTTCGCAGGGAACTTGGCGAAATACCGCGGGAAGGAAGGAGCTCACCTCATCCGGAACCTGAAGGAGATGCTGGACCCGTATGGAATCATGAATCCCGGAAAAATGGTCGAGACGGGAACGAGATACGGGATCTCCATGCCTGCGTTCCTGATGAACTTCGGGATGCACATGATGGGCTCGGTCAAGAGAATCCTCCCAAGGGACAAGATCGGGGAGAAAGAGCTCTCTAAGCTGAAGAAGTGATTCTTCTCAAAGCCTCGCCAGCGCAGGGTACGACTTGCTGACGTAATGTGACAGCAGAGCACCTATTGTGCCTCCGACCGTCACCTGGACCACGTTTCCGACGGCCTCGGTCAAAGCCGGCCCCCAGCCGACATTGAGAATGAGCAGCTCGCTCAGGAAATATGTCAAGACCATGCATGTTCCGCCAGCGGCTATGCCCAACACCACCGCCCATTTCTTGCCTTTATTGGTCCTGCCCACGAGCCCTGAGACCAGCCCCTCCGAACCCTTCGCAACAAGCGTGTAGGGCGCGAAATACCCTGAGCCCAAAAGGATGTCCGCCGCGGCAGACCCGATCCCTCCACATATCGCCCCCGCGCGCCATCCGAAAGACAGCCCGGAGAAGAACACCATCGCGTCGCCGAGATTGAAGTATCCCTTGGTGGGAGCAAATGGGACGAAAGTAGCCATCGTTATCGCGGCCGTGAGCGCCGTGAGAGTGCCGTACAATGCGACCGTCTTGGGTGAGACGAACTTGACCCGTTTGGTCTTGCCCGGTTTGGGCGTTGCGCTCAGAGCTGGCTCCATGCTCATTCGATCGAGTTGCCAAAGGGTGGGGTCGTACTTAAACCCGATGACAGAAAGAGAACTATCAGAGAGGCACGGAGAAGAAGTACTTGGCGACGAGAGGCACGACAAGGAGACCAAATACCACTGAGAGTGCCACGTAATCTGTGCCCCGCATCTTGATCTCAGTCAAGAAGGTTCGGTCGGACCGCGCACCGTATGCCCTCGACTGCAAAGCGAGCGCAAGAGTGTCCGCCGTCCTCAGGGCGGAGACAATTGCGGGGACGAGCACCGACACATAGTTCTTCGACCGCCTAAGCAGCCTGCCGCGCTCCAGCTCCAACCCGCGAGCGCGCTGTGCGTCCGTGATCGAGTCTATCGTCGATATGAATGTCGGGAAGAACCTGAGGGATATGGCGAGCGTGAGCCCGAAATCGAACCTCAGCCCCAGCTTCACAAGCGCCCTCACCAGATCCCTCTGGGACGTTGTGAACATGAGTATGTACCAGACCGTGGCGAGGCATCCTACCCTGACGGCCGAGGTGAGCCCTCTCACTATCGCGGGCACCGTTATCTTGATCGGCCCCAGAGAGGCAAGTACTGGGCTACCCGATGGATCGAAGAGAGGCCACAGCGCGACGATGAGGACCATGAGTCTCAGGACAAACTTGAGTGCGAACATCGTCCGGGACATTGTCGCCTTCGCAAGGTATGACAGAAGGAAGATGAATGCCAGAAGGACAAGCAGATAGTAGAGCGATGACAGCAAGAATGCAAGGATGCTCAACAAGAGCACCGCGGCGATCTTGACCCGAGGGTCCATCCGGTGGAGGAAGGTGTCGGCCTCAGTGTAGAGATCCACAAAACCCGTCATCGTATCTCACCTCCGGCTCTCATCAAATGGAAAACGAGCTCCTCCGGAGACACTATGTCGCGTGGTATGTCGTATGCCGAGAGCCTGTGTGCGAGTTGAGTCACGGCGGGCGGTTCGAGATTGCTCTGGCGCAGGATTTCGAGATCTGAAAACGCTCCTCGGGGGTCGGAATCCAAGAGCACTTTCCCCCGAGCCATAACTACAACACGCTTGGCGTTCTCGGCGACCAGTTTCATGTCGTGCGTTATGAGGATGATCGTCTTGCCCTCGTCGTTCAGGCGCTTCAGCCTGTGCATGAGCTCTGTGCTCTCCCCCGCATCCAAGCCTGTCGTTGGCTCGTCCAGGATGAGTACCTGGGGGTCCATGGCGATGACGGAGGCGATCGAAACCCTTCTCCGCTCCCCCAATCTCAACGTCAGAGGCGGGAGCTTGCGAAATTGTCCGAGGTTCATCGCTTCAATCGCCTTCTCGACTTTGTCGCGGATGGCCTCATCAGAGTACCCCAGATTCGCCGGGCCAAAGCGAACTTCCTCCTCTACCGACGAGCAGAACAGTTGATGGTCAGGGTTCTGGAAAGCGTACCCAACAATCTTCGCGAGGGCGGCGACCTTCTGCTCACTTGTAGGTTTGTTCATGACAGCTACTGAGCCGCTGGTCGGTCTGAGGAGACCGTTCATGTTCTTTGCGAGCGTGGTCTTCCCCGAACCGTTCCCGCCAACAATCGCGATGTACTCGCCGTACCTGATGTCGAGATTGACGTCGCGGATCGCCTCTACACCACCTTCATAGGTGAACTTCAATCCCTTTATGGATACGATCTTCTCCCTCATCATCGAAGAGGGCGCGCTCGGGATCATGGCCTTCCCCCAGGCTTGAGGGCCAGAACCTCGTCGACGATCGCTCTTTCGGCTTCGCTGACATTGAGAAATGAGAACCTTGAGCTCATCAAACGGGTGTTGAGAAGGGACGCCACCTCGGCGACCTGCGGCGGGTTGACACCTATCGCACGCAAGTCCTCGGGATTCCTGAGCATCAAGCGTGGAGGTCCGGATTCCAGTATCCTTCCTCCCTTCATCAGTACAAGCCTGTCTGAGAACGCAGCAGCTTCCTCCGCATCCCTCTCCGCCAAAAGAACCGTCATACCGTGCTTCTCTTTCAGATCCTTCAACACAGAGTAGAGCTCGATGCGTCCAATCGGATCGAGCGCATAGGCGGGTTCGTCGAGAACCAACATTTCCGGCCTCATGGAAAGCGCGGCGGCAATCGCGACGCGCTGTTTCTGCCCCCCTGAAAGGCTGAACGGCGACCGGTCGTTGTATCCCTTCATGCCGACGAGCTCGAGGGCCCACTCAACCCTTTCCCTGATCTCATCCCTTGGGACCGCCAGGTTCTCAGGTCCGAACGCCACCTCTTCCTCAACGCTCATGCAGAAAAGCTGGCTCTCGGGCTCCTGGAACACGATACCGACCTTCGTCGTGAACTCCGCGACATCGTGCCCCTGGACATCGACACCGAATATCCTCACAATTCCCTCGAGATCTCCCAGGATGGCATGAGGGATCAAGCCGTTCGCCAGCATACAGATGGTGGACTTGCCTGACCCATTGGCACCCAAGACAGTGACGAACTCGCCTTTCTCGACTTCCAAGGATACATTGTCCAGTGCCGGCACGTCTGAGCCACGGTAACTGAACTTGACATTCCTCAAATCGAGTGCACGCAAGAGTCATCTCTCCGGCTGCCGCTCAATCGAACGGTTCTGTATTAAACCTTTGGAGAAATGGCCAGCGCATGACGTATCTGCAGGGCTCAAACGCGATAGTAGAACTCCTTCTTTCCCTTGTGGTCCCTGCGGATCCTGTTGTTCTCGGTCAGCTTGGCAACTGCGATCTTGAACTGCGCACGCGGGAGCTGGGCACTTCTCAGAAGATCCTTCGCGGATATCCCGTCCACCGGGACGGCATAGTATACCCTGCTTTCTGCATCTTCATTGTCGCTCGCCGGAACGATCTTCAGGGTTCTTCTGACATTCGGTGCCGGAGGTGGAACAAGAACGAATATCTCCCTGGAATCCCTCTGCGTCCTCACGGCGCAGCCAGCAGATATCAGGCGACCGAGCGCGACTGTGACTTGGTCCTCAGAGAGGCCGGTTGCCCCTTTGATCTCTGCCATCGTCTTGCCTTCTTCATCGAGCTGCGCAAGAACTTCGCCATCCACCTGGCTTTCAGGCTTCCGGTCAGTCACCAGGGATACCCTGTCCAGGTGCGTCCTCAGGAACTCCTTGCTCGCAGCCTTGAAGTGATCCAAATCATCGTCGAGGAGGATCTCCAGCTCGGCCACGTCCAGACCCATCTCCCTCCATCGCTCCAACTTCGCCTTGTAAAGCGATTTCCTGAGCTCAAGGGGTTTCTGATTCACATAGTGTGTGATGTCGTGCCTGCTCTTCGCGAGGGTCGCAGCCTCGGCTCCCGTGAGGGTTGTCAGCGTGTAACGCACATTCGCGCCACGAAGGGCGTGATGTATCTCCTCTAGCTTGTCGAACAGGCGCTCGTCGTCATCGAGAGACATCTCGAAGTCGTAGTCACCGATTATCGGCACGGCGCCGACCTTCCTCATGCGCTCGATGACCTGCTTTGGCGACTCGCCTTCCCCCGCAAGCTCCACGCGGATGTATGTTCTGATCATCCAGCATCCCAGACTTTGTCAGTTGATGGGCCTTGAGGGTATTTATGGTTTCTAGGCGGTCACCTACACGCAGCAGTCAGGCAGATGTGAGGTTAATATACACATCAGTGGCATGACTCGAAAGGATGCCCTCGGACGAGTCGATCCGTTTCATCATGAACATGTTCTCGAAGCACTACAGAGAAGCCTCGCTCACGATGCCAGAGAGGTTCTCCAAGAGGGAATTCGGATTCATGTTCTTCGACAGGCAAGGCATGATGAGGCACACGGGCTTTCCTACCCGCGCGGCGCTCAAGAACTACTTGGTCGAGCAGGTGCCCGCGCACGTGTACTATTCGTGCGCGTACTACGAACGGCCCGACGCCCCCACAATGGCCGAGAAGAAGTGGCAGGGCGCCGACCTCATATTCGACCTTGACGCGGACCATGTGGAAGGTGCTCAGTCTCTTCCGTATGAGAAAATGCTCATAAGAGTGAAGGAAGAAGTGATCCGCCTGATCGACGAGTTCCTCCTGGGAGACCTCGGATTCGAGACCAAGGATCTGAGAATCGTGTTCTCAGGAGGAAGAGGTTATCACGTACACATCAACAACCCCCGCGTGATAAAACTCAGCAGCCACGAGAGGCGGGAGATAGTCGACTATGTGACCGGGACTGACCTGGACATGGAGTGGGTGTTCCCGTCGACCACATTCGAAGTCGGGAGATTCAAGGACCGGATCGATTCCGAGCAGAAGAGGAGCATGCCCTCAGGAAAGGACGGGGGCTGGAGGGCGAGGATAAGGAAAGGGATTGACGAACTCATGGACGAACTTGAGAAGGTCCCCGCAGACGACGCTGAGAAGAAGCTGGGAGAGATGCTTTCCGAGTCCAAGAGAGATATCGGCAAGAAGACCCTCAACGGGCTCTACAAAGACTTGTTTGCGGGCAAGGAGGGACGGAGGGGCGTCGACCGAATCCGGTCTGAGAACACCTTTGAGGTGTTCTCGGAGAAGAGACACGCGGATGCCTTCTTGGAGATAGTAGAGCTGAAGGTCAAGGGTAGGATGAAGGGCGAGACGGATGAGCCAGTCACATCGGACATCAAGAGGCTGATTCGACTCCCTAGCTCGCTTCATGGCAAGACCGGTTTCGAGGTCGTGCCGCTGGAAAGAG
>JBGQAM010000002.1:0-45930 GCA_041494275.1 Thermoplasmata archaeon | reverse complement strand
GAGGTCCGAATTCCTCCAGATATCAACAGGCGTCACATTCCTGAGGTTTCCGCCGCTCAAGGGGACGAATGCGCAAGGCCAGACATCGCCGTTCGGCTTGATGTAGAACATTCCGTTGCCGCAGATACATCCTCGTAGGACATCGCTCACATTTCCCCCGTTGTTCAGGACATTGTGCAGTGCCCAATACTCGGGGAGGCCGACTGGTGCAATCACTGGATGCAGGTTCCTCTGCTGTGCTCCTATCTTGAGGATCTCCTCCCGGAATTCGCTCGTGGTAAGCTCCAGTGCCGAGTTTTCCTCGCCTCTTCCTGACGGAATGAACTGGTAGAGCAATATGACATGCGCTCGGAGATCATCTGCGAATGCGATGATCTCAGGCAATTCATCCTTGTTGATTTTGGACGCCGTGATGTTGATTTGGATGTACATGCCTTCGGCAGCTGCGTTCGCGATGCCTTCCTTCGCGAGCTTCAGGGCCCCCTGCTTCTTCCGGAACGCGTCGTGAACCTCGTCCTTGAGCGAGTCTATGCTGGCAGCGATTCCGAGTGTGCCAGCCATTTTGAGTTGCTCTGCCACGGCAGGAGTGATCAGAGTTGCATTGGTCGCGATGATGGGGTAGAAACCCCGCATCTTCGCATGCGCTATCAGTTCGAAGATGTCCTCTCGTACCAGAGGTTCCCCTCCTGAGAATATGAGGCTCTTGAAGTCGTCGACCTGGGCGAGCGGATCGATCACTCTCTCCTTCGCCTCCTTGGTCGTCAATTCATCAGTGCACTCAGACTCACCTGCACGCGCATGGCAATGGTCGCACGTGAGGTTGCATCTCGCGGTAACCTCCCAGACCGGATGTACGGGATAGCCGAAGCAACCGATTCCTTGGCAGCCAGCAGCTATCTGGAAGATCTTGCCTGCCTGGGTGGTCCACCAAGGCAACTTTGTCCAGCCTGTAAGCCTTCGTATCAGGAGGGCGCTCCTTAGTTGCTTGACGAGCAGAGAAGGAGGATTGTAGAACGGTTTGACTGTTTTCTGTCCCACTTGAACTCACCAGATGAACACGACGGTTATGAACATCAGAGATGAAAGCAGGTTCGCTAGCAAGGTGATTCCCGATATCTTCATTTGAGCAGATGGCGAACCGAAGCCACCTTTCAAGGCCATCGCGGTCGTAACAGCTGCAAGCGCAAGAGTGGGCAACCCAGCGACAGCTATCCAGACATTCACGCCAACTGCGATGGTTGCTAGCATGGCAGGGTAGACTAACATCATGACACCTGCATACAAGAGGGCACCTTTCTGAAGACCTAGGCGGACTATCAGATTGCGCTTGTTCACGGCTTTGTCGGCCTCATAGTCAGGGAACTCGTTCGCCAAGATCACCAGGAATATCGTCATGGATGCTGGAAGACCGACCAGTAGCATGTTCAGGTTCAGGACTCCAGACACCAGATAGAAACCGCTTGTCAACGTGAGGATCCCGTAGCAGCCCCCGATGACAATTTCACCGATCCCCTGATAGGCCCATTGGAACGGTGGGTGAGAGTAGAACAACCCGCAGAAAGCGCCGAAGAGCGCAAGCGGGAGCAGGAGAGGGTATTCTTCGAAGTAGAATAGCATGTAGACGACAGCGATTGCGACTAGGACAGCAACGGACGAATATCCTGCGATCCGAGCGACCGGCCTCGGAACCATGTTGTCAGGAAGCGCCCTGCTACCGCCAGAGAACTTGATGAAAGTCTTGTTGATGACATCTCCTTCGTAGTCGAAGTACTCGTTGAAGTAGTAGGTTGCCAGCATGATGAGGACGATTCCGCCGACTGAAAGCCAGATGAGGCCCCACGAAGGGTCGTAACCTTCTGCGATGGCGATGGCTATCCCGGTTACCAAGGACGCCAACCCGGGCGATAGGAAAGGTATCCTAGACAGGACCAGAAGCCCCTTCGCAGAGGACAAGAATGGCTTCTTCGTCGCAACGACTCCTTCCATCGCCTAGCCGGATGGTGTATGTCACTTAAACCTTATTCAGGTCTCACAGGCAAATCATTTGACTGGTAATCTGCCAGGAAATCCAACGTAGACTACCCATTATGCATATAGCAGCGGGAATCCCTGCTATTGGTTAATATAGCATCGAAGAGATTTCGTGCTAGGGGAACTATGGCGAGCAACTGGGGGAACTCCGTTTCGAGGTCAGCTCGGGCAAGGATTTTCGCACTTGTGGTGTGCGTTCTTATGGTGCTGTCAGCAGCTCCATTTGTGATCGCATTGTCAGCGGGTGCTGGGAACGCATCTCAGGCACCAACGGCTCTTCCCGTCGCCGCTCCTGATTTCATGAACTACATACACGTGAACAATTTCAGGTTCGATCCATTGCTCCAGATGCCTGAGATTCCAGATTCACTGTCATTCGGTTCGACATCCGCCATTGAGCAGGGTTATCACATTGTTCAGCTCAAAGGGCCAGTCACGGAGAACATGAAAGCTGCGCTCGGCGCGACCGGCGTTACGGTCCTCCAATACATCAACTACAATGCGTTCATCGTAAAAGGCGACGGCGCGTCAATCGCCAAGGCCGAGAGCCTATGGTGCACCAGATGGGTGGGCGTTTTCGAACCTGCTTACAAGATAAGCCCGAGGCTCTCCTCAGATTACGACAAACTCCTCGAGAAGATTGAAGCGAACTCGGGAACCTCAAGTTCACCAGCGCAGGTCATGTACATATCAGGAGGACTGTCGAACGCTGCTGTTGAACAGAGAGCGCGATTCGATTCATCCTCATCGACTGAGAAATCCAGCTTGATGACAACCACAACGTACTCCGCTGGCCGATCCTCGACGAACATCAATCGTGTCGGCTCGTCCGTTGCTGGTGCTTCCGCGACGACCATCACGGTGGATGTTCTCACGTTCGAGAAATCAAGAGTGCTGGAAGTCGCCGACGCCCTCTCCCAGCTGGGGGCCAAGGACATCGTGTACTCGTCCACTGGCGATGGCAAGTTGCGGGCGACCATCGATAGAGGCACGGAGCAGGCGCTCGCTCGCGAGATTGGCGTCATGTGGATCGACAGGTACGTCCAGCCCACAGTCTTCAACGACATCGCGAGATGGGTCGTACAGAGCAACGACAACATAGGCTACTCCACCCCGGTCCACGACAACGGCATCTGGGGCACCGGCCAGACGGTAACGATCGGCGACACTGGTCTGGACTACGATCACGACGCCTTCGAGGATCCGGTGAACAACACTCCGGGTCCCAACCACAGGAAGGTCACGGATTACTACGTACCCTCTGACGCTGGGGGGGACTATTCCGATGAGGACATAAACCATGGGACGCACGTCTCGGGCACTGTCGCCGGTGACGATGGCACATGGCACGTCTATGACGGCGATCCGTTCGGTTCGAGCGGTTCCTCGGGCCCGCACGACGGTCAGGCCTTCGATGCGAAGATACAGATGCAGGACCTCTCACCAGACGGATATTACGTCTACCCACCAACCAACATCTCAGACATGTACTCCGCAGCCGCGAACCGTGGATCGTACATCCACACCAACAGCTGGGGAAGCGCGGGAGCCGCGTATATCCCCGAGGCAGCGGACACCGATCAATTCATCTGGAATAACCAGGACTTCCTGGTCCTCTATGCCGCGGCCAACCCTGGCTCTTCACCTGGCTGGATCAATCCATTCTCCACCGCTAAGAACGTCATCTCTGTGGGGGCTTCTCTGAATGGGGCAATGCGTGACGATATGGCCTCCTTCAGCGGCCGCGGGCCAGCATCTGATGGAAGAATCAAGCCCGATGTGACGGCTCCCGGAGTCGACATATGGTCTGCGCGCGGTGGTGACCCTTACAATGACTACGACACCTACTGGCAGCTGAGCGGGACTAGCATGGCAACGCCTTGCGTAGCCGGTTCTGCAGCGCTAGTCAGGCAATACTTCATGGACGGCTTCTACCCCACTGGCTCTAGTGTGCTTATGAACGGCTTCACCCCGTCTGCAGCGCTCATAAAGGCCATCCTGATAAACGGCGCCGTCGAGATGACGGGCACAGGGGCCTACGCGAACGGCGAATACTTCTATCCGAACGACAGCCAGGGCTGGGGCAGGATCGACCTTGACAATGCTCTGTACTTCTCAGGCGATTCGCGCGGGCTTGTTGCGATTGACGACAGGTATGGCCTGAACACGGGAGCGACGGTCACATATCAGCTTGCCATAGGTTCTGGAGACCAGCCCGTTGAGATCACTCTAGTCTGGAGCGACTATCCTGGTATCGCCTTGTCAGACCCCAACCTCGTGAACGACCTCGACCTCACCGTCTCTTCCCCCGGCGGGACAATGTACAGAGGCAACATGTACGCAGGATACAGCCCGGGAGAGTCTGAGCCAAACCCTGCCTCGAACGACCACCTCAACAACGTCGAGGGTGTTCTCGTCATATCCGGCGCGCAGCCTGGCATCTGGACCATCTCCGTGAGCGGCTTCAATGTCCCCATGGGTCCGCAGCCCTTCGCGCTCATCATGACCGGGGCGATAGCGACGCAGAAGGGATCGATCCAGTTGAACGCCCCAACATACCAGTCATCTGCCTATGTCAACATCACGGTCGTCGACACGGGCCTCAACCTCAATCCGAACGCGACGGACAACACGACCGTGAAGATGTCGAGCAGCACCGAGACCACGCCTGAGATAGTGACCCTGACAGAGACCGCGAAATCCTCGAGCGTCTTCAGAGGTTGGATACGGCTGAACGACAGCTCCACGCCGGTGAGCGATGGCATCCTCCAGGTGCGGAACGGCGACCTGATCACAGCTGCCTATTTCGATGCCAATGACAGCCTCGGAGGAAGCGGCTATGTCTATGACTACGCGGTCGTCGACGACAGCCCACCAATCATAGACCTCGTGCAGATCTCCAACGTGCGATTCAGCAGGGCGACGGTTGAATGGGAGACTAACGAGCCCTCGGATTCCGTTGTCTATTGGGGGACGACCCCTCCGCCAATGAGCACCGTTCGGAACTCACGCCTGATGTACAATCACACGATCAGTTTGACTGGTCTCGCCCAGAATACGACATACTACGTAGCTGTGCAGTCGACCGATGGGGCCGGCAATACTGCCTACGATGACAATGGGACATCGTACTACCGATTCACCACGCCTCTCAGGCCCCCGATCGCTCCTCCGAGCAGCGAGTGGCCAACCTACCACAACAACGAGCCGAGGCAGGGCGTCTCACCCTCGAACTTCCTGCCTCCGGTGCAGCAGATGTGGTCCGACGGGCCCCACTTGATGGCCCGATGGTCAGGCCCAGTCATGTCTGACGGCATCCTTTACGTGACAAGCCTCGACGGCTTCGTGCGTGCGCGCGAGCCGACAACTGGCGACGTCATTTGGGAACGCAGCCTCGGCGAAGCGAACTACTACACATGCTCACCCACTGTCTCCGATGGTGTCGTCTACGTCACAATGGCAACTTCTGACGGTAGCGCCGTCTACGCCCTGGACGGTCTGACGGGGGACACGATCTGGGCTGCCGACTCGTACTATTACTCGGCTAGAAACGTCATGTCATATGCCGACGGGCTCGTCTTCGCCTCCACATGGAACAACGAGATAATCGCACACGACTCATTGACCGGGGGCGTCGAGTGGGTCTACAATACAGTAGGTTACCCGGTCGGCGGTGCCACAGTGACGGGAGGAGTGCTTTATCAGGCATCGCTCGACCAGTACTCGGGGGACGCCTCTTTAGTGGCCTTGGACGAGTCTTCGGGAGCGCTCCTTTGGTCGCAGTCACTGGACAACATCGCAGTCGGCCCTCCGCTGTATGCTCAAGGCAACGTGTACATAGGCACTTACTCTGGAACGATGTACGCGCTAGATGCTGCTGACGGGAGCGTTGTCTGGACGTACTCCAGCTACAACTACATAGACTTCGGGACTCCCGCCTATGATGGCGCAGCTATCTACTACTGCAATCTCGCGGGAAGCATGTTTGCGTTGGACGCCACTGATGGGTCGCTCATCTGGAACAGCGGTGTCGGAGATGGAGCGTCCAGCGCTCCTGCCTATGCCAACGGGTATCTATACGTCGCGTCCTTCGACGGCAACTTGTACACTGTGGACTCCTTCGATGGAACCGTTGTGGACTCTGACTACATCGGACCAGGGTCGACCTCATCCCCAGCTGTCTCGGACGGCTGGATATGGGTAGAGGCGAATGACGGTACTGTGGCAGGGTTTCTGGGACAGTTGCCTGTGGGCATGATCCTCAAGCCTCTCAGACAGGCAATGGATGCGGTCCCCGACAGCCAGGTGGACTACATCCTTAACGTAACCAACGTCGGACATCTGGGCCCCGACACGTTCGACGCGACTGTGAGCCTCGGAGGCCGCGGCTGGACTACAGGATTATTCGCCGCCGACGGCGTGACACCGTTAGGCGACAGTGACAGCGATGGCCTTCCAGACACGGGCGCATTGGACCCATGGGAGTCCACGAACGTGGTGGTGAGGGTGACCGTGCCAGCAGGGGCGCTCGGAGGCGATTCGGATGAGGCGATGATAACCTTCACCTCGAGCGCGGACACGGCGGTGTCCAAGACAGCGGTCGTTGCGACGACTGTCCCGCCGCCTGGAGTGGAGATCGGTCCCTCAGTCTACTTGCCTGCGTCTGCCGGAGATGTTCTCATGGCGTTCCTTAACGTGAAGAATACTGGAGGATTCCCAGATACCATGGACATAGTATCGTCCTCCTTGGCCGGATGGGACTACACGCTGGTCCAGTCGGATGGAGTAACGCCTCTTGCGGATACTGACAGCGACGGCCTTCCGGATACTGGAGAGTTGCCTGGTCTCGGCTCGGTCCTGATCGGCGTGATCGTCGACGTCCCAACGGGTGCACTTGAGGGATCAGTCGAGCGGATTACCGTGTGGGCTGCGTCGTCCACGGACCCATTCCAGGTTGACTCAGCCTCGGTGGTCGCTGAAATAGCCCCGCCTCCGAACGACGAATGGCCGACATATCACAACAACGACGCGAGGACCGGCATCTCGCCCTCGCCGTTCTCTCCGCCTCTTGAGATGCAGTGGGCGCAGAACGGATCCGGCGTGGGCGCGCAGCTGGTCGGCCCCGTCATGGCAGACGGCACCCTCTTCACGAGTTCCGATGACGGGTACCTCCGGGCGAGGGACCCGTACACTGGCGAGGTCCTCTGGGAGCAAATGCTCGGTGGAGAATACTACTACGCGGGCACGCCAGCGGTGGACGGTGGTGTGGTCTACGCCACATTCTATGGCACGTCGGGAGGCTATGCATACGCGCTAGACGCGCTTACCGGGAATGAGATATGGTCCGTCGGGATGTCATCGGGATTGGACTTCAACGCGCGCGTGCAGATGGCCGCCAAGGACGGGCTGGTGTATGGAGCCGCCTGGAACGGATATGTCTACGCACTCGATGAGTCTGATGGATCGGTCGTTTGGAGAAACAATACGGGGGGCATGCCCTATGGCGGCTTCGCGATCGGTGGCGGATGGGCGTTCATAGGAAGCCTGGACGGCTACCTATACGCCTTCGACAAGGACACTGGAGAGCTTCAGTGGTCAACGTTCCTCGAGCCAGCAGAAATCACATCGGCTCCTCTCTACGCACAAGGCAACGTCTATGTCGGAAACGAAATGGGAACCATGTTCGCCGTCGACGCGGCTTCTGGAGCCATAGTATGGCAGGCCATGATGGGTGCCCCTATCTCGTTCTCTACTCCGGCCTATGACGGCAACGCGATATACTTCGGGACAATCGGCTCGACGTTCTACGCGCTCGACCCCATGGACGGGTCTGTCATATGGTCTACTCCCGTCGCCGACTGGGTACAGTGCTCGCCAGCATATGCGAACGGTTACGTCTACGCGACCATTTGGGATGGCGAGTTCGTCACGTTCGACGCAGCTGACGGCACGATTGTGGACTCGCAGTACATCGGGACATATTCATTCACCACGAGCCCTGCAGTATCCGATGGCTGGGTGTGGGTCAACGACTACGAAGGCAGCGTCTTCGGCTTGATGGGAGTGATGCCCTACGGAGCGAGGGTCGTGCCAGCAACACAATCGAAGGATGTCTATCCACCCGAGGTAGCGTATTTCAACATCACGGTGACCAACATAGGGTCCTTCGGACCCGACACCTTCGACGTCAACGTGACTCTCGGCGTTCTCGGATGGTTGGCGCACCTCTACGAGGCAGACGGAATCACACTGCTGCCGGATACTGACGGCGATACCGTGCCGGACACGGGCTCCATCGCCACGGGCGCACTCGTGACGATAGTCATGAAAGTCGACGTACCAGGAACCGCGGCCATGGGTGATGTCGAGAAGACTGTTTTGACATTCACATCCTCGAACAATCCGACGATATCCAAGGATGCGAAGGTCATCTGCGATGTTCCGCCTCCTGGTGCGGAGATTGGCCCGAGTGCATATCTTGCGGTCACGCAGGGCACGACCGCCCTGGCGAACATGACCGTGACCAACACTGGAGGGTTCGAGGACACGATCGGCATCGTCGCTGGATCGGCACATGGATGGATTGTATCACTCTTCAAAGCTGATGGCGTGACGCCCCTGGTCGACACAGACGACGATCTCGTCCCCGACACAGGAGTCCTTGGAGGAGGCACGAGCCTTCCGATTGTCATTGCGATAGCGGTCCCTGCTGACGTCTTGAACGGAACCCTTGACCGCACCGAGGTCCTGGCAGTCTCGTCGGCAGATCCGAATGCGACTGCCGAAGCGACTGTGCTGTGCGAGGTCTCACCGGAATCAGCTCTCGACTGGCCGCAGTTCCAACACGACGCAGCGAGGACGGGTGTCAGCCCGGTCGACGTCGAGCTGCCCTTCGTGGAGAAGTGGCACTCGCAGCCTCTCGACCGTTATCCCAGCTGGTTCGGCCCAGTCATCCACGCGGGAACGGTGTTCTTCTCGACTGAAGCAGGCTCCATAGTAGCCTTGGACCTTGCCACTGGCGAAACGAAGTGGGAGAAGACGCTTGGGCTCGAAGGTATCACCCCGTCCGGCCCGACAGTAGCCTACGGCAACGTCTATGTCGCCTTCGCCACCAACTGGAGCGGGGTGCCGACACTTTACTGCCTGGACGAGGATACTGGGATTGTCATCTGGAGCGCAGATGGTTACAACTACGGAGGGCAGTATCTGTACACCTCAGTCGTCGCGGCTCAGGGAATGGTCTTCTGGCACGATACATGGGGCTACACGCTCTACGCCAACGACGCGTTCACGGGCGAGGTGCTCTGGACCTATGCCATGGTCGGCCAGCCCTGCGAGGGGCCGGCCTACTGGGGTGGGATGGTCTTCCTTGCTGACAGCACGGGCAAGGTCGTGGCTATCGATGGATTTACTGGAGCTGAAGTCTGGTCGACCTACGTCAACACGACCGTCGGTTCGCCGCTGTCAGTATCCTCTGGCGTGCTCTATATCGGAGACTACGCCGGGAACGTGAATGCCCTGGATGCCGTGACTGGAGAGTTGAAGTGGACAACCAGCCTCGGTTGGCTGATCGATTGGGCGTCTCCTGTAGTGGCCGACGGACTGGTCTACATCGGAGTGTCTTCTACTTACGGGACGATGTACGCGCTCAACGAGTCCACTGGTAGCATTGTCTGGAGCGCGATCGCCTACGGCCCGATATACTCGTCAGCTGCATACTCGAACGGGATTGTGTTCTGCGCTGCTGACAATGGCCATCTCTATGCATGGGACGCTCTGACGGGCGATCTACTGCAGGATGAGGTCGTCTTAGAGGGCTCCATGATGTCCTCGGCCGCTCTGGCCAACGGCTACCTCGTTGTGTGTGACATGTTTAGCGGAGTGACAGCCTACGGCTTCGAGGGAGTTGGCGAGGTCGACCACATGTCCTTGTCTCCCGCGTCTACGGATATGAGGGTGATGCGGACGGCCTTGTTCGAGGCGCATGCTTACGATCAGTACAACAACTATGTGGCAGGCGCTGAGATCACATGGAGCTCGTTGAACGATCTCGGTTCTGTGATTCCCGTTTCGGACGACGACACCAGAGCTATCTACATCGCAGGGCCGGAGGCAGGGCATGACACCGTGAGGGTTACCTCCACGGGTCTGTTCGCAGACGCAGGCGTGAACATCTTGGCAGGGCCGGTGAAGGGAGTCTACATCTCTCCCGCAATTGCCTCAGTCGTCGTCGGCGGAACCTTCCAGTTCAGTGCCGAGGTGGAGGACATATACGGCAATGCGGTGACAGGCGCCGCCCTCGTCTGGAGCGCAAGCTCGGCGATTGGCACGATATCTCAGGAAGGTCTGCTCACTGCGTCCACCGTCGCGGGTTCGGGCACGGTCACTGTGACCGCGGGCTCGTTGTCGGCATCGGCCGCGGTGACGATCCTCCCAGGAACAGCGATCATGAGGGTTGTGCCTAACGGATTGACAGTGGCTGCTGGTGCAATGGTATCGCTCGAGGCCATCTCCGCGGATTCCTACGGGAACGTCGTCGAGGGGTTGACCTATTCCTGGACATGCACCATAGGCATCGTCTTCGTCACGGCGGATTCTTCCCACGCCGTCTTCATCGCGGGGAACAAGGCCGGCTCGGGCACGGTGACGGTCACCGACGGAAGCCACTCCATAACTTCGAGCGCCATAGTTACAGCCGGCCCGCTGGCATACATCACCGTTGAGCCGTCCGTGATAAGCGTGGATGCTGGCAGCAATGCATCCCTGACAGCCAAGGGGTACGACGCCTTCGGCAACGAGGTACCTGGCCTGACATTCGTTTGGGCGCTTTCAGATCCGAACCTGGGCAACATCGTGACCGTCGGGACTCACGCCGCTAATGCGACATTCGAAGCATCTGGCGGAGGGAGCGGCACGATCACCGTCGGTTCTGGCGGAGTATCTGCTCAGGTTGGTCTTTTGATTGCGGAGAAGGCTGGGATACTGTCGAATGCGGCTCCGACGCTCGCATTGGTCGCGATAGTCGTAGCGGTGGCCTTCATGCTCCTCGTGACATGGATGCTATGGCGCGGCCGGGAAGCCAAACACACCTGAGATCGACCGATCAAACCATTTCCTCTCTATTCTCTTTCCATTCCGCGATGGCAGCGGATGCCCTTTGTTTACGTTGTAACATTGAATAACTCGGTCGTGATTGGAACCGCACGATGGCAGATGCTGCGAAGGCGTACTTCATCGGGCACGGATCGCCGTTCAACCTCATCCAGGAAAACCCGTTCACGAGGGACTTGCGAAGGCTCGCGAAGGTTTTGCGGAAGCCGAGAGCGGTGGTTATCATCTCGGCTCATTGGCTGACCAGCGGGACTTGCTTGACGGCCCCGGACCGGCCAGAACAGATATTCGACTTCTACGGGTTCCCACGGGAGTTGTACGAGGTCAGGTATCCTGCCGTGGGAGATGCTGGGATTGCGAAGGAGATTTCCCGCGCAGTGCCCAACGGCATCCTTCGCCTATCTGATGAATGGGGGATTGATCACGCGGCCGTGATCCCTCTCATCCACATGTTCCCCAAGGCAGATGTGCCCGTGGTGGAGCTGAGCGTGGACATGCACAAGCCTGCGCAGTACCACTACGATCTTGGGCGCGCACTCGCCCCCTTGCGCGACGAGGGTATCATGTTTGTTGGCAGTGGAAATCTAGTGCACACGTTCCGCGAACTGAACTGGGATAGTGACGTCGCGGCTTTCCCGTGGGCGGTCGAGTTCGATGGTCTTCTTAAAAGAGCGATTCTTGCGGGTGACCACAAGGCCTTGATCCACTACGAGCGGTGGACGGCAAGCAGACGCGCGTTCCAGACCCCTGACCACTACCTGCCCCTGCTATACATCATCGGGATGCAGAGGGAAGGGGAAGTCGTCACATTCGTCCATGAGGGGTTTCAGCACGGATCGATTTCGCACAGAAGCTTAGAGATCGGTTAGGTGGGCCCAACCGGATTTGTGCCCACTGGACTGACTGGCTCGGTGTCGGAAGGTACAATACCCCGAATCTATGGCATCTAAGGAAGGGTATCGAAAAAGAGGGGCCAGCAACCCCTCACAAACTCCTTCTACTCACCTTCGGGCGTCTGAATATGCACAGTCTGTATGGTGGAGGACCGACGACTCTATCAGCGATCTCCTTGTCAATCTTGAAGAATGGCTGCGTTGCCCATTCTGTCACACCAACGATGTCTGAGGAAGTATAGCCATCGGGGACCCCTATAAAGAACCCGGGCCAACCCTTGCGGAACCAGTATTCCCTTCCGTCCTTCAATCTCAGCTTAGCGTGCTCAATGGGGTCGTCAAAGTGTCCATGCTCTTCGAGCATGCCTAGGATCTCGGGAGAGGGAACATAAGGACTGGGATTCGCTTGCATGACAGAGGTTGCATCAATCATGGTCTCTTCGTCAAAATTGTACTTCCACCGGATGAATCCGTGGACTGGAAGCAGGCGCTGCTGGTCATTCGTATCCTTCTCCACGAACACGACGCAAGGGACAACTACATTGGAGTGTAGGATGGCTGATGCCAGGTACGCATCTTTCCAGAACCCCTTAAGTGGCTGAAGTTCCGACCATAACTTCTCGCTGATTCGCGTGATGTCCTTCCATCGCTTCTTCACAATCATGTCTCTCAGAAGAATTCGTAATGCCTTTCCTCTTCTAAACTCTTTTCCGCGGCTCAAACCTCTGTTGCTTTCTCTTCGTTCAAACCCGCGAAGACGAATTTTCCAGGATTCTTGGAATCGACCATCAGTGTAACCTTCACGCCGTCCCCGATGACCTCCGTCATACGGTCGACGAAGTAGTCCCTATAGGCGGATCGCTCATCGGCTCCGATTTTGTATTTGAAGCAGACGTTGAGATAAGGAGTGCCGAGGCGCCCCATCCTGGGGTATCTAGCACACCGCGAGGCAATCGCATCTACCCTCATTCCACGGGTAAGAAGCAAATGAACGCGGAGGATGTGCCAGATGATCAGGGCTGCTACGAATCCTGTGAGAACGCAAGTTGCAAGGAAGGGAACCCAGACTAGTTCTGGGTACACTTCGTGAGTCATGTAATATTGAAGGACCAGAGTGCCTGCGAAGAACACAAGAAGCGGCACTAGGAACATCATGCTCAGGTCTTGCGCCAGAGCTATCCTCAGCGCGCTAGTCCGCTTTTTCTCGTCCATTTAGATACCCCCATCAAGTAGATAGGAAGCCACTTCGTATTGAACACTTGCTGGGAAGTCCGCGAGGGCCAAGCAGGCCTAGTTGACTGGGCCGGCGCTTTCCGTATGGTCTTTTCCGAGGCGAGGGTCATGCCGCCTTATGTTTTCGCCTTTCGAGATCGTGCGAAGTCTGCGTATCCAGATGCGGAAAACTGCAGAAAACGTACCTTTTGTTGCCGTGTCAGGAGTTTGAGTGGGCCCAACCGGATTTGAACCGGTGATCTACGCCGTGTAAGGGCGTTGTCATAACCGCTAGACCATGGGCCCGCTCAGCCAATACGCTATCCCGTTTTAATACATTGTCAGGTTCGATCTTCTCTCGATAACGCGTCAAACCCTTTCGAGAATGCTGCCAGGTTCTCTCGGACATTGTGTGGGATGTTCATCTCTACGGCTCTCTCGAAGTGTTTCTTTTCCAAGTTCGTCAGACCTGTGCCTGCCAAGGCGCCGACCATCACTATGTTCGAAGACATCGGCACTCCTGCCTCCTCGGCAAGTTTGGAAGCTTCGATCAGCACGAACTTCCTTGCGATCTTGGCGATTTCCATTCGGACCTCGTCGAGCGTCGGGTATTTGAGTTTCTGAGACGACACGCTGAGCGGAATCATTCTCTCATTGGAGCTAACAACAACAGTATTCTTCGACGCCTTGCAGACAGCCCTTAAAGCTTCCAGCAGCTCAAACGACAGAACGACATCAGCATGACCGTCTGGTATCAAAGGACTGTAGACTTCTCCAATCCTGGCGGTGCACACGACCGAACCGCCTCTTTGGGCCATTCCATGCGTCTCACTCAGAAGAACGTTCTTCCCTGCGAGAATCGCAGCATCTCCGATGATCCTCGATGCGGTGATGATCCCCTGACCGCCAACGCCCACGAGATAGATGTCGGTCATCACCTGGCCTCCTTGATGGCCTTGTGAGGACAGACTTGGGCGCACACTGCGCATCCTGCGCACGACTCGTCGTCGATCGTCTGTATCTTGTCGACGCTCGAGATGGCGGGACACTGGAACTTGTCCACACAGGTCCTGCACTTCTTGCAGGCCTCTTGGTCGATGTACTGCTTCTTCAGGATCGCCCCTTTCTGGTCTCTCTTCACGATCAGGGCGCATTCCCTCCTGGCAATGATGACCGAAACGCCGTTCTGTGTCAGAGCCTGTTTGACCGTGTCTGTCGTAGTCTTGATGTCGTACGGGTCGACGACCTTGAGCCATTTGACCCCGCAACCCTTGACAACCTCTTCGATAGAGATCGATGTTATGTCGCAGCAGGATGGACCTCTGTCGCTGCCAGGGTGAGGCTGGTGCCCGGTCATCGCGGTCGTACGATTGTCGAGGATCATCAGCAGGAACTTGTGTCCGTGGTGCACGGCGTTGATCAGACCAGGGATCCCAGCATGGAAGAAAGTCGAGTCTCCGATGAATGCGATTACAGGCTGGTCGTTGACCTTCGCAAGTCCTCCAGCGGTTCCAACGCTTGAACCCATGCAGACAAGGAGGTCGGCGGCGTTGTAGGGCGGTGCAACTCCGAGCGTGTAGCAGCCGATGTCGGATGCGAATATCGCTTTGCGGTTCGTCGCCTTGTTGACGGCGAAGTACGTCGCGCTGTGCGGACAGCCGGCACAGAGCACGGGCGGCCTGACCGGCATGTGTGGCAAATCCATAGAGACGGTCTTCGCAGCCCCCCCTTTCAGCCCAAATGACTTCACAAGTCCTGAGGCCACTATTGTCTGATCGAACTCGTAGGCCTGCGGGAATGCGCCGTCGGCTTTGCCGAGTATCTTCGTCTTGAGCCCCTCGTGTTGCGCGACTGCTCTAATAGCGGTTTCAAGGATAGGTTCGAGTTCCTCTACAACTGCGACCGAACCATGTGTCTTGAGAAATTCGACAATCAAGTGCGTCGGGAGTGGGTGCGAGAACCCGAGCTTGAGTACGTCTGTCGACATCCCGAGCATCTTCGCCGCATCCATCACATAATTGAACGCTGCAGATGACGTGATGATTCCCGACCTGCCCCCAGCTCCGATTCTGTAGACTCGGTTGAGAGCGGATTCGTCAGCCAGCTTCGAAGCTTCTCGCAGTCGTTCTAGGAGAATCAAATGCCTTGCTCTGGCGACCGCAGGCATAGTGACGAACCGTTTTGGATCCTTCACGAACTCCTTCTTCCTTGGTCCTGGGACTATCTCGCCTACCACGACAGGTCCCCGCACGTGCGACACTCTCGTGGTCGTCCTGAGAATCACAGGCAACTCGAGCTTCTCGGAGAGTGCGAATGCCTCCTTGGTCATCTGATAGCATTCCTGCGGCGAAGAAGGTTCGAGAAGCGGGATCCCTCCGAGTAGTGCGTAGTACCTGTTATCTTGCTCGTTCTGGCTCGAATGACAGGATGGATCATCCGCGGTTACGAGAACAAACCCGCCACGCGTGCCCGTGTACGCAAAGGTCAGGAGCGCATCAGCGGCCACGTTGAGCCCAACGTGCTTCATGCTAACGAGAGCCCTCACACCAGAGGCAGCGGCTCCGATGGCAAACTCGGTCGCGACTATCTCATTGGTCGAGTACTCGAAGTACACTCCAGCGTCTTTGGCTACGCGCGCGAGCGCGTCTCCTATCTCTGACGCGGGCGTGCCCGGGTAAGTAGTTGCCACTGCGACTCCCGCTTCAAGAGCTCCTCTGGCGATGGCTTCGTTCCCTAGGAGGAGCACCTTCGACCCTGGAGCTGTGTCTAGAACTCTGTCCATTGCGGCGAAGTGATTGGGTACTTAGTGGAAATACCTTTTCCAGCTATCCGTAATCTTACGCCACTTTGTGGCTTCGACCAATAATGCTGTAGTTCCAACCTGAGCTCTTCCCGCGTCATTTTGAAATACGAACATCTGGTTTGAGTAGTCATGGCGGGCAGGACGTTTGCTGAGAAGGTCCTTGGGAGAGCCTCAGGGAATTCGAAGGCAAGGGCGGGAGAAATCGTCGAGGCCTCTCCCGATCTGGTGATGTCTCACGAGAATACGTTCCTCGTGGACAAGTCATTCTCCGAGTTCGGGCTTGACCGTCCTTGGGATTCAGACAGAATCGCGATTGTTCTCGACCATCGCACGCCAGCGAATACCGTTCAGACCGCATCAGTTCATGCACGGATCAGGAAGCTGGTCAATGACTTCAGCATCGAGCGATTCTACGATGTGGGCGAGGGGATATGTCACCAGCTACTTGTTGAGGAGCGGCTCGTGAGGCCCGGGCAGCTGGTGCTAGGCACGGATTCTCACACGACAACCGCCGGAGCCGTCGGGGCATTCGCAACTGGGGTCGGCGCGACCGAGATGGCGGGGGTGTGGGCAACTGGTAATCTCTGGTTGAGGATACCTGAGACTCACAGGATCGAGTTGTCAGGGCACCTCCAAAAGGGAACATATCCGAAGGACGTGGCTCTGAGGATTGCCGCGATGATTGGGCCCTCGGGTGCTGACTACAAGTGCGTCGAATTTCACGGCTCTCTTATTCAGGACATGCCCGTGGCCGGCAGGATGGTCCTCTGCAACATGAGTGCAGAGATGGGCGCTAAGGCCGCGCTCGTCGTTCCCGATGCGGTGACCAAGGAATGGTTCAGAGGATTTGATCCGCCTGTCAGGGCCGTCGTGAGGTCCGATCCAGATGCTGTGTTCGAGCGTCGGATGGAGGTCGAAGTCTCGAAGTTGGCTCCGATGGTGGCTGGTCCTGACAAGGTGGAGATCTCCAGAAGCGTGGACAAGTTCGAGGGCGTCAGAGTAGACCAGGCATTCATTGGAACATGCACCAACGGGCGCCTGGAAGACCTGATTGCTGCTGCCGAGGTGCTCAAGGACAGAAAAGTGTCCTCTAGTTGCAGACTCATTGTCGCACCAGCGTCTCGGAAGATACTGGTCGATGCTATCGATATGGGCGTTGCCCGGGCAATCGTTTCGGCGGGGGGCGAGTTGCTGCCTCCTGGCTGTGGTCCGTGTCTAGGCTCTCACGAGGGAGTGATGGGTTCCGGAGAAGTCTGCATCTCCTCAAGCAACAGGAACTTCCGTGGGCGGATGGGATCCGAGGAGGCAGTCATATACCTCGCGAGCCCCGCAACGGTGGCTGCGAGCGCGATCGAGGGCAAGATCGCCGACCCTCGGAGGTTCTTGAGATGAGCGGCAAACCGCGGATATGGCTTTTCGGGGACGATGTCAATACTGACCTGATAATCCCTGGGCGATATCTGGACAGCTACGATCCAGCCCATCTCGCTTCCCATGCGATGGAGGGTGCAAACAAGGATTTCGCTACGGGAGTCACCGAAGGGGACGTCATCGTAGCTGGCAGAAACTTCGGGTGTGGTTCGAGCCGGGAACAGGCGGTCATCGCTCTCAGGCGCAGTGGAGTTCAAGCCATCGTCGCAAGATCGTTCGCGCGGATATTCTATAGGAACGCGATCAATCTGGGACTACGCGTCATCGTTTCGGGAACGGCCGATTCCGTGTTCAAGGATGGCGATTCTGTCGTGCTTGATGTCGAAGCAGGCACTCTTGCTTCTATTGAAGGCTCCAAGATAGCAGCCCTTGACAAGATCCCAGAGCACGTTAGGGTGATTCTTGACCATGGCGGTCTGATCCCTCACATCAAAGCGAAGCTCGGAAAGAAGTGATTCGGCCCAATCCTCTTGAAGAGGAAGCAGGTTGTTGCTTGTCGAATGGTCGGCGCTTTCATCGAATACCCTTTTGGCATGTTGGGTCTGGCTTTTCTTCTGTTCATCCTAGTGTATATTCTCCTCCGTCTGTTGATTCACAAGCAATGAAGCCATCGCCAAAGGATATTATAGGCTGGGCCAATCACTATCCAGGGCCCGTGGGGTAGTTAGGATATCCTTTTGGCCTTCGAAGCCGACGACGTGGGTTCAAATCCCACCGGGCCCGCTCCTAAGGCTCTCTTCTGCTTTCGAGAAAGGCACTTCAGGCCGGCAGTTCTAGTGTGCCCAGCACCCTGAGCTTGCCGCCCTCGAGATGTGCCAGGACGCACCGTGAATTCGGGCGGAATGCCAGATCCTTCTGCAGGGTCAGCTTCAGGGTCGGTCTCCTCCAATCGTCCCCGTTGCTTACGTCCTCGACCCTTGCAGGAACGAACTGCATCCAGTGTCCGATATGTAGCACCATTCCCGGTTTCAGCGGGTTCAGCCAATACTTGACCAGCCTTGCTTCAGCTAATACGCTCGAGTAGGCCTTCATGGTCGGATCGTTGGTCAAGGTCATCCCCCTGTCCAGTTCGGCTATCTGAACACCTTTCAGTGCGATGCCCACTCTGTCTCCCTCGACTGCCCATTCGAAATCGTCATCGTGCTTCTGGATGGACCTTATCTCGACCTCGGTTGCTCCTGGCAAGATCCTGACGCGGTCATGCCTTCTCAAGAAACCGTCCGCGACCCAGCCAAGGACCACGGTGCCGATGCCGCGGACGTCAAAGAAGTGATCGATCGGGACGGACCCTACGGATTCTTCCTGTTTCGGAGGCTCCGTCGACTCGACCCTCTTGGCATCGGCCATGAGGGATTCACGAATCGACACGGGGTCGTCCTGCACGAATAGATAACTCTCCAAGATTGTCCCTTTGATGAATGGTGCGAGCTGCTCCCGGCTAAGGAAGTTCCTCAGGACAATGTACCCCTTCTTCACTCCGACGCAGTCAAGCATCACAACGGTCTCGCCGAACATCGGGTTGATCTGCTCGACGACAAGTACAGCCGCATCGGCCATGGACACGGCAAAGAAGAGCGAAGCTAACTTGTCGGGGTACTTCGTCGGCTCGACCAGCGTTAGCGTGACATCCCCCTTCTTGTGGTCGAAGAAGGTTATGTCCGATGCTGTCGATTTCTTGCCAAGCGTTCTTGCGTAGTCGGTGGCGCCGATTACCGCAACGGTCAGGTTTCCCATTGGCACGAGGGTACGAGCCTTCGCTAAAGAACTTTTCGCGGTAACCAAGCCTAGCTGGCTGGCGTTACTTCTTCTCGGGGGACTCGTACACGATCTTCGGCTCATCCCATTTGAAGACTCGCTGGCAGGTATCCGCTCCGAGCTTCACGCTGAACAGGTCGTATCGTCTCCCGATCACGAGCGCGATGACGAGCGCCCCAGCACTCGCGATGGCGATCAGAGCGTCGATGTTGGCATTCAACACCAGGTTCGCACCGACTCTGAATCCAACGAAGTTCCAGAGTGGGTCGAGGGCGCTGCCTCCCTGGACCAGGTGCGCGCCCATCGATCCTGTCGTGCCAAGGAGCCCGAATGCGACGAATGTAAGTCCGACGTATACGGTGGCCATCGCGGGGCATGTCCATAGTCCTCTTCCGAACCGTGACCTGATGTAGACGACGCCGCCCCACATGACCGTGGAGAACGCCGTGAGCAGGATCTTGTTCCTTACCACGGCAGACTGGAGCAGGACGTCTTCAGGCCATGCGTACATGCCAGTCCAAGCCGAGAGAAGCAGCCCCAACACGCCGAGGACAGCGCCGACATATCCGGCAGCCTCAGTATATCCTCTGATCTTGATGGCCCACTCTACAAACTTCCTGGGCATTCTTGTTCTGAGCCTAACGACTATCTGGGCGACAGCGACAATCATTATGCAAATGAACGCCAGCGTCAGAAAACCTGCGTGCAGCTCTGCAGTCAGTGCGTGCAACGCGCTCATCGAGACCATTTACTTCCCCTCCTTCATTGTGTGTCGTCTCCTTATCATCAGTGCAACAACGATCATGACACCTATCCACGCCACGATGGCTATGCTCCCTGCTGCCATTGTCCAGACCCAGGACAAGAGCTCTGTGTTCGTGGCTGAATTGTCGACATCTACTGTCACCTGTTTGTATCCTGCGTTGCCGAGCACGTCGAGCGCCGTGATGTTCAGGACATGGTCGCCGTCGGCATATGCCCGTGTATCGATTGTCCAAGCGAACGGGGCCACGGTCTTGTTGCCGATTTCTACTCCATCGAGTTTCAGGACGGCGTATGCAATCGGCTGACTCGAAGGTATGTTCGCGTTCACGGTCATTGAGCCCTTGACTGTAGAGCCCTCGGTGGGTGATGTCAGAACAACGTTCGGAATGCCCGGCAATCCGGCGCTTCCGACAATGAAGGAGAGTCCATCAACGTAGTCCTTTGCATATTCGACTTCTGACGCGCCGCTCGGGGAACCATGCATCACCCTGGCGTATAGGTTGTATATGCCGGTCTGCTGAGGTGCCGTCAGCGTCCAAGTCATCGATGTCTGAGAAGCATAGTCCGTGATCTCGTGATAGTTGTAGGTCGCCAAGCCGCTCGGATCAGTTGTGATCACCCATCCGGCTGCCGAGGGTATGCTCGCGGGCACCGGGCTGAGCGATGAGACAATCATTACTCCGAGGATCGCATCAGAGCTTCCTCCGGAGACGTTGACTGTGACAGTCAACGATTGTCCTGTCGCCGGGGTCAGGTTGGATGCGAACATTGTGATCGTGGCGCTGCTGAGCACGGAATGGCACGAGCCACCACAATCGTATTCCTCCGTGCCGCTGCCGACTCCATTCCTGCGTGCGTCGATGACAGGTGAAATGAGTACAAGCAAAGCCAGCATACCGACCGCAGTCATCAATGTGATATTCTTTCTCAAATCCACACTCTCCACATTCCGCGTATTGCTGTCGTCAAACCCGATGTTGTTCACACCGTTATTTAGGTTTCTGTGGGTGGCGGATGTCGCATGCAGGCTCGCTCTTTGAGTCTTCACCAACTTACACCATATGAAGGAAGTACACGGTCTCGAATTCGGTGAACCGTCAACTATATAACGCCGCAAAGATTTACCTCGAAACGCCTTTGTGACGACCTCCAGAGGCTATGAAGGAGGGTTAAGCATAAGGACATGGAAACTCGCACTCGCACTAGGCTTGTGCGCTATCGGTGTCTTGGTTTTTTTGATGCTGCAGTTGCCCAGCAATGAGGCAGGACCTCCTCCCACGACTGCCAGCTACGTCGACAATGCCGTATGTGCCACCCCCGGGTGTCATGACGACGTTCAGGCTACGTATGTGGACACGAAACACGCAGTTGCTTTTCCGGACCTGATGGCGGGCTTCCATCTACCCAGCTGTGAGCCATGCCACGCTACCGGAGCGCCAAATGCGACTGGAGTCGGCGTGCCTAGCATCTACCCGGTTTCGGGATACGATGTGAGCACACACCTTCCAGCGTATCTGCAGAATGTTACGTGCCAGAGCTGCCACGGGCCTGGGAGCCTTCATGTGGCGTCAGGGGCGAACAAGCAGGCTACAATCGGTCTCGTGTTGAACTCCAGCCTGTGCGGATCATGCCACTATTCTGAGCCAGGCCAGAGCGTACAGCACCACCCGACCTACAACGAATGGCTCGAATCCGGGCATAACACCGCGACGTTGCCGAGCTATGTCAAGAATGCAGCCTGCTCGAACTGCCACGAAGTGTTGAATGCCATGCAGTTCATCGAGAGCAATGGCACGGTAACGAAGACTGTGCTCAGGGCCCCAGGAGAGGATGCGCCTCTGACGTGGGAGATAGGTTGCGTAGTATGCCACGACCCGCACGACAACAGCACACAATATCAGCTCAGATTGCCGAGGGAGCAAATCTGTGCGGTGTGTCACAACAGCCAGGGCGCGGTGCCAGGCAAGGCGGTACATCATCCAATGGCAGAGATGAGGAACAACACTGCCGGATACCTCGCAGACAGGACTGGTCTGACATACATGTCAGATATCGCCTGCTACGAGTGCCACCTGTCGGACAACTATGCTGCAACTCCATTGCCGAACCACACATTCGCACCGAAGGCGGATGCCTGCAGAACATGCCACGGCGGATCGACGTTCCCAACGAACGAGTCCGCTCAGGTGTATATCGACGCTGTCGCGACAATGACAAATGTAGGAATCGAATCTACATCTGAACTGGTCGAGCAAGCAAACGCGTTGATGCTGCAGATGGCCGGGAACAGAACGGGCGTGAACATGGTCTCGACTTCGAACGAGTACAACATATCCAAGTTCAATCTCGAGTCAGTCGATTCCGACTCGAGCCAAGGCAACCACAACCCGATGTTGGCATCAAGTCTGCTGAAGGATGCGCGCGATAGGGCAGGGACAATTGTCTCAGACCTTACGCCTCCTGGTAAGTTGACTGGGGTATACGTTGTGCGCAATGCCGATGGCAGCGTGACCGTGAACTGGTCCGCAAGCGATGCCTCGGACTTCGCCAAGTACAGGATATATGTGTTGACGGCGATGAGTTCGAATGTCACGGGAGACACGTGGAAGGCCGAGGTGACGAACAGGTCGATCCAGACATACACGTTGACAGACCTAGATGCTGACACGGCGTACTACGTGTATGTGACGGCTGTGGACACGAAGGGCAACGAGATCACAAATACCGTATCGCCCGCGACAGTCGCGAAACTGACAGCTGAAGAGAAGGGACTGACCACTCTCGACTACGGCCTGATAGGCATAGTTGTCGTCTTGGCACTTATTGCTGCGGCTCTCGCGATGATGCTGATGCGAAAGGGCAAAGGCGCGAAACCAACTGAGATACCTGTGAAAACCGAGGAGTAAAAACTCTTCTTCCTTTTCTTTCATTTTTCGATGTGTCAGCGTTGGTGCTCCATTGATGTCTCCATAGGTGTGATTCGATGTTGAAAGGACTGAAATACTGCCACCTCAATGCTGATGGAGCCAGCGGGGGAGATTAGCCATGATCGAGGCAAGAGGCGTTAGCAAGCGTTTTGGACGACGCAAAGTGCTGAGCGGCCTCGACATCAAGGTCGGCGAAGGCGAGACGGTCGCTCTCATGGGGCCGAATGGTGCCGGAAAGACCACGCTGCTTCGGATACTAGCTACGCTCAGCGAACCGAGCGCGGGAGAGGTGTTCGTTGACGGCAGGAGCTCATACGAGGACCCCGTCTTGGCAAGGAGGGCAATAGGCTTCGTGGGCCATTCGACCTACACCTACGACGACCTGACTGCGCTCGAAAACCTGAGATTCTACTGGCGCATGTATGGATTGCCGGCGGCCGAGTTCCAGAAAGTCGGCCCTGAGCTGCTCGGGCGAGTCGGCCTCTCTCACAGGGTGAATGATCGAGCAGCCGTATTCTCGAAAGGAATGCGCCAGCGCCTCGCGATCGCAAGGGCCTTGCTTCATTCCCCCAAGGTCCTGCTTCTCGATGAACCATACTCGTCGCTCGATCAGAAAGGGGTTGATATCCTGTCTCAGGTGCTCGCTGAGGAGCGGTCAGGGGGCTGTTCCATATTGGTTGTCACACACGATCTGCAGAGGATAAGCGCTGTCGCGGATAGGGCGGACATCCTTGCAGGTGGCAGGATTGCGCAGTCGTTCGATCCAGCAGCGATCAAGCGTGGTGACCTCGAGAAGAACTACAGAACCATCTCGGAGGGGGGGATACTCTGAGGGAAGCGTTCGTCCTTGCGACGAAGGACCTCCGGGTCGAGCTCCGCTCGAAGGAGATGGTGAGCGCCATGTTCCTGTTCTCCCTTCTGATGGTTATCGCGTTCAGGTTCGGATTCTCGGATGCAGTCACGTCAAACGCGGTCACGATCGACAATCTCGCAGCCTCTGCTCTATGGATTTGCTTCTCTTTCGCGGCTATTGTGGGGATGCATAACGCATTCGCTAAGGAGAAGGACCGTGAGACGCTCGAAGGGCTTCTTCTGTGTCCAGTTGACAGAAGCGCCATATTCCTAGGCAAGGCCCTGTCCAGCTTCGTGCTCGTCTTCATTGTGGACGTCCTATCGATTATCTTCTTCGCGCTGTTCTTCTCATTCGATTTCGGCGGGAACTTGTTCGGGGTTCTCGCCGTCGCATTCGTCGGAACGCTCACGCTCGTGCTTGTCGGCACCCTCGTAGCCGCGATATCAGTCAATGCGCGGGCGCGTGAAGCGATGTTGCCGATCCTGCTCATACCTTTGATCGCCTTTACGGTGATCATCCCATGCGTTAATGCTACCAGGAACGCCATCCAGGGCGACCTAGCCGAATCCTTCAGGGATTTGGTATCAATAGCGGGGTTTGCAGTCATCTTTGGTGTGATAGGATACCTTGCGTTCGAATTCGTTGTGGAGGGATAGGCTGATGGACAAGCACAGGCTAGGATTCTTCTTCGCGATTGTCTCGGCCGCGCTCGTGCTCCTGACGACCTACCTTGCCATATTCTATGCTCCTCTGCCGCAGACTGGTGTAAGGTCCGCTGATGAGATACTGTCGTCCGTCGAGGGGAGCCACATACAGGTGGTCGGCTTCGTCTGTGCCGTGGAAACCGATGCTGGAAACCCTCGCCCCCAAGCAACATTGACGATTATTTTCTCCATCGCGGATATGGTCGACTACCATAGATTCGTGACCGCTACTGTCGAAGGGCGTCTCGGAGAACAATGGTGGACCGTGAGGCCAATCGATGCGAAACTGATTTTGGAAGGGCATCTCGGCCTTCTTGAAGGAACCTCCGCGGTTGGCGGAATCTCGCTTGGCGCGAACCTTTCCGTCCACGCGAAGGTTGTGGAGGAGAATATCGGTCCCAATTCCGCAATCACCGGTTTCTCGCTTTCAATACCTGACAGCAAGTCAGTGTCGGTTGATATTGGCGGTGGAGGTTTTGGCACGATGTCTGCCCCCGTCGCCCAGAAGATATTCTACTTCCACATGCCATCGGCATGGGTTTCCTACTTGGCATTCCTCGTAACCCTGGTTTCCAGCGCACTCTACCTCAAGTCCAGGGATGCCAAATACGACCGATGGGCACTCTCGGCAGCAGAGTTGGGAGTCCTCTTCGCAACCATAGCCATACTCACAGGCCCCATCTGGGCGAAACAGGAATGGGGCGTCTACTGGCGATGGAGCGATACCAAGCTCGTGACCACGTTCATCCTCTGGCTGGTGTATATTGGCTATCTGATGCTGAGGGCATCGGTCTCAGACCCTGGTACTCGATCTCGGGTGTCTGCTGTCTATGGAATTGTGGGTTTCGTGACCGTGCCCATGAGTCTGCTCTCGGCCAGAATAGCTCCGTTGCTCAGGTCGAGCCATCCTGAAGTCATCGCTTCGAATACGGGCGGGTTGTCCCCAGAAGCTGGCTTGACAATAGGTGTCGCGCTCGTCGCATTCACGATGCTGTTTATAACAATGTTAATAAAGAGGGTGGAGATTGCGGAGTCGGAAGAGGACCTAGAAGAATTGAAGCGGACAATCGGAGGAGAGGACTGATGGCAAGTTCGTTCACGGCGCTGTACATAGCGTATTCGATCGTGTGGGCCGGCGTGTTTGCATACATAGTCTACATGCACTTGAGGCAGAGGTCAATCCAAAGGGATATCATCATGTTGAGGGAGGCAGTGAAGAAGCATGGTGGCTGAACCCATCCCGGATCAGAACCCTCCCGTGAGCCCACCGGCTCAGCCTTCCAGACCTATGTCGAGAAGGCGCAAGAGAAGAATGCTCCTCGCTCTGGTGGTCATTGCCGCTGTTCTTGTCATCGTCTTCTGGGGCTGGAGCGCGACTGGAAGAGAGTTCCTTGGCGTGGGCAGTCTGGTACAGGACATCAACTCGACTGATCCGCCTTCGGTTCCTGCGAAGTACCAAGGCAAACCCATCGAGGTCCAGGGCATCGTGAAGGACTGGTCAGGAGGAACCAGCCTGGAATTCACATTGGTGGACAAGCTCAATGAGAGCAAGACCATCGAGGTCAGTATGCACGGGACGATGCCCGAGGGTTTCGATAACGGGAAGACTGTGGTGGTCAAGTGTACTCTGGACGATTCATCGCCATTGACGCTCCAGGCGACCGCCGTCACAGTCGGATGCGCTTCCAAGTACTAGCTATTCGATAGAAGATCCTGGCATCTGTGATATCTGGGGTGAATCAATGAGGAGTCTCTGGATTGCACGAGTTGTCGTCGCTGCTATCGCCCTTACGTTTGCGGCTCCGCTCCTGGTGTTTGAGCCTGCGGAGGCATCTTCCCAGGCAAACAGTGTGGAAGTCAGCAGCAATGTGGTCTTCATCGTCCAGGGAGAGAACAGTGTAATACTCGGCAATGAGTCCAACAACGACTTCTACGCTCTGAGGATAGTCAGCTTCTCGTTGCCCTGGGACTCGAGCCGTGTCTATACGAATATGCCTGAAGGCGCCAAGCAAATCAGTGTGTGGACTCCATCTGGCACGCTGAGTTCCAGCAACTACGGTCGCGAGACTTCGGGTCCGATGTCCGGGAAGTTCTTCATCGATGTGCCCGCATCGCATCAGCGCAGCTCGCAATTCGTGAACACCACGGCCAACGAGTCTGCCTTCCTTGCAGCCGGGAATACCCTCGACCAACTCATGTATTCCGCAGGCGCGCTGCAGCTCGCCTCTGGATCGGAGCACGGTACCTTTCTATCGGCTGCGATGCCCATCGCCTCCGCTCACGCAGTGACATCTGGAAACCTGACATACTCGGGGAGCTTCCTGGACAACGTTACCGGTGAGATGTCCAACGATGGCGGGACTTCCTGGGTGCAGTGTTCGAATGCGACCGAGTTCAATTTCACATCAACTGGCATATCAATCAGTGTGAGGTTCACGTTCGATGGCAACTCTACACTGGGTTTCGAACCCAAGATAACGTCATTCAGTCTGGTAGCCGAATATGAGATGGTAGAGAGCCTGTTCACCGTCCATTTATCCTATATCTGGACCGACCCCTTCTCAGGCGGCATTGCAGCGATAGACCTGACAGAAGCGCTCCCATATTCATCCACTGGATCCTTGCTCGTGATGCTCTACACCGTGAAGGGCTATTCTGCCAAGTCAGATGGGTTCAATCTCTCGCTGGACGTGACCGGGACCATGGGAACGTATCCAGACAAGAATCTCTATTATTACTCCACTACATCTTTGCCGCCTCCAGTATCCTCGTCCGTCCAAGTATCAGCCCCGAAACCGGACTACTCTTGGATTCTCTATGCAGGAGGGACAGGCGGACTTCTGCTTGTCGCGGTGATCTACACAGCTCTGCGAAGGTCATCACGAAGGGGGAAATCGGTCGATGCGGTTTCTCCAGGTGATCGAAGACCTGACGACAAGATCGAACCTGATGTGGAGATTCGCAGGAAGGAGCTCGTCTCTCGCAAGAAGGAGATGTTGGACGAGACTGATAGGATAAAGGCCGAAATGTCCGCTGGATCTTTGAGTCATGACGAGGGCAAACGGAAACTGGCGAAGTTGAAGACCGAGCTCAAGAGCGTCCGCAACGAACTGAACAGGATTCCCAGGAAGAGCGAGCCTGCCGCTCGCGGGGTGGGCGCGAAACCCGACAGCTGCGGACCTCTCGTCGGCCCGTACGAAGCGGTACTCGCGTCGTTGGCTAGGATCGACGATGATTTCGAGCGAGGAAGACTTCCAGAGAGCACGTACAAGTCTCTGAGGAAGGAATACGTTTCGAAAGCTGCCGCGCTGATGGCGGAGGGAAAGGGCGGCACGGATAGATGCGCCAACCCGCTCGAAGCCGAGAAGGTCAAGTTGATGGAGGCAATCGTAGCTCTTGACGAGGAGCATGGGAAAGGGGAGCTCGATGCGAAGGTTTACGAAGAGCTTCGCTCCTCCTATCGCAAGGAGCTCGCGGACCTCATGAAGAGGATAGACCAATCGGAGAACGGAGGCTGAACACGTGAGCATTGGTAGCGCGTTGTTGGTCATCGGGACTCTGACTGCGTTCGGAGCTATGGCCGCGAGGACTTTGAGCATGCGCTCGAAGGACAGGAACCTCGTGAACGCTTCCGTGCTTCTCTCGGTCCTCACCTTCGCGTCAATAACCGTGACGCTGCTCTTGCTGATCTACTACTTCATGTCCCCGGATTTCAGCTACTACTATGTCTGGCATTATTCCTCTTCGGACCTGGGCACGTTGTACAAGCTCTCTGGGGTCTGGGCAGGTGCGGAGGGGTCGTTCCTTCTTTGGATATGGTTCATGTCTCTCGTGCTGGTGGTCGAGGTCTTCATAGAGCCACGCAGGAAGTACCTCAGTAGCGACTTCCACGACATATTCCAGATCGTTCTTGCCGGCATCATACTCATTTTCATGCTCATCTTGGCGAATATGAACCTGTTTCGCGGGACCGATGGATGGTATCTGAGCCACTATCCCGATGGATATGGGCTGAGCCTGCTGCTGCAGACACCGGAGATGGTCATCCACCCGCCGGTGGTGTTTGCTGGCTACGCATTCTGCGTCGCTACACTCGCGGCAGCAGTCGCCTATTTCCTGAGCGAGGAAAAGAACTGGTTCACCGTCGCGATGCCATGGGCAAGGCTTTCTTGGATATTCCTCACGCTTGGCATAGGAATCGGTGCAATCTGGGCCTACTATGTTCTTGGCTGGGGCGGGTACTGGTCTTGGGATCCAGTCGAGACCTCGTCCCTGCTTCCGTGGTTACTTGTGACTGCCTTCCTGCACACGATTGTCAGGCATTCGAGGAAAGGAGAGTACGGCATCTTCGCCCCGCTGCTCGGCATGCTTTCTTTCGTGGCTGTCGTCTTCGCGACATTCGCGACAAGAGCCGGTGGAATCTGGGCATCGTCAGTTCACGCATTCGGGAGCTCCGTTGGTGCGAGTGCTGGCGCCCGTCTGAGCTATCTGTTGGGGCGGGACTCTACAGTCCTTGGGATATTCTCACTGATGCTTGCCCTTCTCGCGCTGTCAATATTCCTTGCATATCGGAAATACAGCTTGTCGGTTCAACCAGTGGGAGAGCCAGAACCGGAGAGGCTGGCCGAGTACATCAGCGACAGGAACAACACGTTGCTGACCATCTTCCTCTTCGTTGCCACCAGCGCGATCATGCTGCTTCTGCTGTTCAAGAACGTGAACACGACTCAGAGCGCGAACTACGCCGAATTCAATCAGAAGATGTCGCTCTTCTTCGTGGCCATCATGGTCACGATGTCCATATGCTTGCTCTGGAAGAGCTTGGGCAAGGAACGAGCATTCTGGTTTGGGATTGGGCTCATCGCGGTTTCTGCAGGCCTAGGCATTGTCGCGGTTGCCGGAAATCTGACGGATGGCGTCGTGGCGTTCAGCCTGCCATCCTATGTCGTCGCGGTCGGCGCATCGGTCCTCAAGCTCGCAAAGTCCAGGGTCGCTGGTTCTCTGAGGAAGACACTCCAAGCGGCCAGCCCGCATCTGATCCATCTCGGGATTGCACTGGTGCTCATGAGCTATGTCGTTTCTTCGAACTTGCAGTCCTTCCCAGCTGAGGGTCAGCAGAGCAGCGTCCTCGTCGATCTCGGACACGAAGTTGCCGTTGGCGATTATACGGTCAGATTGACCGCGCTGGACTCGAGAACTGAGTCGAAGGCCATTGGTGGCGTGTCCATCGACTGGGTCATGGAAGGGACCGTGGACATCTTGCGGGGTGGTAAGCCCCTGAAGGCCGGCATCGTGCTCACGGACTTGTACGGCTACGGCACCGACGGCGGTCTCGACGTCGTCGATGCGGAGGTCTACATCTACAAGGCGGTCCTGAGCGACCTCTATCTTGACTTCCAATGGCGCGACAACAGCTCTGCATACATACAGGTCAAGGTCATTCCTTTGATGAACACCCTGTGGGCGGGCCTCGGTCTTCTGACGGTCGGCCTGGCGATAAGGACGGTCGTCTGGAAGCAAGAGCCCAAGGAGACTCTGTCCGCCGGGAAGTCGGGAGACAAGTCGGTTCCGAGGAAGCTCGATGAGAAAGAATCTGGCACATCCGCGAAATCGGAGAGAGACTACGAAGCCCTTGTAGAGGAAGAGCTGCGCAAATTCAAACAGAAAAAATCCGGCTGAGATGTCTATCGCGGCCTGCGGTGCTTCGCCTGATCTTTAAGGGCCTTCTCTTCTTCGTTGTCGGGCACCTCGGGGTACAGCTTCGCCCCGCACTTCTCGCACCTTGGCTGGTCCGCGCGGTTCAGAGCGTCGCACTGTGGGCACCTCGTGGATCCGGTCATGGCCCTTCGAACCGCCTTCAGTCTTTCAGGGTCGAGCCTGTAGAGAGTGGCAATGGTCAGGTCATGGTACGAACCGCTGTCTTCCCTGTCATCGGACATTTCCGCCAATCCTCCCGACGTCATCGACTGGCGAATAGATAAATGGAACCCTAGGAATCCCGCCTGAGCGGGATTCCAGAAAAGGAAAAAAGTTTGTGCGCTCAGTCCACCCTGTTCTTGTTGACGAACTTGATGCAGTCCTCGAGTATCTCGAGGCCGACATCGAGCTGCTCCTGCGGTATGTTCAGAGGCGGGATGTACCTAATGTTCGACTTTCCGCATGGCAGGAGCATCAGCCCCTTCTTGAAGGCCATGTCCGAGATCTTGTCCCTGCTCTTCGCAGCGTTCTTCTTGGACTTCCTGTCCTGGACGAACTCGTGAGCGAGCATCAAGCCCAGTCCACGAGTGTCCCCGATGATCTCGTACTTCTCCTGCATCTCTTCCAGGCGCTTCTTTGTCTCCTTGCCGACCTTGGCCGCGCGGTCGATGAGCTTCTCCTCATCAATCACGTCGAGTGTCGCGAGCGCGGATGCGTGAGCAAGAGACGCCCCTCCGAATGTGTTGGAGTGCCTTCCGTATCTGTCGAAGTTCAGCTTCGCATCGACGATAGTGGCTGCTATCGGCAGACCCCCTCCAAGCGACTTCGCGCTGCAGATGATATCTGGGACCACGTCGAAGTGTTCGACTGCCCACATCTTGCCCGTCCTACCCATCCCCGACTGGACCTCATCGTCGATGAACAGGCACTTGTACTTCCTCGTGAGGTCGAACACCATCTTCACGAACTCTTTCGGTGGTACGACGTATCCGCCCTCACCCTGGACGACCTCCATGCATATCGCGGCGAGGTCGTTCGGCGGAATCTGTTGCTCGAAGTATACATCCTCGATGACCTTCGCGCACCACATCCCGCAGCTCGGGTATTCCAGCTTGTAGATACATCTGTAACAGTACGCATACGGAACATGGAATACGCCCGGCATGAGTGTCGCGGTGTAGCCTTCTCTCTGTACCCACTTGCTCGCGGTCAAGCTCATGGCACCGGCCGTCCTTCCGTGGAAGGCTCCCAGGAAGTCCAGCAAGACCTGTTTGCCAGTTCCCCTTTTCGCTATCTTGATCGCGGATTCCACGGACTCGGCTCCGGTGTTGGAGAAGAAGACCATCTTCTTGTTCTTGCCTGGAGCGGTCTTTGCCAGCCTTTCGGCGAGTCTTGACTGCAGCCCGCAGTAGAAGTCCGTACCCGCCACATGCGTGTACTTCTCCACCTGGTCATGGATCGCAGCAACGACCTTGGGGTGCCTAGCACCAACGTTCAGGACGCCGACGCCTGCGTAGAAGTCTATGTACGTGTTTCCGTCGACGTCCTCAATCACTGAGCCCTCCGCTTTCTTGAACACTAGCGGTGCGGTCTTGGTCGCCTTGACGATGTACTCGTCGTCCTTTGCGACGATCTTCTTGGCCTCCGGGCCTGGAGGCTCAACTCTGATGTTTGGAACCTTTGGCATTTTGACTCCCCTGTTGCGACTAGGTAGGCTCACTACTGATTAATCAGTTGTGGAAATACGGAACTTTCTTGAGCGAAAATGAGGCGAATCCGAACCTCCAGATACGATTATCGTATGGTGTTCCTGGCCTGCAACGTCCGCAGGGTGCTCAAGAAGCGAAAATTACAATTCGATTCTAATTATAATTTAGCATGAATACACTTGCTACAGTCCAACGTTCTGTCCGCTCCTCTCACATCCTGGCGAGAGCTCGACGGCTCTTCGAGAATCGAGGGCGGCCCCAAACGTATATAAAGGGGCCACATTTTAGGGGATACCTCCACAGTGAGGCTAATAGCTTGAAGTATACCAGATTCGAGAGGGCCAGGATTATCGGCGCCAGGGCGCTTCAGATAAGCCTCGGAGCCCCGATACTTGTCGATGTTGCCGATGAGACCATCGACCCCATCGAGATTGCTATCATAGAGTACGACAAGAAAGTCATACCGATGACTGTCAAGAGAGAAACCTGAGGAATCCAGATGGACGAGGTATCTGACACGCAACCACAGACGGACACTGGCACGCATCTTCTGATCCCCGAGGATGTCTACCTCACGTCAGGTGTCCACATCGGCACTCAGCAGAAGAGCGCCGATATGAAGGAGTTCATTTTCAAGGTCCGCTCGGACGGGCTCTACGTGCTCGATGTCAAGAAGACGGACGAGCGCATCAGAGTGGCGGCCAAGTTCATCTCAAGGGTCGAGCCTGCGAGGATTCTCATTGTGTCGGCAAGGCAGTACGGCCAGAAGCCGGCAAAGGTCTTCGGAAAGGCCATCGGCGCGATGGTCGTCGCTGGGAGGTTCGTGCCTGGCTCCCTGACGAATCCGATCCTTCCCAAGTTCGTAGAGCCGGAGATGCTCTTCGTGACTGACCCGGCAGCTGACGAGCAAGCGCTGAGAGAGGCCCTCAACGTCGGCATCCCAATCGTCGGGATTTGCGATGCGAATAACGAGACGAAGTACGTCGACCTGGTCATACCGTCGAATAACAAGGGAAGGCGTGCGCTCGCGACCGTGTATTGGCTCCTCACAAGGGAGGTCCTGAAAGCCAGAGGACAGCTGGCCAGCGATGAGGACTTCAAGATGACCGTGGAGGAGTTCGAGGCTTCTCTCTAGGCGAGATGGTCTCATCGTCTTTTGTCGCGTAGATTCGAAAGGCTATTGGTGGCCCTATGCCATCCTCTTCTACGGGTCAGGAGGAAAATGAGGCGTCCTACTGTCGCAGGCATGTTCTACGCTGGTGATGAGCGCTCTTTGAGAAGTCAGATCGAATCATGCTTTCTGGGCCCTCTCGGTCCCGGGAAGCTACCGAGGATCGGGTCTGCAAAGCGCCGCGTTCTTGGAGGAATCGCCCCACACGCTGGATACGCTTTCTCGGGCATGGTTGCCGCGCATCTGTATTCAAGGATAGCAGAAGACGGCCTTCCGAAGACGTTCGTCATCCTAGGGCCGAACCACACCGGTCGCGGCTCCGGTCTGGCTATCACGATGCAGGACTTCGAGACTCCACTTGGCGTGGTCAAGGTGGACCGCGAGCTCGCAAAGGCCATCAGGAAGGACCTTGTGGATGAGGACGATGAGGCGCACAGGGGAGAGCACTCGATTGAGGTTCAGCTTCCGTTCCTGCAGTACCTATCATCTGACATCAAGTTCGTCCCGATATGTATGGGATTCCAGGACTACGAGGCGGCTATTTCGGTCGGCAAGACGATCGGGGACGCCATCAAGGGCAAGGATGTCGTCGTAATAGCTTCGACGGACATGTCCCATTACGTCAGCAAGGAAACGGCCAAGAGAAAGGATGGGATGGCTCTGGAAGCAATCCGCGCGATGGATCCGAAGAGGCTGTTCGAAGTCGTCCGCGATGAGAACATATCAATGTGCGGCTACGGACCTGTCATGGCAACGCTGACGGCATGCGCCGGGGGCAAGGCGACGGTCCTGAAGTACGCCACCTCCGGCGATGTCCAGGCTATGAGGGACGTTGTTGGCTATGCCTCGGCTGTAATTGAGAAATGAGATTAAGGGGTCTCGTGTTAGCGGTGTCGATGCGGCTCCCGAAGATCACCTCTAGGGTCATTCTCGCCCTGCTTATGCTCTCCTCGGTTTGGCTCGCCCTTGTAGTGCTGTCTCCCTTCATGGTTCGCCCGAACACTCTGCTGGACCTCTCCGGCGTGGTTGGTGGCCACGAGAATGAGAGTCAGTTCAAGAACCTCAGTCCCGTTCCGCATGCGATCTACTGGTTGGGAGATGCCGAATGCCACCAGATTGCCAATCGAAGCTACTTCCTGAATGGCAACCAGATGCCGTTCTGTGCCAGAGATGTTGGTCTATTCTTGGGTTTGGTCATCGGCTTCTTAACAGCAACACTCGTCAGGTGGAAGATACCCCCGTTCCTTGTCCTAGTGGGGCTCGTGCCGATAGCGATTGACGGCGGCCTTCAGCAAGTGACGTCCTACGAATCGATCAATCCTTTGCGCATCGCGACGGGCCTAGTTGCGGGCCTGGTGCTTGCGCTGTTGCTCGCCCACTTCCTGTTCGTGATCGATGAGGACAAAGCAAAGCCAAAACCCATCTCTGCTCCGCCACCAAGAATCCCTGAGAAGAAGGTCTCTCCCGATGTTGGTCAATAGGCAACTCCGCAGTTGTCTGGCCAAAATCATAGCAACGGTTATATAATAACCAAGCCGATTCGGAGACTGGAGGATGGGAGTTACGCCCATCTCTCCTGCAAAGGAGAGTGTGTACGTGGCGTCAAACACGAGGAACTGCGTTTCGTGCGGAAGGTCAATTGCATGGGACGCGAACGTATGTCAGTATTGCGGGCATGATTATCGGGTCCAGATGGCTCCTGCACAGCAAGAAGACCATGTGGGCACGGGAATGAAGATCCTGGTGTACTTGCTTTCTTTCTTCATCCCGTTTCTTGGATTCCTAATAGGCGTGATATTCTATGTCTCTGGCGGTAGAGATCATAAGCACGTGGGCAAGGTGTGCATTCTCATAGCCTTGTGGCCCGTCATCCTGGTCCTGATATGCTTCATGGCGGCCGGAGCCGCGTGGCTTGTGTTCTGGTGAGCTCAAGCTATTGAGCTGTCTGAGGCAGGGGAGCGCAGTGCGTGCTTTCCAGTGGAAACAGCGGTGCTCCTCAGCAATCATTTTATAACCAACTGGCTCATCCATACGCTTGGATGGCGGGAGCTTCTCTCGCTCATATGAAATGGAGGGTGAATTACCATGGCATCAAGTCCGTCTGGAACTAGAAATTGCGTAGGCTGTGGCAGGGCCATAGCATGGGATGCGAATGTGTGTCCATATTGTGGGCACGACTTCAGGGTGCAGATGGCCCCACAGATGGCACAGCCTCAGATCAGCGAAGGGATGAAGATCCTGTTCTACATTCTGTCGTTCCTGATCTTCATTGTGGGGATAATCATAGGAGTAATATACTACACCAAACCGGACCCTGAGAGCAAGCACGTGGGCAAGATGTGCATCATACTCGCAGTGGTTGGTGCGCTCATTGGTGTCCTTTGCGCCATCGCGATTGCGGGTGCGTCGCTTCTGGCGTTCTGATTGTCCCAAGGAACGCGAAACCCCTTTCAATTCCTTCTTTTCGTCAAGTCGGTCATTCGTGCGAGTGCCTTATTCGAAATGGTAATCGTTAACTCCGATAGAGTGCATGCAAGGGTCGATGGTCACTCTCGAATCCATCCTCATGTTTCTTGGCTCAACCGTCTGCCATCAGCTTCCTGAGAGATCATATTTCTTTGATGGATTCCAGATGCCGCTGTGTGCGCGATGCATAGGGATACACTTCGGCTTTGTCTTGTCGACCCTGTTCCTCATGACGGGATCGAGGCGGTTCGCCTCGGGTCTGCCGGGTGTGAGGCAGATGATAGTGATTGGCGCCGTCATGGCGTTCTTCTTGGTCGATGCGGGCCTCTCCTATTCTGGGATAAGCACTTCGGACAACTTGCGCAGGACGCTTAGCGGGCTGTCGCTCGGCGTTCCATTCCCATTCGTGATGTATCCGCTGCTGAACACAATCCTCTTCCCTGCAAGGAATCCAAGGGTCGTGCTGCTGAAGCCTATCGACTGGGTTTGGTTCGCAGGACTCTACGGTCTGGGCGCCACCCTGATCTTGTCTGCCACGCACGTCGCCGCCATTTTCTACCTCGTCTCAGTAGTCGGAGTCATTGGAGTGTTCGTCTTCTTCACTGTCCTGCTTTCAGTCATTCTCTCCTTGTTGATGGAGAACAAACCATTCTCGGCATCGTACAAGGTCGCGGGCGCCGCCCTTCTTGCCGTTGTTGTTCTGATGATCCTGGCAGCCATCCATGAGGAGTTCTTCCCCACCACCTGATGCCGTTTCTCGGTCCAACCCTCCATAATCGTTCCGATTATGGCCCTTTTCTCGTCCAGAGATGCCAAGAAATATATTCTACCCCGCCTATCTTAGATGCGGTAAAGTGCTGGAAAGATGCGTTTCTCTCCGGCACTTTCGTTTAGGAGGGCTAAGGATGGAAGCCTCAAATCAAGGAAAGACAAGAAACTGCGTTTCTTGCGGAAGGGCAATAGCGTGGGATGCAAACGTATGCCAGTACTGTGGGCACGATTTCAGGGCTCCGGCTGCAGCACCGCCGCACGAGAAGACCATGTTGTCACTCGTGGGCGGGATCATGGTGCTCGTTGTGGGTATCATGGGTCTGGCAATGGGCGGACTATTCTTCGCCATCGATGTCAGTGACCTGGACGCCTACGGAATCAGTGGCATCACTGGTTTCGAGGACACGCTCCAGAACATACTGTACGTTTGCGGAGCGATATTCGTGATCCTCGGTCTGATCGCTGTCGTCGGAGGATTCTTCGGCGTCAGGCGCAAGCACTGGGGCCTCGCGATACTCGGTGGAGTGCTGGGTCTGTTCATACTCACGCCATACTTCATCGGCAGCCTAGTGTCCCTCGTCGGTCTTGTCCTATTGGCTGTGTCCAAGAAGGACTTCGACTGAGAACACCAAACAACAACGGTCGCTGCCTGCCGGCAGCGACCATCTCGTTCTTTCTTTTCTGCCTAGGACTCTAATATTGCGCGCGTGGCGCATCCTAGATCCTTTTCATCATACCGAGCTCAGGTTCGTAGATCTCGCCCTTGTCGAGCAAGCTGGCGACTATCTCCTCGAGCCGGACCTTGTCTATCTTCTTGGCCTTCGCAGCCTCGACGATCTTATCCCAGTGGGCACCTTTTGCGCCGGATTCTAGTGACTGGATGATCTTCATCACGACATCCTCCTCGTCTGCACCGACGCCCACTTCGTGCAGCTCGTCTTCCTTCGTCTCCGCCTCTTCCTTCTTGGGTGAAGGCTTCAACCTCTTTGGCGAGGGCTCCTCGGCTTTCTGGCGAGGCAACCCTTCGGCCTCCGGGAGAATGGATCTCAGGGCGTCCTTGACCGTGTTCCTGAACCTGCCGATGTCGATGTCCTTGTAGTATTCGATGGCGCGCACGACCCCATCTGCGAGGTTCTCCGGATATCCGAGTTTCATCAGCTCTGAGACGGTGGGCGGGCTCATCTTGAGGCCGTCCTCAACAGCGTCTATCCTGAGCATTGTGCTCCTCGCGGTCTCTACCACCCAGTAGTCCCTCGTTTCGGCATCCACCTCGCGTATCCTCTCGGGCCGGATGCTGAGATACTTCACGCCCTCCTCCGGCGAGTAGGCCCTGCTCTTGCCCACGACCGCTGCAAATGCGGGAGGAGACATCTTGGACAGTGACATCGCAGCGCCTGGCTGGTACTCGCCCGCCGAGACGTAGAATGTGCCAGTTGGATCTGTGATCCTGGCCCTGTACCTCTGCTTGCCCTCCTCGCCGACGTCCTCAATGTCCGTGACGACGCCGACAACGAGCATGCGGTTGATCTTCGCGCCGAGAGGCGTGACTATGTAGGAGACTGGCTTCTCGCCCTCTCCGGAGTGCTCCATCACCGACGAATTGTACTCCTCCGCGAACACTCTCCAGGCCACTTCGCGCACGTTCATTCAGGCGCCCCCAGCTCGACCAGGAGCTTCTCGGCCTCCTGCTTCACGTCCGGCGTGCTCAGCTGCGCCTCCTTTGCTATCATCGAGAGGCCGTACTGATCTGCCGTGATCGGGCCTGAAACGGTGAGGACCTTGAGCGTGAGCAGTTCGTCCATCTCGTCCTTGACGATGTCGAAGTTCATCTTCTCCTTGGCTTTCTGCATCGATTCGTCGAGCGTCGTATCGAGCAGCTTCTCGGAGAGATCTCTGTTCATGACCACTCCGACGGCACCGCTGCCGTCGTCAAGAATGGCCTTCACCCTCAAGTCCGGGTAGCCGTCAACCCTTCCGTGGATCTTGCACATGCCCTTTTGGAGAGCGCGCTTGCACTCCTGGCAGCGCATGATCAGGCCAGAGCCGTCCCTGACCTCGATCAAGACGCCCCGCACAGTGGCGTCCACAGCGCCGCCTTTGGCCGCTATCTCAGCGATCATGCGCACGCCGGTCTTTCGGAGCTCCTCTGCTGATGGATATTTCTCCTTGATCTTGGTGACCTCACCGCGCTCATCGAAGCTGAGCTGCGGGATGCCTCTCCAGGCCTTCACGGTCCCTCTGGAAATCTTGACAACCTCTCCCTCCTTGAGCTTGAAGTCCGACCATGCGGTGAACTGGACCTTGCCGGTCTCGTCGGCCAGCACCCCTGAGAATATCTTCTTCATCTCGCCTTGGACGGAGACCTCGCGCGGCTCGAGCGACAGAATCCTGCCTTTGACCTCGACATAGCCCATGGCCTCTCTAAGCTCTCCGATTTCGACGAATCTGGGCGGCCCTTGGGCGACCTGGATGTCGCCCACGGTGGGCGGGTCCTCCTTCTTGATGGATACCCTGTTGCCGAAATTGATCTGCACTCTGCCCTGATACTCGCGCGTGTAGGCACCTTTTACAGAGATGACATCCCCCTTGTTCAGCTGGAGGTCCTCGATCTCCCAGGCAGTGTACGGGAGCGTGGTCGTTTCGTCACCGAGGAAGCCGAACACGATCTGCTTCTTCTCGCCCTTGGCCTGAATCTCCTTCGCGTTCGCGGAGAGCACCTTGGCCACGAAATCCACGTTGGGCTCGTTTGGCCTGAGCTCCGCGAGCTTCCTCTGAAAACCGGCCGAGAAGCCGCTGCTGTCTCCGCCGTATTTCTTGACGATGGTCCTCTTCGCCATCGGTATGCTGAGCTTGTAGACGTCCACGTATTTCTGCAGCTCTTCAGCGATCTGTTCCTCTGACAACTTATCCCCGAGCGCCCTGGCAATCTCTTCGATATGGGGCGCTAGCTTCTGTATTTCCACGATAAAGCCCCCTTTGAGCAGCCGTGTTTCTTCTGTGCTGCTGTTTTGAAAACACCGATCACGAATATAAGGCGATGCACTACGGGCAGGCGAAAGTGAGTCGGTCAACTTATCGTCGGGTCCGGACCAGTCGCGAACTGCCAGACCTTCTCGATGCCCCAGACTAGCAGCGAGATCTTCTCCCTTCCCATGATCTCCTGCACGCCGTCGTATTTCTGCCTGAGAGATTCAATCGCCTGCTCGTGGATCTCCTCGGGCACCATCCATTGGCTGGAGTAGGTCCTTGTCTCGAAGTCGCCTATCATTCCCTGAACGTCTATCGGATGCTCGTGCAGAGTGATAACGCTGGCGGAATCAGGTTCCAGCAGGTCTGGCAGCTCTCGTTCCCTGAGCCCTGGATGTCGGACTGGATGTCCCAGCTCCGCGCAGGCCTGGTCGTACGACCTCCGCAGCTCCTCCGCGGGTGACTCCTCCTTGTTGAACGCCACCGAGACGAAGTTGTCTGTAGTCACCCGGCCTATCTCTCCGAGAGCGCACCTCCACTTGGATACAAGGTGAAGCACGTGGATGCTCATGGTGGTGCCGAAGACGCCGTCCATGAAAGGCAGCGAGCACATGTCACCTCTGAAAAGATCCGATGCACTCTTGGCCCTTGCCTTCGCCAGCATCCTCTTCGAGATGTCTAGACCTATGACCTCAAAACCTCGGTCCTGAAGAGGTTTTGCGAACCTCGCTGTCCCTACGCCCGCATCAAGGATCTTCTTTTCTCTGTCCAGAACCTTCTCGAGAGCCGCGAGGATGTCCTCCATGACTTGGTCTGGATATCCCCTCGTGGTATCGTATCTGTCCGCGATCCTGTCGAACGAGACGCCCATTCTTCATCTCTCCGGGTCTTGGTCGGCCATGTGATGCAATCCCCTCGATAATTCAGTTGTGCCGAAGCCCTCGGAGAAAGCATTATCTGACTATCCCTTGATACGGTGAGTCAGTGTCTTGGGGGGAGCGCATTTTGAGGTTTGGCGGAACGCACTGTGTACTTTGCGTGTTGATTGCGATTGTGGTTGCCGCGCCGATTGGAGTCTTGGGGGGCACTGCCCCGTCAAACGAGGCTCAACCGAAGCAATGGACGATCTTGATGTACTGGGATGCCGACAATAGCCTCGAATTCTGCACGGAGTTCGCGATGAAGACTTGGGAGCAATCCCTTCCAACGAACGTAAACGTCAACATCGTCGCTCTTGTGGACCTTCTGTCCTCGGACGGGATCTGGATATACGACATTGTCGACGGCAAAAGGCAGCTCATCGATACATGGGATGAAATGAAGACCTCTGATCCCGCAACGCTCAAACAGTTCATCGCGTACGGAATGGAGAATTTCCCTGCGGCGAACACGATGATGGTCTTGCAGGACCATGGCTATAGCTGGAGGGGCATCTGCGAGGACGAGACCAACGGAGACACCTTGATGTCGATTCACGGCGTCGCGAGCGCTTTGATGGACGTGAAGAAAGAAACGGGCAAGGGGGTTGACCTCCTCGCCTTCGACGCCTGCAACATGATGTCGATCGAAGGCATATACGAGCTCAGGGATGCGGTTCCTTACGTCGTTGGGTCGGAGACCACGGTTCCTTTCGACGGACTGCCGTACATGATGTTCATCTCGGACCTTGTTGAGACTCCGAGTCTGTCTCCAGCCTCCCTTGCTAAGAACATCGTGCACGAGTATGTTCAGTACTACAGCTCCAAATGGGATTACGCACACATCATGCGATACAGCCAGGACTTCGCCACAATGTCCGCCTTCGATATGTCCAAGGTGTCCGCGCTTGGCGATTCTTTCGTCACGCTGACGAAGACCTTGATGCCAATCGTCCGCGAGCACAGGGGGCAGATCAGTGGTGCGAGAGGGTACGCGCTCATGGGCACATGGACCAATATGGCAGGATACGAATGGGCCCCCGATCTGTACGCGTTCGTCGAACGCTTGGAACGTGTTCAAGGGCATCCGGAGCTAATGGCTGCCATCAGCGAATTCGAGACAGCATTCAACGCGGCTCTCCTGGCCGAAGACCACAGCAGCAGGCACTACGGCGCTGTCCGCGGGCTCAACTTCAACTTCCCGCCGTCCTTCTCTCAGTACAACATGGGTAGCTATCCATGGTTGTCGCAGTTCGTCTATGATATGGTAGGCCTGGATCTTGTGACGGAATCTTCGTGGGTAGATTGCCTGATGACGTACTACGGCCAAATGTGAGTGGGAGAGATTCACCGAGGCTCCCTGCCCAAACCCCTTCCTCCATCGATTTCTGTCAGCTGTTTCGAAGGATTTTCAATTGAATTCCGTGCTAGTCTACGACACGACCATCGCCTTGTGACGAAGCTAAACCATTCTATCAGTCATAATCCGTCAATACTCGACAGAAACGGCACACAGAATATATAGATAACAGCGCTATTACAGCTCTTGCCATTCGGAGGCAACTTTCGATGACAACCGAATTCGAACTCTCTTTCAACGGATCGGGCCCCAATCTGCTGGATGCAGTCACAATTCTTGCCGAGCATGCCATCAACATGAACACGATAGCCACTGCCAAGGTCGACGGTCGATACGTGATCAAGTTCATCACTGGCTCAGAGGAAGAGGTTCGGAGGACGTTCATCAAAGCTGACCTGGATTTCAAGGAGAGGCGCGTTCTGGTAGTCGAAGTGAATGACCGCCCAGGCCAATGGGTCAAGGCGGCACGCATTCTTGTCGATGCGGGAGTTAAGCTCGAGGCCTCCTATCTGCTGGGCCAGCACGGCGACAAGCTTAGATTCGTGTTCGCTGTTGACAACTACGAGACGGCCAAGAAGGTCGCTGGTCAGATAACTGATTGCTCGATGGATTGAGACCAGAGTGCTGGCGTCTCACGCCGTCGGAAGGTGAGTTGCATGTGCGAGTCCACCGTATATCTGCTGAAGGGTTCTGAGCGGGTGCTGTTGATGCCAGAGGCTGCCAGGGTAATGGTCACGGGTGACAGCATAACATGTTTCGACACGCTTGGGGAGAGGAAGGTCTTCCCTAATGCGAAGCTCGTCGAGGCCAACCTGGTCAAGCATGAAATCATCCTGAAGTCGTTGTAGAGCTGATTTTTTGGGATTCAAGATCGCTGTAGCTGGCAAGGGAGGTGTCGGCAAGACCACCATAGTCGGCGCGCTTGCCCGAATCTGGGCGCGGGAAGGTCTGAAGGTTCTGGCGGTGGACGCTGACCCGGCCGCTCATCTTCACGCGGTTCTGGAAATACCTCATGACGTGCAGCCCAAGCCGATATCTTCGGAGCTTGATCTCATCGAGCAGAGAACAGGGGCGAGGCCGGGCGCCGTCTCAGGACCGTTCTTCAAACTAAACCCGAAAGTAGACGACATCCCGGATGTCTATTCGAAGGTCGGTGCCGACGGGGTCAGACTGTTGGTTCTCGGCACGATAAGGGCTGCAGGGTCAGGGTGTTTCTGCCCAGAGAATGCCGTCTTGCGTGCTCTCTTGGGACATGTCGTGCTCGAAAGAGACGAGGTCGTATTGGTTGACATGGAGGCGGGGCTGGAGCAGTTCGGGAGGGCTACCTGCAGAGGAGTCGACATCATCCTTGTGATTGTTGAGCCAGGCACAAGATCCATCGAGACCGCCGCAAGAATCGCCGAACTCGCGCATGAGATGGGGGTCAGGAAGGTCGAAATCGTTGCGAACCGTGTCAAGGACCAAGATGAGGCCACGCTGATACGCGAATCGCTGAAGGCTCACGGGCTGATCTTGTCTCATTCAATTCCCTATTCTTCGGCTGTCGCCGAGGCAGATCTTCGAGGGCGATCACCATTTGCGGCACCTGGGGCTCCTGAATGGGAGTCCGCCGTCAGACGAATTTCGCAAGACATATCACGATCTCTGGTTTCAGTGTGACGTGTCTTGCCTCGTTTTGCCTCCATTAGCCGACTAGAAGCCTCATCGGCGTGCGCCGACATAGTAATGTAACAACGTTTTAGTAGAACGAAATCCATTCGTCGAATGTCGACTATCTAGGCAAGGCCCAACAGCTAGCCAGATAGCCAGAATTCGGGGGCAAGCTAACGCTGGAACCTGGCGCCGCATCCTATCCGACTCCCATGCCTTTCATGGACTGTAGTCTTCCGTCGCAATCAGTCAACCCTATATCTTCTCTATCTTGCCATTCGCTTCGCAAGTCGTTCGAAGCAGGCGCCATTGGGGCGCCGAATGCTCGCTCATGGGCAACAGCGATCGTTAGGAGTGTTCTCTGAGTGGGTTCTGAACCCGTTGAGACGCCCAAGCAGGGGAAGGAATCCGGGAACGAAAAGGACCGCTGGCATTGCGATTGCTGGGATGCTTCTTGTTCCTCTATGTTCACGGACCTTCACGAATCCAGTGTGTGTACTGTTCTCGATAGGGTCTCAAACCAAGGCGCGCAATGTCGTTTTGGCCAGCTCGGGCTCTGTTGCAGGATATGTCTTCAGGGGCCTTGTCGGATAAACCCCATGGGAAAGGAGCCTACGACTGGGATATGCGGGGCCAAGGACTACACGATTGTTGCACGGCATATCGACAGGATGATCGCCGCAGGGACAGCGGCGCACTCTGGGCATGGAAAGGAGATCGCCCACGTTCTCCTCGCGCTGGCGGACGGCGCGATAAAGGACTACAAGGTCACGGACAGGGTGAAGCTTGAGGCGGTTGCGAAGAGAATAGGGATTGAAACTGGAGGCAAGAGCGTCAGCGCACTCGCCCATGCCGTCGCGACAAAGGCCCTCGAGGATTATTCCAGGTTTACAGCCGTGCCGCTCACATTCCTTACATCCACAGTAACGAAAGGCCGTGTCCACAGATGGGACACTCACTCGGTTCTGCCGAGCAATATCGAATCGTCGATATCGAACGTGATGCACAGGACGTCCATGGGCGTGGACGCGGACCCCATTCCTATCCTGTTCGGCGGGATAGAGTGCGCACTTTCCGACTACGCTGGAGCGCAGATCTCATCCGACCTGAGCGATATCCTCTTCGGGACGCCAAAACTCGTGTTGAGCGAGGCGAATCTCGGCGTGCTGGATGAACGCTCGATCAACGTCGCCGTCCACGGTCACAACCCCTTGATGAGCGAGGTGATAGTCGACGTCGCTCGGGAGATGAAAGAGGAGGCAAAGAAGGCCGGCGCGACCGGATTCAACATCGTCGGGGTCTGCTGCACGGGAAACGAGATCCTGATGCGCAAGGGGATCCCCCTGGCCTCCAACGTTCTCTCCCAGGAACTTGTGCTCCTGAGTGGGCTCCTCGATGCGATGGTGCTCGACTATCAGTGCTTCATGCCATCCCTGGCCACGCTGTCCAGGTGCACTCACACGAAGCTGATCTCAACCGAGGAGATCGCAAGATTGGTGGGCGATACGCACATTGAATTTGTGCCCGAGCGCGCAAAGGCCTCCGCGAGGGAGATTCTCCTCATGGCGGTCGAAGCCTTCAAGCACCGAGGCAAAACTCGGCTTATGGTTTCTCCAAAACCTGCCAGGGTAGTCGCCGGGTTCAGCCTAGAGCAGATGAAGGCGCTCTTCGCCAAGATGAATCCCGACGACCCGTACCAACACTTGGTGGACAGCATCGTCACCGGCAAGATTCGGGGAGTGGCGCTCTTCGCGGGCTGCAAGAGCACCAGGGCAAAGGACGATCAGGATGTCCTTAAGATCGCCAAGGAGCTAGCCAAGAGGGATGTTCTTCTGCTCGCGACCGGGTGCAACGCGATTGAGCTGGCAAAGGCGGGTTTCATGGACCCCGCCAAGACCAAGGAGATCGCGGGCGAAGGGCTTCAAGTGTTCCTTTCCGAGCTTGGCGAGGCGGCCGGGCTCGATGGTCTCCCATGCGTTTGGCATATAGGTTCGTGCGTGGACAACCCGAGATACTCTAACCTCGCGACGGAGGTCGCCAATCGGCTCGGTGTCGACATCGACAAGATACCTTTCGTCGCGATCGCTCCTGAGGCGATGCACGAGAAGGCCGTGGCGATAGGGACATGGGCAGTCGCGATGGGCTTTCCAGTGCATGTGGGTACGATGAACTACCTGTACGGTAGCACGCTCGTGACCGAGGTTCTCGAGAACACCGCAAGGGATGTCTATGGAGGGTACTTCATATTCGAGACGGATGCGCTCGAGGCTTCCAAAAGGCTGTACTCGGCAATCGAATACAGACGATGGAAGCTCGGAATAACCGACCCGGAGATCGAGCGCGCTTCCTACTACGTCCCCAAGAGAGAGAAGATCACGAAGGATCAACTGTTCAAGATGGCAATCGAGGGCGCAGTGATCGCAACAGGCTACGCCGATGTTCTGTTGAACAAGGCGCTGCGAAAATACGGGCCTGATAGGAAGATCGAGTTTCCGGAAACAGGCTACCAGCTCCCGAGCTTGTTCGCATGGCTCGGCAAGGACTGCACGAAGCTCGGAGAGCTGCCGAAGCTGATGGGAGAGGCCAGGAGCAGGATCGTCGAAACCCCGACTCTTGAGGCGGCGATAGCATCGGGAGAAGCGACCATGATCGCCGCCGAGGTAGTTGAGGCGCTCAAGTACATCGAGACCATGACGCCCTACGAGGGTTCCCTCTATTGCGGGTTCGTCCCTGACAG
>JBGQAM010000089.1:0-5531 GCA_041494275.1 Thermoplasmata archaeon | reverse complement strand
GAAGTCGGTGTGGCTGCTCATTGTCAGCACGATGCCGGTCACGATCAAGGTAAAGAATGCCAAGACCATGATGACCCTCTGGTTCATGTTGTAGATCTTCAGGCCGGTTATCACGATGAAGAATCCCCAGACATTGACCAGCGTTGCGACAATCACAATGGCCTCGGGTGTCGTGAACCAGTTGATGAGATCCGGATCGGCCTTGAGAGACGACAGAAGCGATGTCATGCCAGGATCGGCGCAGAACGGTGCCAGAGTCGCGATCCAGAAAGTCATCACGAACCCCGCATTCGTCATCGACATCGCAATGCCCACCGCAGGGTGGATGATCCTCGAGTTGGCGATGTAGTCGCCTCCGCTTCTCGGCATCGAGCCGCCCAGAAATCCCCAGACAAAGGCTATACCGAATATGCACATCAGCGATGCGAGTATCGATCCCAGTAGCATGTTGCCATGCGGTGAGATGAACAGTCCCCAGCTAGCCATCGTCCATATACCAACACCAAGGGTGTTGTTCATGAATCCGATTCCAAAAGTGTCAAGCAGCGAGGCCTCACGAACTAACCCACTGGCTTTTCTTGCAAAAACTTCTCCCACTCCTTTGCACCCCCATGCAAATCCAAGGAGACCCTCCTTGGAACCCGACGGTGTATTGACTTGTTTGATATTTTAACTGATACGTCTTGTCATGGGTTCTGGCTGCACTGGAAACAAAGGTACGTCGTCGGGCACTTTCCCAGCATCGTTTCGAAAAACTTGCGAATAGGCAATTGCCAGCCTCCGATTCTTTGCGGCGTCGGGGTCCCTGCCTAGCTCTCGGGCATATCGGCTAGCGCCGTAGAACAGGTGATCGCAGTCCGCTCGTCTATGGCAGCATTATCTATCGAGCAGCGCATTCATCTCGGCGATGGAGAGGCCTTTCCGCGAATCGGAGAAGCTCGTCATATACGGTCTGACGCAGGACGCTCAGCTCACTGACTCCTCTCTTGCCAGAAGGTTTGGCATGAAGGAGAGCACTGTATCGTCAATCAGGCGGCGCTTGATGGATTCGAGGAACGTCTACTTCGCAAACGTGCCGAGTTTTGACAAACTGGGTTGCGAGCTATTCGTACAGCTCTACGGATCCACGAACCCAGCTGTCCCGAAGGACATCAAGGACATGTCCCACCTGGGCTTCTTGGACGAAACGCCTGAGGTATTCGACAGCGTCTCTGGAGAGAGCTTCATCATGATGAGTGCAGTGTTCAGGAGCTTCTCTGACTACCTTCAGGCGATAGATCGATACGACAAGCATTTCATGGACTTGAGGATTGCCGAGCGTGCCGACTTGAGATCAGTCTTCTTCCCGCTCCGCATATCGAGACTCTGCTATTCATACAACTTCGCGCCAGGGCTTCACAGGATATTCAATCTCGACGTGCCGAAGCCAGAGCCGAACAGGCCCGTCAAATACGATGTGGAAGACGTCGACCTGTCCCCGGTCGAGAAACACACCCTGATCAACCTCGCGGAGTATCCCCATGCTACTGACGCGCAGATCGCGCAGATCATCTCGAAGTCGAGACAGACGGTGACGAACACCCGCAAGCGGCTCGAGAAGAAGGGAATGTTCAGAAGGGCTTGCATACCTCTCCTGTTCACTTGGAACATCGACCTGATCGCGTATGTTCACATGAGGTTCAAGCCGGATATCGATGCGGAAACGAGATCTTCCCTCTCGAAGGAGGACTGGATTGACCTCTCATGGTACACACTGGAGAGGGAATCCGAGGCGTACACTACCTATATGTTCAGAGACTACAAGGACTACGTTTCCGAGATGCAAAGAATGATGAAACCTCTTTTGGAGAGCGACGCACTTAGAGGAGATCCTCACATCTCCCTCGTATCGACTGCTGCTGCGAAGGAACTGCGAGACTGCTACTTTGCGCCTATGGTGAGAAAGTTCGTTGGCTTGGCGACGGACGTGGCAAAGGTGCTCAAGTACCCTAGGGTCGGTCTCTGACCGGCACATCGATTCTTGGCAAAGGATAATCTATCCATCTACGAGATACCATGATGCAGCAAGGAGGTATCTTCGCGGAGGGGAGCGCGGCGCGGAGCCGCTGGATGAGCGTAAACAACGTCATGACGAGGGAGGTCGTGTCGATTCGTGCCTCGGAAGACGTTAAGGATGCCTGGCTGCTGCTTATGGAGATGGACATCTCAGGCGCTCCTGTGGTCGACGATAATGGTGCCCTAGTTGGTATTCTTAGCACGACGGATATTCTCAAGGCGGTGCTGGACAGAGTCCAGAAGGCAAGGTCGTTGAGGGAGTCCACGATGCAGGGAACCGACCCAGACGCTGTAGATAAAGAAGAGCTCAGGGAACTCTCTCTGGCCCTCCGAGCTGTCGCTGAGAGCAAGGTCGCAGCAATCCTACCGAAGGATCAGAAGGTCCTCAGCCTGGCACCCGGGGACTCCCTTGACAGAGCCATACACATGATCGCGGAGAACAACATCAACAGGCTACCGGTTGTCGACAACAACAAGGTTGTTGGGATAATCACGAGGCAGGATGTCATATGGACCATCGCAGGAAGACCCGGTAAGAGTTCTGAAAAGCAGGGAGATGTCAGGTCAGCGATTTCAGGACCTTGAGTGCTTCGTTCACATGTCCTGCGATGTTCGTCTGGGACGAGAAGATGTGCCTCACTATCCCTTCCTTGTCGATGACATAGGTCACCCTACCGGGGATCATGCCCAGCGATGATGGCACCCCGTACAACTTGCGGACCTTGGCTTCTTCATCGACAAGGAGCATGAACGGCAGATTGAACTTCAATGAGAAGATGCTGTGCGACTCCTCCGACTGCGAGCTGATGCCTATTACCTCGGCACCAGCATCCTTGAACGCCTCGTAGTTGTCCCTGAAGGCGCAGGCCTCCTTCGTGCAGCCCGGGGAGTCGTCCTTCGGGTAGAAGTAGAGCACGACCGCCTTCTTGCCAACGAAGTCCCCCAGACTGACATTCTCACCCTTATCATTCTTCAGCGTGAATTCCGGTGCCTTGTCGCCTACTTCGACTCTTTCTTTCATCTCGGCCCTCCCACTATGAGCGAAGGATGAACTGAGTAGCACATTACAATGCTGACGTTCTACTCCGGGCAAGAAGCATCCGTCAGAGGATCAAGGATAGGCAGGTCAGTGCTCCTTCGCACTTCTCGATCTCGCTCACATCCAGCGAGATGACGTCGAACCCTGCACTTCTCACAATGGCATGAGACTTGGGTCGACCTTTGGCCATCAGGACGGTGTCCCCGATAGCGAGGGTGTCAGCTGCATACCCCTCGTCCTCAGGGACGACCAGCACCGTGAAGCCTTCGAGGGCGGGATGATTGGAGTACTTTTCCGTCGAGATCACGGAGTTTCTGCCGAGGTAGGTCACGTAGCTTTTGAGATGGACTATGCTGGGATCCTCCACTGTGTCTACCTCCGCCTCCAGCCATTCTCGCATCTGAGAGATGCCATGCTCGTTTGTTCTCTGCGTGACGCCACTCAGCAGTCTGTCTGAGAAATGAACCACGTCGCCACCTTCCACTGTCGCTGGCTCAGTCGCCCGTTTCACCCGTACGATGCCCTTGAGAATGCTTTCGACAGCGTCTGTCTCGCCTCTTCTACTGTCTTTCGCCATCCTGCAGATGAGGGCTTTGCGTTCGTGGATTACCGCATTGTCTTCGACAAAGCAGGAATCGGCATTCTCGTCGTCTCGGGGAACTCGGATCAGGTCGAGGCCCAGATCGGCCAGGGTCTTGCAGTACTCTGCGTGCTGTTCTCTTGCCTTGGCTACGTTTATTGTGTGTTTTAGGGGGTGGCAGGAGATGCATTTCGAGTAGGAGTTCCCGGGCTCTCGTACTATGGCAAGTCTTGGCGTCATTGTAAGTTCGATCCCTGACAGGCCTTGTGAGCTGAAAAAGACGCGGATAGATTAATCTTCACATCTCTGAATGGACTTCTTGAAAACATCCCCCAATCTTCGTAGCACTCCTCAAAAGCAGATTATTAGTACGTTCAGGTCGATTTCGCGCGCGCGACGAACAAGAGGTAGTCCACTTGAAGAGAATCGACCGTTCCCGAATCAAGAAGCTCATGGCTGAAGAAGAGAAGGTCTTCGTCAGGGATCACCCGAGATCCAAGAAGCTGTTCGAGAGGGCGAAGAAGTCTCTCTTGGCGGGAGTGCCCATGAACTGGATGGTCAGATGGGCGGGTCCGTACCCGATATTCGTCAATGAAGGACGGGGCGCGTACGTCACAGATGTGGATGGCCATCGCTATCTCGATCTCTGCCTCGGGGACACCGGCTCCATGTTCGGGCACTCGCCAAAACCCGTGGTCGATTCGGTGACCAAGCAGGTCCGGAAAGGGATCACAATGATGCTCCCCACTGAGGACTCTGTCTGGGTGGGGGAGGAACTGTCTAGGCGCTTCGGTCTTCCTTATTGGCAGATCGCCATGACCGCGACTGACGCCAACAGGTTCTCGATACGGCTCGCGCGCCACGTGACCAAGAGAAGCAAGATACTGGTAGTGAACGGCTGCTATCACGGGACCGTGGATGAGACTCTCGTAAACCTGGAAGATGGTAGGGTTGTGCCAAGGAGCGGGAACATAGGACCTCCTGTGGATCCGGCCGAGACCACAAAGGTCATTGAATTCAACGATATCGAGGCCCTCGAGAAGGCGCTTGAGCCGAAGGACGTCGCCTGCGCTCTCATGGAGCCTGCGATGACGAACCGAGGGATCATCCTCCCGGATCCGGATTATCACGATGCCTTGAGGGAGATCACAAGGAAGTATGGAACACTCCTGATAATCGACGAGACGCACACGATTTGCTGCGGCATCGGTGGGTACACTGCTGCCCACGGTCTTGAGCCTGACATCATCACGATGGGAAAGCCTTTGGCCAGCGGAGTACCGATTGCTGCATTTGGGATAAGCCAGTATGTGGCTGACAGCGTGATGGAGCGGATACTGTCCGACGGGACCGATGAGAGCGGCCTTGGCGGAACGCTGACGGGTAACGCTCTGGCCGTTGCGGCCATGAGAGCCACTCTGAAGCAAGTGATCACGAAGAAGAACTTTGACAAGATGCTACCTCTCGCGAAGCGGTTCGAGAAGGGCATTCAGAACGTTATCGACAGAACTGGCATCCCGTGGCACGTTGTGAGGCTCGGCGTGAGGATAGAATACCACAACACTCCCAAGCCGCCAAGGAACGGCGGAGAGTACGAGGCTAGCAAGGACTACGAGCTCGAGCGGCTGATGCATCTGATGGCGTTGAACAGGGGCATTCTGCTCACTCCGTTCCACAACATGGCGCTGATATCACCCTACACGACCGCGAAGGATGTTGACCTCCACACGAAGGTTTTCGGTGAGAGCGTAAGCAAGCTTCTAGGGTGAGCCAGGGGGTTTGGAAAATGGAGCCTCATCTCAAAGATGCATTCAGGAAAATCGACATGTTCGTGCGTCAGGACCTCCGAGCTTCTGG
>JBGQAM010000091.1:0-5297 GCA_041494275.1 Thermoplasmata archaeon | reverse complement strand
GGAATCGGCATATATCCAGGACAGGAGGATGAGCTCCTTATTGAGGACATATACGCCCAGTACACCGAGCTCGCGAGGCTGGTCGCGATGATCCCGGCAAGGATCAAGATAATCATGATGCCCGGCAACCATGACGCCGTCCGACTGGCGGAGCCACAGCCAGCACTTCCTGAGGAATTGAAATCAATGTTCGACGCGAGGACCATCTTCGTAGGCAACCCGTGCTATTTGGAGATCGAGGGCCGGACCATCCTTGCCTACCATGGCCGCAGCATGGATGACTTCATTGGCAGCATAAGGAACCTGAGCTATGGTAAGCCAGCGGACATCATGAAGGAGATGCTGAAAAGGAGGCACTTGGCACCGATATACGGTGAGCGGACGGCCATCGCCCCAGAGCAGAAGGACTACCTCCTCATCGACCGCGTGCCCCACATCTTCGTCACCGGTCACGTGCACGCATGCGCGGTCGACGAGTACAGGGGCATCAAACTGATCAACGCGAGCGCGTGGCAGTCTCAGACCGGCTTCCAGCGGATGCATAACCAGACACCAGATCCGGCCAAGGTGCCGATGATCAATTTGGGGACCGGTGAGACGTGGGTCGAGGATTTCTCCAGCTGAATAGGGTAGCAAAAGGTTTGATATCCACTAAGCGAGATTGCCTGTCGTGCACGAGCTAGATCCGTTCTTCAAACCGAAGTCAGTCGCCGTTGTCGGCGCAACGCCGACATCTGGCAAGATCGGGAACATAATCATCGAGAACCTCTACAGCGACGGCTACAAGGGCAAGATCCACTTCGTGAACCCGAACTACAAGGAGATCCTCGGCATGCCCTGCTATCCATCCGTACTAGAATGCCCAGGCGACATCGGGATGGCGATCGTGGTCGTTCCCGCCAAGTTGGTTCCCGGCGTGATGGAGGAAATCGGAAAGAAGGGCGTCAAGTGCGCAACCATAATCTCTGCTGGATTCTCCGAGGGCGACGCAGAAGGCAAAGAGCGGGAGAGAATTGTTCTCGAGATAGCCAGCAGGTACCGCATAAGAATCGTAGGTCCGAACTCCCTCGGAGTCATATCGCCTCATGTCAGGATGAACGCATCATTCGCCAGAGCATCACCATTGAAGGGATCGATTGCTTTCTTCTCCCAGAGCGGAGCCTTCTGCACCGCCGCAATAGAATATTCTCTCGGGGAGATGCTGGGCTTCTCGGCGTTCGTCAGCTCTGGCAACAAGGCGGATGTGGACGACTCGGACTTGGTGAGCTATTTCGCGAGAGACGAGAGGACAAGATGCATCGCAGCCTACATGGAATCGACAAGGAAAGGACATGAACTGTTCCATGCACTCGACAGAGCCTCAAAGAAGAAACCCGTGGTGATTCTCAAAGCGGGCAGATCGAAGAGAGGTGCCAAAGCTGCGAGCTCTCACACAGGAGCAATGGCGGGCTCTGACGCGGCATTCGATGCGGTCTTCAAACAGACTGGCGTCTACAGGGCAAGGACGATGTTCGAACTGTTCGATGCAGCCCAAGCACTGGCCAACCAGCCGCCCCTTGTCGGTGACGGAATCGCCATCGTGACCAACGCTGGAGGAATGGGAGTGATCGCCACGGACTATGCGGAGGATATGGGTCTCGAACTCGCGGATCTCTCGCAGCAGACTCTTGACGAGATTGGCAAAGCCTGCCCTCCGACCTGGAGCTGGGGCAACCCGGTGGACATCATCGGAGATGCGGACACTGCGAGGTACGCCAACGTCTTGAAGGCCGTTGGTCAGGCGCCGGAGGTCAAAGGCATCCTCGTGATCGCGGCGCGGCAGGCGGCAACGAACCTATATGAGATTGCGAAATGGATTGCCATCACTTCGAAGATCAGCGGAAAGCCTACGGTCGCATGCTTCGCTGGTATCGATGACCCTGAGTCCGAGAACTTCCTCGATTCGAGAGGGATCCCGGTCATGCCAGTCCCTGAACGTTCGATAACGGCATTGCACGCTCTATCTGTGAGGGGGAAGTATCTCAAGAAGAAAGGGCTGGTCAAATCGGAGCCCGCGGGCAAAGCTATGCCAACAGATCTCTCATGATGAAATACAAGCCGATGCCGATGAACGCAAGGCTGGATATGACTCCAAGCCAGACCAACTTCGCCATCTTCTCGCGATCACGAAGAATGTCGATGAGAGCCACACGCTCAGGCTCCCGCGGCCTTCGCCGATTTGTCCTTGATCCTCTTCAGTCTGAATGTATTGTCTCTCTCCATCTCCTCTAATCTGAACCTGATGAAGCGCTCGATCTCCTCAAGCTCAGGGAGCACTCTGAATTCGAGGGCGTTCACCCGACGCTTCGTTCGTTCTATCTCTTCGAGTAGCTTCTTCATCGTGGTCTCAAGTTCGGCGGCCTTGACGATCGTCTCAACCAGCTTCTCAAACGCATCAGTCGCCTCGTCGATCCTCGGCGATGTGCCGATTATGCCGTAGCCTCGCTCGGTCAGGGGCGCGACTATCTTGCTCGACTTGATGTTCGGAACGACCACCCCCATGAGGTTCCTGCTGCGAAGCTGGATCTCCGGGTGCCCGGTGAGAGCGTACGAAGCGGACCGCACCGCGATAACACCATCGACCGCGCTCGCGATTGCTATCTTCTCGCTCGCCTCTTTGAACCTCTTCGCTATCTCCAGCCTCAGGTCCTTTGCCTGATCGAGTATCTTGAAGAACTCGAGTATGAGGCCGTCCCTCTTCAGCTTAAGGATCTTGTAGCCGTTCTGCGTCAGCTTGATCTTCCTCGTGACCTCTAGCAGCTCTGACCGGGTAGGCTGTATCTCTCTCACTGGCATTCTCGTATCACTTCTTCCTCGCAGTCGGGTGGTACTTCTCGATCAGCTTCCTGTCAATCTTCGTAAGCGAATCTATCGGCAATGAGGAGAGGAGCTCCCAGCCAAGGTCGAGCGTCTGCTCTATGGTCCTGTCCTCATCTCTTCCCTGCCTGACGAACCTGTCCTCGAAGGAGTCCGCGAAATCGAGGAACTTCCTGTCCCTGTCGGAAAGAGCTTCCTTGCCAACGATCGCGACCAGGCCTCTGAGATCTCGGCCTTCCGCATAGGCCGCATACAACTGGTCCGAGACGGCTCTGTGATCGTCTCTTGTCCGTTCTGGCCCGATACCTTGGCCCATGAGTCTGGAAAGCGATCGTTCGACAGCAATCGGCGGGAATATGCCCTTGCGGTGCAAATCCCTCGACGCGACAATCTGGCCCTCGGTGATGTAGCCAGTCAGGTCTGGGATTGGGTGGGTGATGTCGTCACCGGGCATGGAGAGTATCGGGAACTGCGTGATAGATCCTTTCTTGCCCTTGATCCTGCCAGCGCGCTCATACAGACTCGCCAGGTCCGTATACATGTATCCTGGATAGCCTCGTCTGGCGGGGACCTCCTCCCTTGCCGCGCCTATCTGTCTCAGCGCTTCACAGTAGTTCGTTATGTCCGTGAGAATGACCAGCACGTGCATGCCCAGGTCGAATGCAAGGTACTCCGCTGTGGTCAGGGCGAGCCTCGGTGTGAGCATCCTCTCTATCGCCGGGTCATCTGCGAGGTTCAGGAAGACCACCGCCCGCTTGAGGGCGCCTGTCCTCTCGAAGTCCTTCATGAAGTACTGGGCCTCCTCGCTCGTGATGCCCATGGCGGCGAAAACGACGGCAAACTCCTCCTTCTTCCCGATGACCTTGGACTGCCTCGCGATCTGCAGGGCGATCTCGTTGTGAGGAAGGCCGGATCCTGAGAAGATCGGCAGCTTCTGTCCCCTAACCAGAGTGTTCATCCCGTCGATGGACGAGATTCCAGTCTGGATGAACTCCTGGGGGTTGTCTCTGGCCCACGGATTTATCGCAGCGCCGATGATTTCGAGACGCTTCTCGGGTATGATCGGCGGGCCCTTGTCGAGCGGGTCTCCCGAACCCGAGAGGATCCTTCCCAACATGTCCTTAGCCACCGGCATCTTGACCGTCTCGCCCAGGAACTTGACTCCTGATGCCTTGTCGATGCCACCAGTGCCTTCGAAGACCTGAACGACCACGACCTCGTCGGATGAATCGAGCACTTGCCCCCTCTTCATCGAGCCGTCCGGCAAGGATATCTGGACAAGCTCGCCGTACCCAACAGGTTCCGTCTTCTCGACGAATACCAGAGGCCCCGCAATCTGGTTTATTGTGTGATACTCCTTCGCCATCTGCATCACGCCCCCAGACCCGCAAACTGCTTCTCCATCGCCGCGGTCACCGTCTTCAGATCCTTGTCGATGGTCTCCTCGAATTTCAGTTTTCCGAGATCCGACCTGCATTGAAGTGAGACGATCCTCTCAAGCGGAACCTCGAGAGATATCGCCTTCGTCGCGTGCTCGGAGAACTTCCTTATGGCGCCCATGTACTCGTATTGCCTCTTGAGCGGACTGTATGTGTCCACGGGATGGTACGCGCTTTGCTGGAGGAAGAACTCCCTGATCATCCGCGCGACCTCAAGGGTCAACCTTTGCTCTTCGGGCAAGGCATCCGAGCCGACCAATTGAACTATCTCCTGCAGCTCTGACTCCTCCTGGAGTGTCTCCATCGCCCAAAGCCGGACTGCGTTCCAGTCCTCTGCGACGTTCTTCTTGTACCAGTCCTCAAGAGTCGTGTTGTAAAGGCTGTATGATGTCAGCCAGTTGATCGCCGGGAAGTGTCTTCTCTCTCTGAGCTTGGAGTCGAGTGCCCAGAACACCTTGACGATCCTAAGCGTGTTCTGCGTGACAGGTTCGCTGAAGTCGCCGCCAGAGGGCGAGACCGCGCCGATGACCGATATCGAGCCGATATTTCCGGAGTGTGTCTTGACGCGCCCGCATCGCTCGTAGAATTCCGAGAGCCTCGATGCCAGGTATGCCGGATATCCTTCCTCTCCTGGCATCTCCTCAAGCCTGGAGGATATCTCTCTCATCGCCTCCGCCCATCTCGATGTCGAATCGGCCATGAGGGAGACATCGTAGCCCATGTCTCTGTAGTATTCCGCGATCGTGATGCCCGTATAGACAGATGCTTCTCTTGCAGCGACAGGCATGTTAGATGTATTCGCAATCAGAACCGTTCGCCCCATCAAGGGCTTGCCGGTCTTGGGGTCCTCGAGCTCTGGGAATGTTGTGAGGACCTCAGTCATCTCGTTGCCTCTCTCCCCGCATCCGACATAGACGACTATCTGCGCGTCGCTCCATTTGGACAATTGCTGTGAAGTGACCGTCTTGCCAGTTCCGAACCCGCCAGGAATCGCAGCTGTTC
>JBGQAM010000108.1:0-2344 GCA_041494275.1 Thermoplasmata archaeon | reverse complement strand
ATTCGTCTCCAACCTCTACTGAACCTATCAGGTGTTCGACGATCCCGGTCTTCCGCTCGATGAACCTAATGAGATCCACCATGCCTACACCGTCTCTCTTGCCGATGTTCATCCTGAAGGGCACCATGCCAAAGTGGTCAGCATACTCTTCCATATCCAATGTCTTCTTCACGGTGTCCCTGCCGTGTGACTCCGGGACTTCTTTTTCATGGAGCTTCGTCCTTCCGAACATCTCGATTGATTTCACGAGATGTTGCTCCTGTTGGCCCACGAATGTGATGGCCTTGCCAGATTTTCCGGCCCTTGCGGTCCTGCCTATCCTGTGAACATAGTCCTCGGGGTTCTCAGGGATGTCGTAGTTGATGACATGGGAGACATCCTCTATGTCCAGTCCTCTTGCGGCAACATCCGTCGCGATCAGGATTCTCAGCTTCCCCGACTTGAACTTCAGCATGACCTTGTCCCTGGCGGCCTGGGAGAGGTCGCCATGGATGGCATCCGCCGAGTACCCGTATGCCCTGAGCTTGTCAGCGAGCATATCGACCATCCTCTTAGTCGAACAGAACACCATGGCCAAAGTTGGCTTCTCGATGTCGAGGATTCTGCACAGTGCCCACATCTTGTTCTTCCTTCCCACGTTAATGTAGACCTGCTGTGCTTGGGGAACTGTCAGCGAATCCTGACTAATGATGACCTCCTTCGGGTTCCGCATGTACCTTCGAGCAAGCTCCTTGATCGTGTCAGGCAGCGTCGCAGAGAACAGCATGGTCTGTCTGTTCTTGGGAACGCTCTGAAGTATCCACTCGATATCGTCGATGAAGCCCATGTCAAGCATGCGGTCCGCTTCGTCCAGCACGAGGAACTTGACTCCCTCGAACGAGAGCTCCCCTCTCCTCATGAGATCCATCAGTCTGCCCGGGGTGCCGACGACGATCTCCACGCCTTTGCGGAGTTTCTCAGTCTGGATATTTATCGACTGTCCACCATATATAGGAACGGATCGAACGTTGGAGTATTTCGCCATCTCTGTGAAATCGCTCGCGACCTGAATCGCCAGTTCCCTTGTCGGGACCAAGACCAAGCATTGGATCCTTCTGGATTTCTCGAGTTTGCCTATGATCGGGATAGCAAATGCTCCTGTCTTGCCTGTCCCTGTCTGGGCCTGAGCCATCAGGTCATGGTTTGTCTGAGCTAGAGGTATCACCTGCTCCTGGACGGGTGTGGGCTCCTCCCATTCTTGGTCCTTGATGGCTTTGAGTATCTGCTGGTCGCGAACTAGTAGACTGAAATTCATTGTCTCGATATCCTATCTCAATTGTTGTCCGAGTTAGATTTGAAGCACTATTTTAATGATTGGAGCCGATATCCCGACACAGATCGCGCTGCTGGAAGGAATGCATCGGATGATGGCCAAAGCACGGGAAGCCTGGCAGAAACTGTATTCGAAGCATGGGCTTCAGTACGGTGGCAGCGGGGACATCGTACCATTGGAGCCCCACTTGAAACCGGGCATGATCGTCCTGGATGCGGGCTGCGGGGATGGAAAGACTACAGAAGTCCTCGCCAAGAAATGCGAAGTTGTCGGCTGTGATTTCTCCCGGGAGGCGCTGGTATCTCTGAGATCTCAGCGAGATAGGGAAAGCATAGTAAATCTGGTAGAATGCAACATAGCAGTACTTCCATTTGAACACGAAAAGTTCGATGCAGTTTCTTGCATACACACTCTCTCGCACATGCCCGAGAAGGACAGGACCAGAGCGGCAAAGGAACTCACTCGCGTTCTCAAACCAGGCGGGCACCTGTTCATTGAGGGGTTCGGAAAGGCGGACCTCAGATACGGCAAAGGTCAGGAGATCGAGGACTCGTCTTTCCTGAGAGGGAACGGGATCCTCACTCACTACTTCCAGGAGGGGGAGATGCCGGCTCTCTTTGACGGTATGGAACTTGTCTCCGAGGTCGGGACGCTCAAGAGAGTGTCCTTCGGCGCAATTGCGGGCAGGCGTGATCTTAGAAGAGCCCTTTTGAGGAAGACCGTGCGGGATTGATAGTGGCAGGCAAGGCGGACCACTCTGGGATCGCAGGCCTCTTTCTTCCGGCCGTCAATCGGATGAGCCCTTGAAGCAGTATCCGCACGGCTGGTGTATCTGCTCATCCTTCGTCCTTGGGTATTTCCTGCACTGGGGCGGTCGAATCATGTACGCTCTGCAGGAAGCGGAGTTTGGCTTGCCAGCTTCGAACTTCAGGAACGGGCATCTGACCAGGAACATGCAGCAAGCGCCACATCGAATGCATTCTCCGTCTCTGTTCGGGTCGACGGGGAGTACCAGGCTCGTGGCGAGTCTCT
>JBGQAM010000033.1:0-18738 GCA_041494275.1 Thermoplasmata archaeon | reverse complement strand
TTGCGGGAGACATAGTTGAGGTCGGCAAGAGCGTCAAGAAGTACAAGGTAGGCCAGCGCGTCTTCGTGTCCCACCATGTGCCTTGCATGAAATGCAGGTACTGCTTGGCGGGGCACACATCGACATGTGACACTTTGCGGACGACCAACTTCTATCCAGGTGGATTCGCTGAATACATCCGTGTTCCTGAAATCAATCTCGAATACGGCGTTCATGTTCTTCCGAAGGAACTCACGTACGATGACGGAGCGTTCATCGAACCGCTCGCCTGTGTTGTCCGCGGATTCAAGCTCTGCCGATTCAAGCCCGGCTCGACGGTCCTTGTACTTGGCAGTGGTATCGCGGGTCTGCTCAACATCAAGCTCGCGAAGGCTTACGGCGCTGAGAAGATCATTGCGACGGACCTCTCGGACTACAGGATGGACGCAGCGCGGAGGTTCGGCGCGGATGTCGTACTGGATGCGTCGGAAGATGTTCCTAGGCTCGTGCGCGAAGCGAACGGCGGAAGGCCAGCAGACCTCGTCATAGTCTGCGCAGGATCTACCGCAGCGATTGACCAGGCTTTCAAATCCGTCGATCGTGGAGGCACGATTCTCCTATTCGCTCCTCCTATGCCAGGGACTCAAGTTCCCGTGCCCTTCGGAGATCTCTGGAAAGACGAGATCACAATCACAATGACCTACGCCGGGAGTCCGGATGACATCAAAGACGCAATAGAGCTGCTCTGGACAAAGAAGGTCATCGTGAGCGACATGATCACTCACAGGTTCGGCCTTGCGGATACGGGCAAGGGGTTCGAGCTAGTGGCGAAGGCGGACGAGTCAATCAAGGTGATCATCGAGCCGCAGAATTAGATTCCTAGGGCAGGGCACAATGGCAATGGACTATGACAGACGCTCTTTCGCCCATTTCGCGTGGTTTTTGAGAACGTCGTCCTCGGACCGCTCATACTTCTCGGCAATCTTCAGCAGTTCCTTCTCGCCGCTGTTGCCGACTGCAATAAGCGCATTCCTTCTGAGGAAGCGAGTGCTCGGCTCGAACCAATCCATATGGGAGTAGTTGTCCGCCATCTCCCGGTCCGTCACTTCGAAGCATCTATCCAGCATCGGATATGGTACCAGTTCAGGGTCCAGCGCTCTCGCGGTCAAGTTCGTGGGAGCAGGTTTCGCAGCAGAGTTCATCGGACAGACCTCTTGGCACTTGTCACACCCGTTCACTCTGTTGCCGGCTAGTATCCTCGCGAAATCCGGATAAGGTCCTCTCTGCTCCAGGATGTAGTTGAGGCATCTGTTGACGTTGAGCACATATGGTTCGACAAGGGCCTTCGTCGGGCAGGCCTCCATGCATTTCCGGCATTTCTCCGGGCAGCTCTTGATGATTCTCTGCGACGGCTCGATGACCGCGTCGGTCACGATCGAGTAGTACAAGGCCCAAGAGCCGTAGGTCGGGTTGATTGCAAGGGCGTTCCTGCCGATCCACGCCAATCCAGTCAACTTGGCGGCCTCCCTCGGGTGCACCTTCGCTTTCTCCGCCTTGAACCCAGCTGATCGCAGGTGTTTGACCATCTCATCGCGCTTCGTGACCAAGTCCGTGTAGCTGTCTCTCCAATAGTGTCTTCCGATGACACCCCTCATCGACATGTCCTTAGGGGCGGTCTTTCGCTCGAGATACGATTGGCCGACACAGATCAGCGTCTTTGCCCCTGCTAGAGAACGTGTCGGGTCGGCGAAGACGTCTGGTACTTGGAAGCATTCCGTGAGTTCCACAATTTCCTTGGGGATCAGTCCTTGGGATATCCTCGATCGGACGATTTCCGCATATGATGTCTTCTCGATCGCGGAGAATCCAATGAGGTGTATGCCTAGTTCCTTGGCCTTCTCTCGGAGGTCCGCCTCGGCAGTCATCCATGAGTACAGCTTCTGTTGAACACATAACCGTTTCTCTCGATTCGCATCTTGACCAGCTCAGCAATCCTTTTCTATGAGTCCTCTCATTTCGGAGCTGCGCAGAGGACTGCCCAAGGCTATGGCATTATCCGTGTGGGTCAATGTTCTTTGATACTGCCGAAAATGGTGCTGGGCTTTTCCAAGTGGTCCTTCTAGAACATGCGAGGTAGTGCAACATGGTAGCACATGCAAGTTACGAGAAGGAGTATGTGGCTAGGACGAGCAAGTCGAAAGCGCACTTCGACAAAGCGAAGAGACTGATACCGTCCGGGGTGGAGAGCAACGTCCGGTTCTTCGAGCCGTATCCGTTCTATGTGAAGCGCGCGAAGGGCGCATATTTGTGGGACATCGATGGGAACAGGATAATCGACTACGCGCTCGGCTACGGCCCGATGATACTCGGGCACAACAATCCGGCGGTCATCCGGGCGGTCAAAGAGCAGGTCGACAAAGGAACGATGTTCGGTGCCTCCGGTGAGCTGGCTCTAGAGTACGTGAGCATGGTCAAAAAGGCTATGCCGTCCATCGAGATGTTCAGGTTCGCGAACTCGGGAACGGAGGCAACGATGCATCCGCTCAGAGTCGCGAGGGCATACACGGGCAAGGAGAAAGTCGCTAAGGCAGAGGGTTCGTACCATGGCGGCCATGACTATGCTCTGCAGTGTGTCGACATTCCACCGGACAAACTGAAGGACAGCAGATGCCAACCTGCCATTCCATTCGGCAAGGGCATTCCGAAGAGCATCTCAGACTTGCTGGTGATCTATCCATTCAACGACTGGGGCGTCACTGAGGAGGTCCTCACAAAGAATGCAGACGACCTCGCAGCAGTCATCATCGAACCCGTGCAAGCAGGCGGCGGGTGCTTCGTGCCAAGGGACAACTACCTCAAGAAGCTCAGGAAGCTCACCAAGAGTCTCGGAATCGTGCTGATCTTCGACGAGGTCCTCACCGGGTTCAGAGTCGCTTTTGGCGGAGCTCAGGAGAGATACGATGTGAAGCCGGATATCACTTCGATAGCCAAGATCGCAGGAGGCGGGTATCAGCTGGCCGGCTTCGGGGGAAAGAGGGAGATAATGGAGGAGATCATCCCCAAGGAGGGCGGAAACGTCTACCACGGCGGGACATACAACGCACATCCAGTGTCAGTGACCGCGGGCCTCACAACCCTCGAGATCTTATCCAAGGCCGGGACATACTCGAAGATCGACAGGATCGGCGACTCGCTGTTCCACGGCCTGAGAGACGTGGCCCAGGACAGAGGAGTGGATGTATGGGTCGAATCCGTGGGCTCCCTGGGTCAGATGTACTTCACGGACCACGAGATAAGGACTTGGCGGGACGCGTTCAATGTCGACCCTGAGAAGTGGAAGCACTGGTTCATGTACTCTCTTGGAAAGGGCGTGTTCTTCGGCGTTCCGCATGCTGATGAGCACTTCTTCACTTCCTTGGTCCACTCGAAAGAAGACGTCGAGAAGTCGCTGGAGATATCAGACCAAGCGTTCCAGCGGATCGCCAAGGAATGATACTCCAATTCAAACCCTTTTCCAGCGGATTCCTAGGAGCGTTCCCTGGTTTTCGTGAAAACCGCTAAAGGCACGAAGTGTTATCCCCAGACTCTGATGACAGGTGATTCCGCCACGAAGACGGCGAGGGAAACCGAAGGCATCGAGGCCAGATCGCTCCTTACTGGCGAGGACAGGGCGAAGATGATAGCCCGCATACACTCACTCGTCTACTGGGTCGGAATGCTGATTCCGGAACATGAGATGATCGGCGACTCGGAGATCGATCTTCGAGAAGTCGTATACAATCTCACCAGCAAGGAGAAGCTCACTCCTGAAGATATCGCTCAAGTCAACGAACTGATCCGTCATCTCAAGGCGAAGGAGCGCGAGCTCGAGAAGAAACTCGCGCATGACCCGATGACGTTGAACTCAGCGAAGGAGTTACTCGAAGAGACCTGCGGTCTTCTGAGGGCCATAGACGAGCTTCGTTCAGTCGAGACGCTTGAGAAGGCGGAGTTCCGGAAGAGCGATCTACTGACCAGGATCGAGGATGCGAAGAGGTGGCAGAAGTTCGTCGAATCGATCATGCCGACGAAGTGAGAGTCTGATCAGTTCAGAGATTGTATCTCCTCAAGATGCTGTCCACTTCCTTCTTGGTCTGTATGTCCACCTGCTCGGGAACGTGGGTCGACAAGATCTTCTTCACACGCCCTTTCGCTTTCGCGACCATATCTCTGCGATCTTTGTTCAGACGGTATAGTGCAAGGTTGTCTGATTTCTCTTGAGTCTGAATGAAGAGCTCTCTCCTCATATTCCTCGCCGTGTGGATCTCCTTCAGGAAGTTGCCTCCAGGGCCAACCGATCTTATGAGGTCGATTGCGAAATGAGCATCGTCCAGAGGAACGTCTCTTCTCAGCTCTCGGACGTTCTCCCATAGATCGCAATCGATCACTATCTGTTCCAGCGACGCCCCCTTGGCCTGATCGAGCCCGCCTATCCCTGATGCGAAGTCCGTCAAAGCCAGGGAAGTGTTGCTCGTGAACACAAGCTCCGCGGGGTCGAAGTAGATCCCGGGTGATTCCCCTCCCAGCCCAACGCCGAATCCTCCGACCATAGTGGATGCTCCATAATGCTTTGCCATCTGCGCGACCGCTGCTGCAATCAAAGCCTCCTCGACCGCACCATAGTGTATCTCTCCGGTCTTCATGTTCGGCGAAGTGGATTCCGAGCTGTACACGACGGGCGCTCCCGCCTTGGTCATCTGCGAGATGGCGAAGCTCGCAAGGTTCTCTGCATTGACGATCGCTATGGTCGACGCAAGCGTGACCGGGGATGTAAGTCCCGTCAATGCCATTGACATCGAGACAACTGGTATTCCCGCACTGGCGAATTCCATGACAGCTTCGATCGAACCCTTTTCGAACTCAAGCGGGCAAATGGGACATTGGATGACGGAGAACAACGGCCTCCTCGCGAGTGCGTCCTTCCCGCCTGCGATCGCCGCGGCGACCTCGACTTCCGCTCTCGCTTCCTCAGCCGACATTGCTTCGCCCTGAACATGCTTGGTCGTATTGAGAAGCGAGATCGTGAGTTCGCTCAAGGCGTGCGTCTTGACAGGGGCATCATGCGCGGTCACAATCGGCCAAACGTAGTCGAGCGGATCCATTGCGTCGCAGAGCACCATGAAATCTTTGAGATCTCTTCCGAGGGTGGTGTGCCGCTCTCCTGTCTCGAGCTCGGTCATGTACACTGCGGTGCCGTTCGTGGCCATGTATGGCGGCCCGATCTTCGGAGCCTGCATGTCCTGCTTCGGATTCCGCGCGCACAACTTTACAGTTTTCGGGAGCTTTCTCAGGGTTTCCTTCACGAGGCTTTCTGGAATGCTTGCGCGCATGGCCTTTCTGTCTAACTTCGCTCCTCCGTTCTCGAGGACGCTCAGGGCTCTCTCGCTGCGGACGCTCACGCCCGGATTCTCCAGGATGCTGAGGGTCTTCTGGTGCACAAGTTCTATGTCACTCCTGGACAGAATGCTTATCTGGGCAACCGCCATTCTCCCGCTCCAAGAACCGAGATTGGGAGAGGAGTAATTAACCCATTGGCCTCCAGTGGATGATCCTTTCTCTGATCGAACGGGGCCAAGGTGAACGATCGATGTTCGAGACTCTCAGGGCATATCCCAGAGCGTTCAAGGTGCTGGTAGCGAGCGCCCTGATCGAGAACATGGCCTTCGGCCTCATCATCCCCTATCTGACGATATATATGACAGCTGACATCAGAATCTCTGATGCCGCGGCGGGCGTGGTCCTCATGGGGTACACTCTCTCGGGGATCCCTGGGGCGATATTCGGGGGCATGCTGGCAGACAAGATCGGTAGGAGGACAGTCCTGCTCATCAGCCTAGGTCTGATGTCAATCACGGTTCTGATGTATTTCTTCGCATTCAACTTCGTTTCTCTGCTCGCGATCGCACTCGCAGACTCATTTGTCGGCTCGCTCTACATGCCGGCCGCGAGCGCGATGATTGCGGATGTCATTCCGTCTGAGCAGAGACCTCATGCTTACAGCACTCAGAGGATCGCCTGGAATGTGGGCTTCATATTCGGTCCTGCTGCTGGAGCGGCAATCGTAGCTAGCGCCTCGATAAAAGAGTTGTTCATATTTGGTGCCGTGATCCTCGTAGGTGCCTTCACCATGAACTTCTTCTTCATACCTGAGACGAAACCCGACTCAACCGGTGAAGCGGTGACCTTCGGAAAGGTTGCGGAAGTCAGGAAGAACAAGCCCTTTCTGCTCATATGCGTGATGAGTGGCGTGTTCTGGTTCTACTCGACCCAGTTCATGTCAGCCTTCCCAGTCTATGTCACAAGGGACCTCCGAATGCCTGAATCAGACCCTGGAATTCTGTGGGCAATCAGCGGAGTGATGATAGTCCTGCTTCAGCTATGGGTCACGTCCAGAGCTGTCAAACTCAGGAGGTCTTTGGTGTTAATGGTCGGGCAGCTCGTGAGCTCTGCAGGCGTGGGCCTTCTGTTCTTTGCCACGGGATTGCCTGAGATGATAGTGTTCATAGTCATCATGACCATTGGCGAGCTCCTCTACATGTCCATCCTCTCAGCCATCATAGCGGACATGTCCCCGGAGGACAAGAGGGGCATCTACATGGGATTCTCCGGTTTCGTCCAGACGCTCGGCATGGGCGCGGGTATGCTGGTCGGGATGTGGTTGTTGGGCGCGCTCGGAGCGCAGAGCGCCTACCTCTGGGTGTTCTTCGGGGTATTCGGCATCTCGACGAGCTTCGCGTATTTGCTGTTCGGCAGGATGGTGGGACCTGAGAAGGACCACCCGTCGAAGTTCGGCGTTCCCGCCTCTTCTGTACAGTCACACTGAACGAAAAATGAAAAACCGAAAAGTTAAGGGGTTTTCTCCAGCGCATCCTTGTTGGATGAACTGTATCAGCAACGCGAAGCGGTCTTAGAATCGCCTGCGGCCCTTGTTCATGTAGCTGGGTCTGTCGCCGCCGCCTTCTCTGTCTCCGCCTCTGTCGCCGTAGCCGCCGCGTCTGTCGCGACCGCCGCCACCGTATCCGCCGCGGCTTCCGCCTCTGCTTCCGCCGCCTCCGCCGAAGCTTCTGCGCTCCTGTTCGTACTCCTTGTCGCTCATGTTCAGTGCGGTGCTCGCGCCTTCAAGTGGCTTGTCGCTCTTGTTGAGCTGGCCGTACTTGCCGACGTTCAAGCGCATGTGTCCCCTAACAAGCGAGACATACCCGTTCTTGATCTCCATGACATCGTCCTTGACAATGCTTCCGATCTGGTTGTCCCACAGTGAGAGGATTATTGCACCCGTCTCATCCGCTACACTCGCCTCTGCGACCTTTCTGGAGTTCCCGAACTTGCCGGGGATGTCCTTTGGCTCGCTGACCTCAAGGCACTTGGCCAATACGTCCACTCTCTTAGATTGTGGCGTGAGGTCTTTGATTTTCGTCTCTACGCTAGCTGGCTCTTCCGAGCTTTGTCCAACGCTCTCTTCCATGTCTATTCTTCCTTTGCGCACAATTGTCTCCGGCTATCACGCGAGTCAAACTATCGGCTTCAAAACATCAGCGATGTTCGGCTTGTCGTATCACTCGGCACAACTAGTGCTGATTCAGCGACTGTAACTGACACTATTAATAATCTTCTCCGTTACTGGACACGAAATCCAGCCAATTTGCCGATTACCCTCTTCCCAGCTGCCATCAGGAGGTCAAACCTGCATTTCCTGGGCTGGGAAACAGCTATATATATTCCCGTGCGTTCGGCGTTACCTGTTCAAGGAGCACAGAGCCGTTGAAACCTGCAAGGACACTCCGCATGGAGGTCTGCTCCCTACCGGAGCAGTGGGTTCAAGGTGCTCGCGCTCGATTTCCGGAAGGGACTTTGAGGGCCAAGGGTTCCTGAGGGGGGATGCACATGGTTGATGGAGGTGTAGGCCGGGCTATTTACCCTGGTACGGCGCCTCCTCTCGCTCCTCCGACAGAGTTCTCTCCAAAAGCTGAACGAACCGAGGGCGTCATTGCATCAAAGATTATCGCGCTCGGGGTCAAAGACATGCGTGTAGTATCCACATTCGCCGAGCGGGCACTCTATTCCCGCGACCAATCTGAGATCCCGCGTTTTCTGCGAGAAATCATGTTCAGTTCGATCCCTGATGCGGTCGTTCTTGCGAAGTCAGCTGAGGCGGTCTCCGCGGTCGTTCGGTTTGCGTCCTCCAACGGCGTGACAGTCATTCCTAGAGGATCTGGATCGTCGCCGTTCGGCGGCTCGGTCCCCGTTTCTGGAGGTATCGTGATTGATGTCTCCGGCATGGACAGAATCTTGGGCATCGATGTTCCTTCCAAGAAGGTCACAGTCGAGGCGGGCGTGAGATGGGCTGACCTTGACCACGAGCTGCAGAAGCATGGCCTGTCCCTGAGCACGAGTCCTTCGAGCAAGTTCTCGACCGTCGCTGGCTGGGTTTCCACGGGCGGCATGGGATTGAACAGTTTCTCCAAAGGTCATCTCAGCTCCGTCGTTTCGTCCATCGAGCTCGTGACCCAAGACGGTTCAAAGAGGACGATTGAGAGCAATGACCCGTTGTTCCAAGCCTTGTTCGGAAGCGAAGGGCAGCTCGGAGTGATTACTGGCGTGACTCTCACCGCCCGTGAGATACCGAGAAAGTCCAAACCACACCTGATATTCTTCGACGGGTCCAAGAGCGCGTTGAGCTTCGCATATGCGCTCGCGATCAGCCAAGTCCATCCTGCTCACATAGTGTACGAGAGTGCCGCCAAATTCTCCATGATCAACCGAGCCTTGGGCCAGAACCGCTTTCCGGCATCCGATGCGATCATTGTGAGCGTTGAGAACGATGAATCAGAGCACTTGTTCCAGGATCATCTGAAGAATGCGGGCATCAAAGAGGAGAAGGAGTACCTCGCGCGGTACATGTGGAACGAGCGGTACTTCCCGATGAAGGTTCGGAAGTTCGGACCGGGCATGCTCGGGTCCGAGGTCACGGTTCCTCTGAATATCCTTTCGGATGTTCTGTCAAAAGCGATTGGTCTCTGCCACGAGCTCGGACTCGAGCCGCTCTTCGAAGTCCATTTCCTCAGCAACGGCAATGGTCTCTTGTTGTGCTACTATGTGACCGACCAGGGTAACACGATTGGCTACACTCTGGACGCGCTCAAGTCCATGCTTCTCACTTCGATGCTGATAGACAGCGGCGCGAAACCGTATTCCGTTGGCATTTGGAATCATCCGTTCTCGAATGCTGAAGATCGGGCGCGCGTCGATCGCCTCCGCAAAGCCAAAGCCGCCCTGGACCCAAATGATGTCATGAACTCTGGCAAGTACTTCTCGCTCTCAGGGAGGTTCGGAGGCCTCGCTAGCATTGCCTTCAATCCGAGACTCATGAGGCCTGTTCTCAAGACGATGCGGATATTCTCTCCCATCACCATGCGGTTCATGCGGATGGGATATCGCTTCGCTGCCAGGAGACTGAAGCCAAAGTCGCGTACCGAGCTTCTCAGGATAGCGGATGAGTGCGCAATGTGCGGCGCATGCGTGAGCGTTTGCCCAGCCTACCTGGTGGTGAACGATGAGAGGGTGACTGGCAGAGGGAAGCTGTTGGCGATCAAGGCGATTGCGCGCGGTTCCAGGATTTCAAAGGAGCACTCCGACAGGATATTCCTCTGCATGAAATGCAAGGCCTGCGAACAGGTCTGCCAATCGAAGCTCGAGCTCGTGTCGGCCTACGAGGCGCTCGAGAAGGAACTCGAGCAGATGCACGGCAAGGACGCGCAGGAAATTGAGAAGTTCATTCGTTATGCGGAGAACATGCCAGAGTATGACAAGCTGGTCGAACGGGGACTCGTCATCGGTGCTCCGAAACACGGGATGGGAGGTGGCGCGTCAGATGTATGAACGGTACCACATCCCAATCACCACAGTCCAGGGTAGAGCGTCCCCAGTTCCGAAGTTCGTGATAATCCGTGCTGACAATTGCGTCAATTGCGGAAAGTGCGAGAGGGCTTGCATCTACGGCGTGCACAAGAGGGCCGAGCTTGATCCGCGCAAGATGGCGGACCCGATCAATCAGCTCTGCAAGAACTGCTTCAGATGCATACAGGATTGTCCTCAGAGATCACTGACAATGACTCCGGGCCCGGAGTACAAGTCTTTGGGGCATGGGATCTGGAGCCCGCTCAGGATCGCGACGATCTGGGGCGAAGCGGAGACAGGCAAGATCCCCGTCCTAGGCGCTGGCTACCGCGGCATGTTCGCTGGACCGGGCTATGATGGCATGTGGACCGATATGTCTGAGATTGTAAGGCCCACTCGGGACGGGATCCACGGAAGGGAATTCATCTCCACTAGCGTCGACATCGGAAGGAAACCTGCCTTGCTTGAGTTCAGCAAGGACGGACATGTCCTCACAGAGATGCCGCCCATCGTCGAACTGCCGATCCCTGTCATCATGGATACGACCAGGCTGCGCTCCGTGAGTGACGACATTCTGGTCGGCTTCGCACATGCCGCAAAGCATCTGGGCACCCTCCTCCTCGCCTCCTCTGGATCTCTTCCGTCGCAAGCGTCCGCAGAGATCAACAGTCATTTCGTGCCGGTGTTCCCCCTGGGTACGGACATACGCACCATCGAGATTCCGAAGGGTGTCCGGATGGTCGAGCTGCAGTACGGATCTGGGTGGAGAGGGGACGCGAACTTGTTCAGGTCAAGATTTCCCGAGATCGTGCTCTCCTTCAGGATGGAGGCCGGCAAAGGCATCGAGGAAAAGATTCTCGAGCTCGTCCGGGGCAAGATAGACGTAGCTCACGTGCTGTACGATGAGGAAAGCGCTGAGCTCGACAGGAACGACGGGAGACATGCCAAAGACAGCTTGCGGGCAATTCACAAAGCCATGGTCTCAAAGGCTGTGCGGGACCAGATCACCATCATCGCGGGAGGCGGCATAGCCGCAGCGGAACACGTTCCAAAGACCATCATCTGTGGCGCAGACGTCGTTGCCATCGAGAAAGCGCTCGTCGTCGCTCTGGAGTGCAGAGACTGCATGAGCTGCTCCACAGGCTCGTGCCCGATCAACCTGCATAGTTCACCAGCTGACTGGATCGAAGGGCGCGTCACCAACCTGATCGGTGCCTGGAGAGACCAGCTTCTCGAAGTCCTCGGAGCTATGGGCCTCAGAGAAGTCCGAAGGCTGAGGGGGGAGTTCGGCAGGGCGATCTTCTACGAGGACGTCGAACAAGAGGCATTCTCGGAGATCGAAGGAGGTGAGACGAATGGCTGAGTCTGGGAAGGCTTGCCCCGAGGACCTTCCGGAGGCCGCTCTGATCCCTTCCGAGCATCTGAAGTTCGTGAACCGATTCACGGTGAATAGGGCGGGCACCTGCATATCGTGTGGTATGTGCGCGAGCTTGTGTCCATATGGAGTTCACAAGCGCATTGAGGGGCATGTGAAGATACTCCCGCCTGACGACAGAAAATGCATCGGGCCGTCGTGCGAGGTCAACTACTTCTTCTGTGTGGCGAACTGTCCGACCAATTCGCTATCAGTGAAGACAAGCGAGACCTTTGTCAGTCTGGGCGACCCCCGTTGGACCTCTGAGATGATACTTGCCACATGGGCCATGGCCGAGACCGGAAGACCGTTGGCTCTCGATCATCCAGGGAACGTCGGGGCTTCGGGCGGAGGATTCGACAGCCTGCAGTTCCAGTTGCCCGAACAAAAAGGGAAATTCGAGCCGAGCGAGATTTGCACTGCAATCGATCTCAACAGGCGCGACTCGGGAGTTGCGATCAGGATACCGATCCCGATCTACGGCGGGGGGATGTCCTTCGGCTCCGTGAGTGTTCCCACGATGGTCTCTCGCGCAAAGGCTGCGAAGAAGTGGAGCACATTCACTTGCACTGGAGAAGGAGGCTATCCGGACGCGCTCGTTCCGTACAAGGATCACGTCATCACACAGATCGCCACAGGTCTGTTCGGAGTCCGCGAGGAGACTGTCCAGCGCACAAGGATCGTCGAGTTCAAGTACGCTCAAGGAGCGAAACCCGGGCTGGGAGGTCACCTGCTCCACGACAAGAATACGCCGGATGTAGCTAGAATGCGAGAGGCCGTGCCTTACACTAGCTTGTTCTCGCCCTTCCCGTTCCACAGCGTCTACTCGGTCGAGGATCACAAGAAGCACTTGGACTGGGCGCATGCAATAAACCCGTCGGCGTTATTGGCGGTCAAGGTCTCAACCCCGAACGATGTCGACATGGTTTCAGTCGGCAGCTACTATGCTGGAGCGCACATAGTGCACCTGGATGGCGGCTACGGCGGGACCGGTGCCGCGCCTGAGATAGCCAAGAAGAACATCGCGATGCCGATCGAGTATGCGATCCCGAAAGTCCACAGGTTCCTTGTGAACGAAGGGATCAGGGACAAGATCACACTGCTCGCGAGCGGAGGCCTCAGGACCGCGATGGATGTCGCCAAGGCGATCGCGCTGGGAGCCGACGGCGCGGTCATCGGAACTGCAGATCTTGTCGCTCTTGGATGCGTGAGATGCGGCAACTGCGAGAGCGGCCGAGGCTGTCCTCGTGGTATAGCAACCACAGACCCCATCCTAGACAAGTTGACCGACGCGGACTGGGGCGCTCAAAGGATATCCAACCTCTACAATGCGTGGTGGCTCCAGTGGTGCGAGCTCCTTTCCAGGTTCGAGATGTCCGATATCGCGGAATTGCGTGGGCGGACCGACCTGTTGAGGCGGACAGGCAATCCGTCCAAGGAGGTGGGCAGATGATTGACGAGACCAATGCCTTGATTAATTCACGCGAGTGGATGGCCTCCTCCAGATCCCTCGGACCGACCAGCTCTCAAGAAGCGGAAGGCGGCTGCGGGGTCGTCGGCATCGCGAGCACCGTGCCTCTTGCCGGCAAGCACTTGCTCGGTCCGCTGGTGCAGATGCACAACAGAGGGAACGGAAAAGGCGGAGGGATTGCGGCAGTCGGACTCTCACCCGATCAGATGGGAGTGACCAAGAGAGTCCTGGAAGAGGACTACCTGATCCAGGTCGCGTACATCAAGCCCGCAACCCGAGACGCCCTTGAGGATGAATTCATCAAGCCAAACTACAGGGTGGAGAAGAAGTACAAGGTGGAGGCGAGCACGGACAAGACTCTGCTCTCCTCCCTGGAGGTCGCTCCGCCGGAAGTGTGGAGGTACTTCTGCAGGGCCAAGAAAGAGTCTCTCGACGACTTCATCAAGAAGAACAAGCTCGAGAAGCTCGATCCGCGCAAGGCAGAGGATGAGTTCGTCTATCAGACCAGCTTCAAGATCAACAAGAAGTACTACGCGACATCCGACATGTCAGCATTCGTCATGTCCCACGGGAGGAACATGATCGTGATGAAGATCGTCGGGTACGCTGAGGACGTGATAAGATACTACGGACTCGAAGACCTCAAGGCACATATTTGGATCGGGCACCAGAGGTATCCGACCAAGGGCAGAGTCTGGCACCCGGGAGGCGCTCACCCATTCGTCGGCCTCGATGAAGCTTTGGTGCACAACGGGGATTTCGCGAACTACCACTCAGTCTCCGAGTACCTCGCCCAAAGAAACGTCGTGCCGTTGTTCCTCACGGACACAGAAGTCTCGGTTCTCCTATTCGATGTCCTGAACAGAGCCTATGGCTATCCGCTCGAGTACATCATCGAGGCTCTTGCCCCCACGACCGAGCGCGATTTCACGCTGCTTCCGGAGGAGAAGCGCAAGGTCTACAGGGCGATCCAGGCAACACACATGCACGGCTCCCCGGACGGTCCGTGGTTCTTCATCATCGGCAGGAACTGTTTCTACGACGACAAGTTCCAGCTGATGGGCATCACGGACACATCGATGCTGAGGCCACAGGTCTTCGCGCTGGTCGACGGCGGCATTCAGCTGGGGGTGATAGCTTCCGAGAAACAAGCGATCGACGCCGTTCTGAAGAGCGTGTCGTCCGAGTTCCCATCAGTGCCAGGATATGCGGACATGTACTGGAATGCCAGGGGAGGAAGCCACACGGACGGCGGGGCGTTCATCTTCAGCCTGTATCCTGAGAAGAACCCAGCGGAAGGCATGAGGCTCATCTGCACCAACAAATTCGGCACGCCGGTCACCAGCCCGTCGATGGACTGGAACAAGGAGGACGACCTCGCGCTTGCAGAGCCTTTGCCCAGCAAGCCAAAGGCGAGCAGCCTCGGGAAGGATTTGGTGTCGAGAAGGAATCCGAAAGGCGCGTTCAACCTGCTCGTCGGCAAGCTTGGCGAACTCTCTGGTTCGGAGCTGAACGGCGTTTTCTCGTACATCGTTCAACAGGCGACAAAGAACGATGCGACCGCGGAAGAGTCCATTGATCTCCTCACAATGGTCATCGACAGCAAGTATTCTTCGGGCAAGTTCAGGCGAAGCAGGATCAACAAGAAGGCCAACGAGGCCATCGAGAGGATTCTGAGATCGTCGAAGCGAATTGAGAAGGGCGACCACACCCTTTATTCCCTGGTAGATCTCAAGAACAGGGACAAGCTCCGCAAATGCGAGTCCCCCTATGACAGACTCGTGATAGACTGTTTCGGCTTCCCGATGGAGGGCGACGATGGAGTTTCATTCCTGATCAAGCAGGCAAGGGAACTGGGATGGAACCGCGTTGTCATCATCGGTATCCACGGCCAGAGATTCGTCGGCGCAGGCCTAGGGCCGAGGACGAAAGGCTTCAAGATAGATGTGTACGGAAGCCCTGGGGACTATCTCGGTTCGGGACTGGACGGCGCGGAGGTTGTTGTCCACGCGAACGGGCAGGATCAGCTTGGACAGATTCTCAGCGATGGCAAGCTCGTCGTCCACGGCGATGTCGGCCAGACGTTCCTGTACGGCGCGAAGGGCGGAGAAGCATACGTTCTGGGCAATGCTGCGGGCAGGCCTCTCATCAATGCTGTCGGGAAACCAAAGGTCGTGATAAACGGAACCTGTTTGGACTACCTGGCAGAATCGTTCATGGCAGGGAACCCGTTGTACGGCGGGGGTTTCGTCGTTCTGAACGGATTGACTTTCGATGGCAAGGGAAAGCCAGTGGACCTACCGGCTCCGTATCCGGGAGGCAACCTGTTCTCGCTCGCGTCGGGTGGCGCAATATACGTTCGAGACCCCAGGAAGATGGTCGGAGATGAACAGCTGAACGGCGGAAGGATATCGCGAGTCACCGAAGCAGACTGGAGACTCATCCTGCCGCATCTCAACGAGAACGAGAGACTGTTTGGCATATCAGTCGAAGGATACCTGCTCAAGGTTGATGGCGTGAGCAAACCGCCGGAAGATGTCTATAGGAAGATCGAGGCAGTGCCGATGGTCACTCTCGCGGGGACAGTGCAGATGCAGGAGACCGGCGACTAGGTTATCGGCACTTGGTTGGACGGACCGCTTTTCAAAAGGCTGCAATCTTTTTCCAAAATGTTTCTAAATTCGAATGTGGAACGTCACGTTTCATCCGAAAGAACTGCCCTAGTCAATCGTAGTGACAGCAAGCTTAAATATGGACGTTTTAATCACGCGACCAACAGGCATCACGGCCTCGTTCCAGCGCCTCGGACAGTGTTCTCTGGCCGAGGGCGGGAAGAGTGTTCAAATGTACGAGATAGTGAAATCAGAGAAGCTCACACCGGATGTCATAAGACTAGAGATCCGCGCGCCTCACATCGCAAAGAAGGCGAAGGCGGGTCAGTTCGTCATGGTGACGCCGACTGAGCACGGCGAGAGGGTCCCACTCACGATGGCGGACTTCTCCCCGGAGAAGGGAACGGTCACGATCGCGGCACTGGAGGTCGGCAAGACCACGAAGGAGCTCGGCAAGATGAAGGCCGGGGACAGCGTCTTCAGCCTCGTCGGCCCCTTGGGACTCCCGACTCATCTGAAGCAGTACGGGAACGTCGTCAGCATCGGCGGCGGCATCGGTCTGGCTCTGATGTACCCAGTCGTGCGCGCGTTCAAGCAGTCTGGGAATCACACGATCAACATTGTCGGCGCGAGGAACGAGAAGCTGCTGATGTACGAGAAGGAGATACAGTCCGTCAGCAATGAGTTCTTCGTGTGCACGGATGACGGCTCCAAGGGTCACCACGGGTTCGTCAGCGACATCCTGAAGAAGCTCATCGCGGAGAACAAGAAGATTGATCTCGTCTATGCGGTCGGCCCGATCATTATGATGAAGGTCATCGCGAACATCACGAAGCCATATAACATCCCGACCGTCGTGAGCCTCAACCCGATCATGGTCGACGGCACCGGCATGTGTGGCTCGTGCAGAGTCATCATCGCGGGCGAGACCAAGTTCGGATGCGTCGACGGCCCCGAGTTCGACGGCCACAAGGTCGATTTCGACAACCTCACCGCCAGGAACAAGAGGTACATCCCCGAGGAGCAAATCGCTCTGAAGAGATTCCAGGAGGCGAAGTAGATGGCAGAGGAGGCGAAGAAGCCCAAGAAGATCGTCCCCAAGAAGTACCCGATGCCCGAGCAGGACCCGAAGGAGCGAGTTCACAACTTCAACGAAGTCCCGCTCGGTCAGGACGCCCAGACGGCCATCGCTGAGGCGCAGAGATGCCTTCAGTGCAAGCGCAGCCCCAACAGGAAGGTCTGCATGGACGGATGCCCCGTCGAGATCGACATCCCATCATTCATCAAGAAGGTCCAAGAAGGGAACTTCGAAGAAGCCATCAGGATCGTCAGGGAGAAGCAGAACCTGCCAGCCGTCTGCGGCAGGGTATGCCCGTACGAGAACCAGTGCGAGGGAGTCTGCGTCGTCGGCAAGAAGAACGAGCCCGTCGGAATCGGCAGGCTCGAGAGATACCTTGCCGATTGGGAGAGGAAACAAGGGAAGACCGGAAAGATAGAAGTCCCTCCACCTTCAGGCAAAAAGGTCGCTGTCGTCGGCGGTGGGCCAGCAGGCCTGACAGTCGCGGGCGATCTCGCAAGGCTGGGTCACAAGGTCACCGTCTTCGAGGCACTCCAGTACTGCGGCGGAGTCCTCATATACGGAATCCCGGAGTTCAGGCTGCCCAAGGATATCGTGAGAGCAGAGGTCGACTACATCAAGCGGATGGGCGTCGAAATACACAACGACTTCGTCGTCGGCAAGCTCGAAACGGTCGAAGAGCTCATGCAGGACTATGACGCGGTGTTTGTTGGAACTGGCGCAGGTCTTCCTGACTGGACGAACCTGAAGGGCGAGAACCTGAACGGCATCATGTCCGCGAACGAGTACCTCACCAGGGTCAATCTGATGAAGGGCTACAAGTTCCCCGAGTTCGACACCCCGATACGCGTGGGCGAACGCGTGGTCACAATCGGCGGCGGCAACGTCGCGATGGACTGCGCAAGGACCTCGCTCAGGCTAGGCTGCAAGGAATCGGTCATCCTCTACAGGAGATCCGATGCCGAGCTACCAGCAAGACGGGAGGAAGTGCACCACGCCAAAGAGGAGGGTGTCAGGTTCGAACTGCTCGCTGCGCCGCTGGAGTTCATCGGAGACGAGTGCGGGAACGTGAAGCAGGTCAAGGCCATCCGCATGCAGCTGGGCGAGCCGGACGCATCCGGGAGAAGGAGACCGATCAAGATCCCCGGCTCGGAGTTCCTGATCGATGCTCAGACGGTCCTGATCGCAATCGGCCAGAGTCCGAACCCGCTGGTCCCGATGACCACCCCAGACCTGAAGACCACCAAGGAGGGCACGATAGCCGTCGACCCCGAGGGCAGGACCTCGAAGAAGGGTGTGTTCGCGGGTGGAGATATCGCCTCCGGCGCTGCGACCGTGATTCTCGCCATGGGAGACGGGAAGCGCGCGGCGAAGGCCATGCACAAGTATCTCACCGAGGACCCGTCTTGGCCGTCCCCTGAGGTGTTCGAGAAGTTGTCCTGCGAGATCTAGAATCGGAATCTCGGGCACAACTAAACCCTTTTGAACATCTATTCCCACTATTGTTGTATTAAAGTGCAAAACTAGTAAGCATTGAACCTGTCTTGAATTGATTATGTAATCTTCTTCAGAGGCAGGGTCAGGTGGAACGTGCTCCCCGCGCCCTTCTTGCTCTCGAACCAAATCTCCCCACCGTGCCTCTTGACGATCTCCCTGCTCGTGTAGAGGCCTATTCCGACTCGGCCGTCGGCCCGCATCAAGCTCGCGTCCGCAAGGAAGAATCTGTCAAAAAGCTTGTCGTGGTCCTCCTCAGATATCCCGACCCCGTTGTCCTTCACCCATAGGTGGACCTTGCCCCCGAGTATGTCGGCACCGATCGTGATCTTGCCGCCTGGATCCGTGTACTTCACCGCGTTGCTCACGAGGTTCTCGATGACGTCGTGTGCCCTCAGTCTGTCCGCCTGGACCATGGGAAGCTCGGCACCGAAGAGCACGGCCACCGTGTGGTTCTTGGTCTTAATCTCACGGTCCAGGTCCTCCACTACCTCTTTCGTGACCATAGCGATGTTTACTGGCTCGAAGTCCAGCGACAGAGTCTTGTTCTGCAGCCTCGACATCTCCAGCATCGAGGAGGTCAGCCCGTTTATCCTGTTGACCTGCTCCAGGATGTTGTTGAATTTCATGTGTATAATTTTTTATACAAATTACCGTGAAATATTCGGCTTTGTAAATACCATGTTTATGGTATTTAACAATTTACGATTTTGGATTAACAAAAAGAACGCAGAGTGTCCAACAATCCCTTTTC
>JBGQAM010000018.1:0-26079 GCA_041494275.1 Thermoplasmata archaeon | reverse complement strand
GCTGCCTTGACTGCCAACGGATACATCGTCTTGATGTACTCGGTGTCGAGGAAGATGTTCGTCAGCTTGGGGTCGAATCCGAGCGCGATGATGTCCAAGGCGTTTTCGTAGCCCCACCTCTTGCACTCATCCAAAGTCAAGTGGTCGTAGAACATGAACTTCTCATCATCTGTGAGCTGGAACCACAGCTTCACCTTGAAGGTGTCCTGAAGGTACTTGGTGAACGCCCACGGCATCAGGTGGCCGAGGTGTATCGGGCCCGACGGCCCTCTGCCGGTGTATAGTGTGAACTTGTTACCCTTGTCGTATTCGTCGAGCAACCACTCCAGGTCCCTATGCGAGTAGAATATCTGTCGTCTGAGCATGTGGTGAAGAGGTCCATACTTCGCAAATCGCGCAAGAAGCTGCTCGTCGATGCGCTTCGTCCCGAACCTCTCGATCAAGACATCATAGTCGATCTCGCCCGTGACCTTGTAGGGCGTCACCGTGAACTCTTCAGGCATCGGAGCACTTGCGACGGGCTAGACTGTACGATAATATATGTCTTGCTGACCTCTGTTGAGGCCAGATAGTTCACGAATGCCTTATGGGAAACCCAGAGGGCATCGAAGAATCCCGAGGGCCTACGGCTTTATGATCAGGTAGTATCCCGCAGCCTTCTCTCTCGCCCTACGTTTCGCCAAACCCTTGGACTGAAGCTCATCCAGAGCTCTGAGCACGAAGTTCTTCGGGGCTTTCGTCAGGCCCACGATCTTTTCGGCGTTGGCCATCTTCTCTTCGCTGTCTATCCCCGCATTCTTCATCGCGTTATAGACCTTCTCCGCGTACATCGATAGTCCTTCAGGCATGGTCCCAAGTCCTTGGCGAGTCCTCATCCCAACGGCGGTTCTCGTCCCGCCGGGCATCCCTCGTCTTTGGGCGGATTCGAATCGTCATTCTTAATACTTTTCGTCCGCAGCGATAAAATGGGCACACCAGGCCAGATGTGGTCCAATGCCAAGAGTTGCCGAGATTCTGCGGGAAAGCTATATGTCCGCCGACTGAGTTCCCACGTTCCCGGGAAGACTAGAGGAAAGGTGAAGGTTTGCGAATGATCTCAATGAACGCTCCAACTAGCGTTGTCTGCGTCCTATTGATGATAGCCCTTGCAGCTGTCCCAGCTGCAGCCGTGGACCGAAGCAGAGGGGACTATTGGACCTACGCGATATCCTTTGATGTAGCGGGCTTCGGCTCATCAGGCTTCAGCGCAAATGGCACGCTAACCTACACCTGTGTTGACCAGGACACAATCACGATTGGGGGTATCTCCTACGATGTAAACGTTATGAGAGTCTCCGGCGGAACCTCGGGTACCGCCGGTTTCCTCGGTGTTGAGACGTCGTTGACTCTTGGTGGATTCATCTACGAGACCGCGGATGGAATGGGACTTGCCAAGGGCGATCTATTCGCCTGGACCAACATGACTTTCGGCACGGGGACCTTCCAGCTCTCATCCAGAACCGAGATTGAGACAATGACGACATATTACCCTCCTCTGCTATCGGGCTTCAATCCTTCGACGGTCCGACTGGGCGATTCCTGGACGGAAACGGTAGAGTCCAGCACAACGACAACTGAGTGGATCAATGGTACAATTCAGGGGTCTTCAGCCGTTGACACTGGCATCCTGACATACACAAACGTTGTGGCCTCCGCTAAAGAGACCGTGACAGCGGAAGCCGGAACGTTCGAGGCGCTCAGGATAACGTCAACCGACAGTGATGGCAATTCAGCGGTGTACTGGTGGTCATCCAAAGCTCATAACTTCGTCAAGGAGGACACGTACGAGCTGGGCTCCTCCACACCGGTGACGACGATGATCCTCAAGGACTACAGTACGGGTTCATCGATCAGCCTTGCGCTAGTTGCAGCATTAGGCGGCATCGTCTTGGCGGTCGCCCTTGTCGTGCTCGCGCTGGTATTGCTCAAGAAGAGGAAGCCCTTACAGCCGTCTCCCTACCAGCTATTGCCGTCCCCGCCGCCTGTACTTCCAGGACGATAGCCAGTCTACATATGAGAGGGTGTGAGAATGAAACGAGCGAAGAGACGAGTGTCAGAATCGATGACCACGGTGGCTAGAGTGATGATGCCCCAGGACGCTAACATCGCCGGCAACGTGTTCGGCGGTTCGATCCTGAAGATGGTGGATGAAGCGGCCTACGTTGCGGCGGCAAAGCACACACGCAGCAACATCGTGACCGCCTCTGTCGACAAGATGGATTTCCTGTCTCCAGTGCACGTCGGAGATCTCGTCACACTCCAAGCGAATGTCAATGCAGTCTGGAGATCCTCCATGGAGGTTGGAGTGCGTGTCGAGGCCGAGGATCCGCGGACTGGCGAGGTGCGTCACACCGGCTCATCCTATCTCACGCTGGTCGCGTTGGGCCCAGACGGGAAACCCACGCCTGCTCCCGAGCTGGTCCTTGAGAGCGCGGAAGATGAGAGGCGCAACAGAGAGGCTATGCGAAGGCGCGCAAGACGTCTCGAAGAGAAGGCGGTCGAGAGCTTCAGGTCAAAGCACCGGAAGTGAGAAAGATTCACAGAGTCGGAAAGACGACTTAGGATTGGCTTCGGGGATATGGTATCAGGATCATCGAGAACGCAACGATCCACGGGCATAGCGCCATCGGCGCCAAGGTTGCTCAAGCCAACGGGAGGGCAGCCTCAGAACACCAACTGGAGACTCCTCATTGTCGTTCTCACGATTCTCTTTGGGCTTGGGATGCTGGCTCTCCTTCTAGCATAGGCCCTCAAAGAGCGGGATTGACTGTCACCTCGGAGAAGCCCATAGTGGAGGAAAGGCGATTAGCATGGCATTGGGTGGCACGTGAAATGGAAAAAGAAAGCTCTCGCGCGGAGACTTGGCGGATCGCAGTGATTCTGATTGCAGCGATTGTTGTCATGATAGCAGGAGTGACCAATGCATTGCTTTCGTTGTCTTCGAGAGGAAATCCATTGTCCGACAATGACATCTACCAAACCGACTACGGACCAACGACCAGCGTATCTCCAGGCCGCAACTCCGGGGATTCGTGGATTTCAGGCCATCCTGTCCATCCATACAGCGTAATTCATCTACGGGTGAATTCGACAGGACAGGTCTTCATCAAAATCGCTGATCCTGTCGGATTCGTTCTTCAGGAGACGTACGCGCCGTGCAACTTTTCCTGCTTCGCAACGATTGGCGGATACTATGAAGTCACCATCATGGTCAACGCTGCCAATGTTACGGTGACCGAGACCTTCGACGCCCAACGCCTTCAGATGCCTGCAAGCCAGTCAGATCTCGAACATTTCCGCGAAGCAGCTTTCATATCAATCATCTTGATTGGCACTTCTTCTGCGGCGTCAATGGTCTCAATAGCACTGTTGCTATTTGGCATTAATAGAAAGATGAAAGGGGTTTAGGTCCCGCCCCAATTCCTGCTGATTGACGCAATTTCCTGACTTGAGGGCAGTGAACTGACTGTCTCGGAGCGAAGACGCTCAATTGACATTATTCAATGTCATGATGCCCGCCCGACTCCTGATTTTTATATCCGTACGGATTCACCCTAGTCGAGGAATGTGCTTTGGCGAGAGCTGTTTTCAACCCCCTGACGCGCGAAGAGGAGGAGGTCGTCCACAATGAGTCCATTAAGATCCTCGAGGAAGTTGGCATCAAGGTGACCAGTCCCGATGTGCTGTCCTTGCTCGAAGACCACGGGGCCAAGGTAGATCACAAGCTGCAGATCGCCAAGATATCCGAGCGGATGGTGAAGGACGCCCTCGCGAAGGCGCCGAAGGAGTTTCTTATGTGCGGCAGGGACAAGTCGCACGACCTGAGGCTTCCCGCAACGGACAGGATACAGGGATGCAATGACGGCCAGCCCACTGACGTCTGGGATATCGACACTCAAAGCAAGCGGAAGTCAACTCTCAATGATCTCATCGATTTCACCGTAGTATGCGATGCGATGCCCGAGGTCGACCTCTACTGGGCGGAGGTGGTCGCCACCGATATCCCCCCCAAGATCTCGAATCTCCACGAGTATGCCGCGTCTCTGGCCTATACAGGCAAACACATCCAGCACGGGGCTGGAGACACAGTCGACGCTGAGTACCTGGTCAAGATGGCCACCGCGGTCGTTGGCTCGGAGAAGGAGCTCAGGAAACGGCCTATCGTCTCGGTGACGCACACGCCTATCACTCCGTTGCGGTACGAAAAGGGAGATATCGAGGCGGCGGTCATCTTTGCTCGAGCAGGCCTTCCCGTCGTTCACCTCTCGATGGCGATATCGGGTTCGGTGTGCCCGGTTTCTTTGGCTGGGACGATTGCTATAGTGAACGCCGAGAACCTAGGTGGTGCCGTTATCTCAGAAACCGCAGCTCCTGGCGCACCGATACTCTACAGTTCTGAGAGTGGTCCAATGGACATGAAGACAGGGGTCTTCCTGTCAGGGTCCACGGAGGGCGCCCTGATAAATGCGGCTGGATGCCAGATGGCTAGGCGTTACAGACTGCCCAGTCAGGTGGGAGGGCTCGCAGCATCCGGTTCCATGCCCGGGTATGAGATCGGGTACCAGAAGGCGATAAGCGGCCTGATACCAGCTATGGCGGGTGCTGACCAGATAGTGGGGATCGGGGGTTTCGACAGATCTGGCTGTGAATCGCTCGAGCAGGTCGTGATGGACTGCGAGCTCTGGCGGAACATACTACGCGGCTGGAACGGCGTGAAGGTCAACAAGGATACGCTCGCGTTTGACGCAATAGCGCGCGTGGGCCCGGGCGGCTACTTCATGAAGGACATCCACACGCTGAAGCACTTTAGGAGCGAGATCCTGATGCCAAAGATAGCGATGAGACAGGGCGCACCCGATGCCAAAATCGAGCCCATCAAGATAGCGGCGAGAGATGAGGTCAAGAGGCTGCTGAGGGAGCACAGGCCTGTTTCATTGGACAAGACGGTGAAGCAGGAAGTCAAGGATATACTGATGAAGTACGACACCGAACTCCACGGGAAGCCGATCTCTACGAAGTACCTTGACCGGTTAGGGTAAGCGCTGGTCTCCGCAGCAAATACTCGTGTGCGCTCAGAGCGGCTTTTGCGCCTTCGCCAGCCGCCACAACGATCTGCTTCTCATGGACTGTGGTGACGTCACCCGCCGCAAATATGCCCGGCACATTCGTCTCACACTGACAGTTGACCTCGATCTCGCCATATTGGTTCAGGTTCAGCAGGTCCTTGACGAACTCCGTGTTCGGGTTCAGGCCAACCTCGACGAACACGCCGCTGACCTTCAGAGTCTCTTCCTTTCCTGTCGTCCGTTCACGGATGATCAGGCCTTCGACGATCTTGTTCCCGACGACGTCCAGGACGTCATACCCAATCCGTCGTTCGACATTCCTCAAGAGATCAGCTTTTTCGGACACGACGGCATCCGCTCTCCAGGGATTTCTCGACACGACATAGACCTTCGATGCGACTTGGGCCATCTCGACGACGGCCTGGATGGCCGAGTTGCCCCCACCGCACACAGCCACATCCTTGCCCGTGAAGAGCGGTCCGTCGCAGGTAGAGCAGTAGGAGAGCCCTCTGCCGATCAACCTCCGCTCATTCGGCACGCCGAGTTCCTTGGGCCGTTTGCCGGAGGCGATGATCACGGCGCGGGCGCTGATGGTCCTTCCGCCCGTCGTTTCGACCGCGAACAACCCCGATCCCTGCTTGATGATCTTTGCCTCGTCGAGGACTATGGGCATAGGAAACTGTTTGACCTGTTCCTCGAACTTCGCCGTCAGCTCTCGGCCGGTGATGTACTGGTAGCCCATGTAATTCTCAATGCCGAGCGTCCAGGCCACCTGCCCGCCCACATCCTTGCTAACGATTGCTACTGAGAGTTTCTTGCGGGCAAGGTATACTGCGGCGGTCATGCCCGCGGGTCCGGCACCGATGATGCACACGTCTACGATTCCCTCGACCTCTGAAGGAGCCTCAAAGCTGAACATCGTTTCTAGCGACCGTGTTCAAGTGATATTAGCTTTGTCCAGCACTGGTCTCGTGGATCGTTCAAATTCCCATGCCCAAAGGTTGATGTCCATCCAGTCGAATGCGCCTCGAAGTGATTGGGCATGGACACATTCGAGGGGACTTATGACAGGGCGCTGGTTCAAGGCGCTCGAGCGGCCGTGAGGGATGTCCTCGCGGTCAGGAAGGACGATCGGGTCTTGATAATCTCAAACCCGACAGCCGATGTGCGCGAGATCTCCATGGCGGTGTACGATGCTGCTTTAGAGGCGAGAGCGGCACCCACTCTGCTATTTCAGAGGGAGAAGGGCCAGTTCGACCTCGCGGAGGAGGAGGTAATCAAAGCCTTGTCGTCTGCGCCAGATGTCGCACTATCCATTAGTCAGGACAAGCTGGGCAAGGACAGGTGGGGGCTCAGCCACGGGTACAAGGGCAGGCGTGCGTACGACCACATCTACGACATGCTGTACGAGGAGAAGAAGATCAGAGGGTTCTGGTCCCCGGGCATAACTCAGGACATGTTCCGCCGCACGGTGCCAATAGATTACACCCAGCTGAGGTCGGACGCGGCCAAGGTGTCCAAGCTTCTGATATGGGCCGACCAAGTGAGGGTCACCGCCCCGGGAGGGACTGACCTGACCATAGGGGTGAAAGGTCGGAAACCACGGCCGGATGATGGCGATTTCAGAAAGCCCGGATTGGCGGGCAACATCCCTTCAGGAGAGGTCTATGTGTCTCCTGCCCTGGGGTCGACAGACGGGATTATTGCATTCGACGGATCCATTGTCTTGAACGAAGGCGAGATAGCGATTCGGAGGCCAATAGTGACCGAGGTCAAGGACGGCTACATCACTAGCATAAGCGGCGGCTCGGAAGCACTCAAGCTGGAGGAGTCTGTCAGACTGGGCGCCAAGAGGGCCGTCGATGCAGGTAGGAAAGGCACGATCAAGCCCTCGAAGGCACCTGCATATGCGAAGAACGCAAGAAGCATCGGCGAGTTGGGGATCGGCTTGAACAGGAAAGCGAAGATAGTCGCCAACATGCTCGAGGACGAGAAGGTCTACGGAACATGCCACTTCGCGGTCGGAAGCAACTACGACGGGGATGCCGAGGCGCTGATTCATCTGGATGGACTGGTGAAGAGGCCTTCTATCGTCGCTGTCAACGGGAAGGGCGAAGAGAAGGCCGTGATGGCGGATGGCAGACTAGTCTGGGACTAGAACAAACTGGACGAAGGTTTAACTCGTCAGGATTGTCTCTCCAGTGCCATGGAGGAGCCGCTGAGAGTGGGTTCCGTAGACGACGACTCGCTCGACCGGTCTAGGCGAATCGGCTGGCTGGACCTTAAGTCGATTGCGAGTTCCAGAGTTCTCATGGTGGGCGCGGGCGCGCTCGGTAATGAGGTCGCCAAGAACCTCGTTCTTTCGGGCTTCAAGGACATCACCATCGTCGACATGGATCACGTCGTGGGATCCAACCTGAACAGATGCCTCTTCTTCAGCCGAGATGATGTGAGCAGAAGGACGAGCAAGGTTGACGCCATCGCGCGTGGTATTCTGAGCGTTTCCCCGGATGCGAAGCCAGTGCCTGTTTGTGAGAGGATCGAAGACCTCCCGGCTACAGTGTTCAAGGACCATGACCTTGTCTTCGGATGCCTCGACAACATCCAGGCGCGGATCCATGCGAACGCGCATTCATACCGTGCGGGAAAGGCTTTCATCGACGGAGGGATGGAAGGCTTCGTTGGAAAGGTCATGGTCGCGAGGCCGCCCGATGGCGCGTGCGTTCAGTGCGGTATGAACCGTAGCCACTCTAAGGTCGCGGAGATGCGGTTCAGCTGCACCGGAAAGGATGTCGTGTTCCATGAGCCCAGGTTGGCGGCCGAGATCACAACAACGAGTGTTGTCTCGGCAATCATGGTCAGAGAAGCTTTGAAGGTCGTGTCTGGAAGGACGGACATGCTGATATCGAACGTGTTCTACTATGACGGACAACTGAACCGATCCGAGGAAATGGAGATACCGCTCAACCCTAGCTGTCCCGTCCACCAGGGGTTTTGAGACTGCTACAGGTAATAGAAAACGCTATAACCTCGCATTTGGTCCAGTACCAAGGTGGTTTTTTGGCAATAAGGATCAAAGTCAAGAATGCCGAGACCGGCGCCACTGTCGAGATGGAACTCGAGAACGAGAACACCGTCGACGAGGTGATTGAGAGCGCCGCGACCTTCTGGGGCAAGGACATGGGCGCCTATGTCCTTCGCAAGGGAAAGAAGGTCCTTCGTGGCGGGAACACGCTCCAGGACGCTAGCATCCGAGGTGACGACGTACTGGAGCTGATACCGGACCCCGAGGGCGGCTAGCTGAGATGTCTCTGCCGTTGGATTTGCTCCGGGTGCGATTGAGGAACGAGATAGAGATGTGCCAGCGCGAGCTGAGGCATCACATCGCTGTATCGGATCCAATGCTTTCTTCATTCCCGGTGATGGTCAACGTGACATTCCTCCGAGTTCCAGGTCCGGATTGGGAGCAGGGAAAAGTCGTTCACAGATTTGTCCATAGGATGGCCATCATAGTCAGCGAAGACTATCCTATTGAGAAGCCGATCGTGAAGTGGCAGACCCCGATTTTTCATCCCAATATCATGACACCTGACGATGGCGGCTATGTCTGCACCAAACTGCTTGAAAACTGGGACTTCAGCTCGAATCTCGTGACTTTCATCAAAGGCATCGAGTCGCTACTTGTGAATCCTAACCCAAAGAATCCCTTCGGGAACGATATGTGCACGCGGGCGGCTTCCTACTTCAACAGGAACAAGTACCAACCCCCGATGCACATGGACCAGTCGGACAGACGAGTGAGGATTGTGGGGGATGCAAGTGGCTAGACCCAGGATAGTCAAGGAGACCAGGAGGCCCATCGAGGAGAAGGAACCTCCGGAACACTCCGCGCTTTCCCCTCACGAATGGTTGTCGGGTGACTCGGTCGCCCTGTATACCAAGGTGGTGGAGTCAGAGGAACCCTTCGACGTCTACCTGTCAACCACAGCCGAGAAGAAGATCAGGATACATGCGGAGAAGGAGGCTCCTCGAAGGTTGGAGGTCATGGGGTTCCTCCTCGGCGAGGTCAGGGAGTGGAAAGGCCACAGATACGCGGTGGTCAGAGACATTGTGACGACCGAGCTGAAGAGTTCGTCCTCAAAGGTTAGGTTCGACCCTGAGGGTTTCCCGAAGCTTTTTAGCAATCTAGACGATTCAGGTTTTGACTACGTTCTCGTCGGGTGGTACCACTCGCATCCGGGTCACACTTGCTTCCTATCCAGGACAGATCTCGAGACGCAGCGCAGGATGTTCGACCAGCCATATCACACAGCGATCGTGATCGACCCCATCAATCAGGACATGAAGGCCTTCAGGCTCTCAGGCAACGGCTATGATGAGGCGGCCTTCGCCATATTCGAAGGCGAAGCCACTGGTCGTCCGAAGAAGCCTAGGACCAGGAGACTCAAGATCAAGTCCGTTGGTCAGTGAACTGGTATTTCGAGATACTCCACCAATCCAGCCGCATGAAGAAAGTATTTTCAGGCCATTGCCCCTTAAGGTCATATCGAGGGAGAGGAGCCGAATAAGGACATTGTTCGCACCATTAGTAGCCACTCTATGCGCGGTTTCATTCGCTATCTCGCCGGTAGGTCAAGCACACGCATCAGATGAGCAACATTTCCTCGACTTCACCGACTACAACTTCGGAGTCGTTTTCATTTCAGGCAACCTGACCGCGACAGTGACCAGAGAGATGCCGCAGGTTGTGTTCAAGCACAGCACCGACCCAGTCGCTCCCTCGTTCACGATGCGTCTTCCATTCATCTATCTATACAACGACACAAATGACGACGGCGTCTTCTCAAGGTCGGAGGCCGTCTACACTGCCAGTCTCGACTCCCACTACAACGTTGCTTGGAACATGTCCACAGTCGAGTTTGCCAATGGGCCTCAATCAGGGGAATATGCTCGGTTGCGGATGGCAGCGCCCCTCTCACTGTATGACCTGCCGACTGACAATGTTCCTATCATCGACGACTGGGCAAACATCACGTTCTGGTTCCAGATCACGGAAAACCCCGTGACATACTCCAACTCCTACGGCAGCTACACTGTCGTAGGCCGCACGGAAATGAGGATGAATTTCACCCTGGATATCCTCAAGAAGTTGAACTTCAGCGGCCTTGCAGTCGAGCATTTGCTGAAGGCAGGTGGCTCCACCAACATGTTCCAGATTAGGGAAGCCTCAAGCGCAGGCGGGTGGACAATCACCACAGTTTCCAGCCGCGTCAACGAGGAGCAATACGGTCTCAACTTCACGCACAAGCTGAACCAGACATCGCTTCCAGATCAGGACATCAATTTCGCCCAGGACGACGGCACTATCCAAGCGTTCTACCACTACAGCTCGGAGCCACTGGTAAGGACCTCGGGTGACTATCACCCCGCCGCAATGAACTCGTCCTACTACACGACCGGAACCGGCATGATGCTCTACGTGTCTTACGCGTTTTCGAACGATACTGTCTCGATCTCACACGATTCGTTCCTGGGAATAGACGAGAATGGCTTCGTCGGCAGGGTCCGAGACTGGCTGAGGGAGAGCCTTCCGATGATAATGATTGTCTCGGGGAGCATCGTTGCCGTGGTCGCGTTTGCTATCCTCGGGTCGATGCTATTGCGGCGGCGTCGGCAAGGAGATGCGAACGGACCGAAGCCAACTGAAACAGAAGAAACTGCAGAAGACCGGGCTAGACCCAGATAGCGTGCCGCTTTCGCATCCCGCCCTCGCTTTGGCCCAGCTTCTCCATGAGCATTGAGACTATGCCGTCCAAGTAGATGAGCGTGGCATCCTCGAACAGAGTTCCTAGGGGAGCAAGCCTCTTTCTCTCATCGTCCTTAGGTGGATGTATCAGGATGACGAGGTTGGACGCCCCGGCGAGCTTCGAGTGCGCGTTCGCTGTTACGGCTACGACCTTCGCCCCGACCCTTCTCACGATATTCGCGGTCTGCATGGCTGACATCGTCTCCCCTGTGTAGGAGACGATCACGACGACGTTTCCTTCCTCAACTATCGGAGTGACTGTCTCTCCGATGAAGAATACTTCAAGCCCCATCTGAACCAGCCTGATGGCAAAGGCTTTTGCGATCAGACCCGACCTTCCGACACCATAGATGAAAACCTTTCTTGAGCTGATTATGTAGTCGACGAACTTGTCCGTACCCTCGATTTCGGTCTCGAAGGTCTTCTTGATGTTGTCGAGGATGAAGTCGACGCTCTCTTTCATCTGGATCCGGCCTTCTCCTTCTTGTTGTTCGTCTTGGTCTCCTTTGTCTCCTTGGAGACTTTCTTGGCCAAGACCCTTTCGAGGATGACCTTCATGTACATCGCGTCATGCTCCAGCAATGGAGAGCCCGAGATGATCGTGATCGGCTGGTTACGGTCCACTATCGACTCTGCCAGAGGCTCGAATCTGAGGTCTCCTTTCTTGATCGAAGTGAACCGCTTCTCGTTGCCGCCCTCGTGCTCTACACCGGAAAAGTGCGTGTAGAATTGGCCATCGGTCTGGTCCCAGACCTTGTCCAGCAGCTCGTCGAAGTCCTTGGATTCTCTCAATAGCCCGTTCTCGCGGGCATGATAGTGGGCGAAGTTGACGACCGGCACAACCCCATTCACATCCTTGCAGGTCTTCAACACTTCTGGCAGCGCGCCAAAGATCTCCTGTCGGCCGCTCAACTCGAGACCTATTGGGATCCCGATACCGTGCTTCTTGTACCACTTTGCTAGCTGCCCTACCCGGTCCTTGATCCTCTTTTGAGCGGTCTTGGGGGTGACATCGCCGTATAGGCCCATATGGGTCACCACAACCGTCGCTCCGAGCTCCTTGGCCATGATCCCGCCCCAGCGGACAGAGTCCATGCTCTTGAAGGAGAGCTCACCCTCTCCGACCAGGTCCATATAGTAAGGCGTATGGATTGAAAGCGCCACGTCGAGCTCGTCGGCCATGTCTCTCAGTTGTCGAAGTTCCAGGTAGCTCTTTGCGATGCCGCTTGTGAGTGCGACGAGGGTGTCTCCCTTCTTGACCGGTTCATCGAGGTCGGAGATGACCTGCTCCTTGTTCCCCTTCTTCCTCACGATCTCGATCACCATGTCGGACGTGAGGTTCTTGGGTTTCAGACCTATCTCTTCGGGTTCCGCAGCCCTTTCCTGCACGTGCGCTCGCACGAGCTGCGCCTCCATGGCCGTTAGGCCGAGGTTGTGCACATCCTCGATGCCATCTCTCAATGTCCGTCCCTTGCAGGAGAGCGGAATCCCCGCAGGACCAAAACGAATCATCTAAACCCCCGGCGAGCCAGGATTTCCGTGTATATCGTACGCCATATATATCTTCTATTGACCTGGTGAAATAGCATTGTTACCCATCATATTCGTGCTTTCTCGCGTCAACCATTTCGGTCCTGATTCGGCATAGCCAGGTATCGTGAGCCAGCAAATCCGGCGCATACAAATCTTTATAAACGGTTCGCACATTAGCTCGGCTACTCTCTGGATGTCGGAGGAGTCAGAATGGGAATCAATCAAAGGAAGACCAACCCAAACCTCGTGGTCCTCATACAGCATCTCAAGGATGCTAGCAGGGTCAACGAGGCACCTGTCTGGCGAGACATCGCTCTGCGGCTTGAAGGTCCGATGAGGAATTGGGCCGAGGTCAATGTCGGCAAGATTGACCGATACGCGAGCGAGAACGAGACCGTCGTCGTGCCCGGCAAGCTGCTCGGGGCCGGCGAGATAGCTAAGAAGGTCACAGTCGCTGCCTACAGGTCATCGGGACAGGCAAAGGAAAAGATCGAGAAAGCAGGCGGAAGGAGCATGTCCCTCGACGAGCTCGTCGAGGCGAACCCGAAAGGCTCCAAGGTCCGGATAATGGGGTGAGTTGGTGGCTGTCATAAACGCTGATGGACTCGTACTGGGACGGCTCAGCTCACACGTCGCTAAGAGGCTGAGGAACGGCGAGGAGATAATCATATTGAATGCCGAGAAAGCTATCATCTCTGGCAGGCGCGAACAACTCCTGGAATTCTACGCTCACAGGCGTACGAGGGGTGCGAGCCAGACGAAGGCAAAGGGCCCCTTCTATCCGAGGACCGCGGACGCGATCCTCAAGCGCACCGTCAGGGGCATGGTCGAGTACAAGAAACCTACTGGAAGAGCCGCGCTAAAGCGCCTGAGGGTATATCTGGGGGTTCCGAAGGAGTTCAAGGACGTGAAGATGGAAACCCTCGAGACGGCCAAGAAGCCGCATCTCGTGAAATTCGTTCATCTTGGGGATATCACGAAGGAGCTCGGCGCGAAGCAGGAGTTGAGATCATGAAGGTAGTCGTTTCTAGCGGCAAGAGGAAGAGCGCCGTTGCAAGGGCCAGCGTCAGGAAGGGACGCGGGCTTGTCAGGATCAACAACGTCCCCGTCGAAATACACGAGCCGCACCTAGCTCGGGCCATGATCATGGAGCCTCTCACTCTGGCAGGTGACAAGTCGGCCAAGGTCGACATTGATGTCAATATCCAGGGCGGAGGCGTTATGGGCCAGGCCAACGCCGCAAGGACTGCGATTGCGAAGGGTCTGGTGCAGTTCCTCGAGGACGATGTTCTACAGGAGACGTTCGCGAAGTACGACAGATCGCTCCTCGTGTCAGATCCGAGGAGGAAGCTGCCAAAGAACCCCCAGGGAAGGGGCGCTCGAAAGAAGCACCAGAAATCGTACAGGTGATGAAGACATGATCATACCGGTAAGATGTTTCACATGCGGGAAGGTCATAGGCAGTGCGTTCGAGGACTTCGTCAAGAGAGTCGAGATGGGCGAATCGCCAAAGGATGTTCTTGACTCCCTGAAGCTCGAGAGGTACTGCTGCCGCAGGATGTTGCTGACGCACGCCAACTTGATCGACGAAGTCGCACCCTATTGATCATGCATATCGCGCCTCGGAATTCTCCAGGGCCCGTGGGGTAGCTTGGTATCCTTCCAGCTTGGGGTGCTGGTGACTCGCGTTCAAATCGCGACGGGCCCACCTGGCTATTTGTCAATCAGCAGGAGATGAGTTCTGTCCTCTTTCCTCTAAGCAACTCTGTCCTTTTCGGATAGATGCGCTTAAGTTATATTGTTGTGAGAGTTTGTCAGTAACAAGATTGACGCATGGAAGGAGTAGGGTCACTCTGAAACAGGGCTATAGTTCTGATCTCATGCCAATTTCCTTCGCGATTCTCGCGGCAGCCCTCTTCGGCCTGAGCACACCTTTTGCGAAACTGTTAGTGAGCAACATTCCCCCTGTGGCACTAGCCGGTCTGCTCTACTTGGGGGCCTTTCTTGGTCTGGGATTGTACGTCGCGCTGCGCCGAATCGTATCCGGACAGCATGGCGCTTCCAGTAGCGCCTTGCGAAGAGCAGACTTGCCTTGGCTTGCAGGAGCCATTCTATCAGGTGGGATCCTTGCACCCATCTCCCTTATGCTCGGCCTCACTTTGATCTCGGGTTTCTCCGCCTCCCTGCTCTTGAATATGGAAGGAGTCGCCACAGCCATCATTGCCGTTATGATCTTCAAGGAGAGCCTTGGCAGAAGACTCGTCATCGCTCTCGTTTGTGTGACAGCCGCGGGCGTTCTCCTGAGCTGGGACCCTTCAAAAGGAACGTGGAACATTGTTGGTTTCATGCTTCTGATACTTGCCGGATTCGGATGGGGGCTCGACAACAACCTAACAAGGAACATCTGCGGCAGAGACCCCGTACAGATAGCCCTAGCGAAGGGAGGCCTGGCTGGAAGCGCATCGCTGGCTATCGCGATTGCCTTGGGCTCGAATATCTCGATAGACGCTCAAATCGTGTGGGCTTTGGTGCTTGGAGCGCTGAGCTACGGCGCAAGCCTGGTATTCTTCGTTATGGCTCTCCAGGGCCTAGGAGCTTCTCGAACAGGGGTATTCTTCAGTCTAGGACCCTTTGTTGGAGCCGTTGTTTCGATTCTTGTCCTGAGGGAATGGCTCGGATGGGTAGTACTCCCTGCTATGGCATTGATGATTCTTGGGGTTCTGGCTTTGGTCTACGAGAGGCATTCGCACGAGCATGGGCATGAGGATACTACGCACACTCATATCCACACGCACGGAGATTCATGTCACGATCACTGTCACACGGAACCCGTTCGTGAACCGCATAGTCATGAACACATCCACAAAGCGGTTGTTCACGATCACGTGCATTGGCCTGATATTCATCACAGGCATGCTCATGATTGACGGGCGTTCAAATCGCGACAGGCCCACTCGGCTACTCTGTATTCAGCAGGAACCGAGCTCTGCACCGAAGTTCACCAAATCCTTCCCTGTATCTCGCCCGCGGGAAGAACGGCTCTCATGGAGCACTTCTGGCTGCGAGAAGCTGTGACACGAGCTCGCGGTGCATTCTTTCGGCCGAAACCAACTGGCTGAGCACTCTGCGAAACTCCGTGACATTCTGTTCGCCTCCGACGTACTGCGGATCGAAGTGATCCAGCGCCCCGAGGATCGCCGAGTACACATAGTAGGCCATGTCCTCCCCTTCAAGGAGCTTCTGGAGAAATTGAGATTCGTCGTCGCCGTCTATGACTATCGGCGCACTCCGCGCTTCTTGGGTTGGAGGGGTGGAAGGTCCAGCCATTCTAATGAGTGAGTCGACCAGGTGCTCATGAATCTCGGATTCGCGGACGAGTCTGCCGAGGAGCTTTCCCGTCTCGGCGTCCTGAATCGTCAGGAAGCCCTGCCAGTGAAGGACTTCCTCGAAAGCCTCCTCGATCTTCTTAGCCTTCGTCAAAGCCTGCACTAGGTCCCGAGGAGTTCTGATTTCGATAGATCCGCTGGCCATGTTCCGCTTTGTAATGCGTCTCGGCTATTATAGCATCTTTCCTCTTGAGATAGTCCGCGTTCAAATCGCGACGGGGCCACTCCAAGTCATGTGCCGGTCTGAGATCTTGTAACGGCTCTTGCGATGAGTCGCTCGTCCGCCTTGGGTAACAGGACCACCATCTTGGCGCCCTTTGTGTGGTCTCCCTGAACACGGTCCTCGGCCCAGACCTTTCCTCCACTGGCCTTGGCTATGAACCGGACGACGAAGAGTCCCAATCCAGTTCCGGCCACGGACAGGTCTATCCGGTGGAACCTCTGAAAAACCCTTTCCTTCTCGTCTTCGGGAATGCCTTTCCCGTTGTCGGCGACATCGATTCGCCAGTACTGGACACCGTCCTCTGCGGTCTGGCTGACCGAGATATCGATTCGTGCCTCCTCATGAAGGTCGTATTTGATCGCATTGGTAAGCAGATTCGTGAACAACCTAGTTGCGAGCGCACTGCATTTCGCATAGTGCGGAGTCTGCACGCTCTCGAACCCGATTTCCACCTTCCTGTCAGAGAACATCCTCTTTGATTCCTCGATGGCCTCTCTAATGAACGAGTTTAGGTCTTTGACCAGCAAATCGTCCTCATCGATTGACTTGATCCTCGAGAGATCTCTGACTGAGGAGCAGAGCTCGAAAGCTCCTTGGATGTCCTTGGTGACCATGGTCAGCGCATTGCGATCCTCCTCGGTCGCGAGCTTGGATTTCCAGAGACTGTTCAGGAAATGCAGCGCGGAGAAGGTGAAGTTCATGATGTCGTGGGACATGAGGTCGTTCAGGAATTCGGATTCGGTCTGGGCGTCTCTGACGGCCTGCTCCATCTGTCTCTTTTCCGTGATATCCTTGAAGACGGCTTCGACGCATTTCCCAGGCATGAGATCCGCAAATCGCGCGTGCAGCAGGCCAATGACTTTGCTCCCGTTCGGTCTCGTCAGCTCGAGCTCGAGCCCGCTCACCGATCCTTCCTTCTCGAGCATCCAGATGATCTTGTCCCAGCTCTTCTCGCTGTCAACAAGATAGGAGGACAGCTTGACCTTCTGGCTCGCATCGATCGACTCAAGCCCGAGCACCTTGAGTCCTGCCTGGTTCGCAGAGTGTATCCTGCTGTCAAGGAGAATCACGGCGATGGGCTCGGGAGACATCCTCATGAGCGACTTGTAGTTCTCCTCCGACCTCCACAGGTCCTCGGTTCTCTTCCGGATCTGCCGCTCAAGTGCCAAGTTCAGTCCCTGGAGTTCCAGGTTCTTGACCAGTATCTCCTCATTGAGGTTGAGCGCATGTTCGGAGATGGATACATCGGGCTTCTGGTAACCTGGAAACATCCTCGCCAGCTCCTTCTCTGGAGCTACCACGAATCTGCATATCGTGCCTCCTTGAGCCACGCACTCCTCTTCGTACGCTCCAAGCTCAGTGTTGTGAGGGTCCTCCCTGGAGAGCGCTAGTCTGCAAATCCACGTAAGTATTCCGGCAATGTAGGCGCAAACGGGTTCCCTTTGGAGATCCTTGTTCTCCTGGAACGCCCAAGCCTCCATCGAATTCCGAGTCGAGATCCTTGCGATCATGGATTCGGGTTCGATGCTCTCAAGCTTGAGCATCCCGAACCCCCGCAGGGTGTACATCCCGAGCATCATCCCAGCGGCCTCAGCTGGATCTGATGGGATTGCCGCCTTCCCAAGCGATGAAAGGAACTCTCGGGCGCCATTCTGACCTGCCTTGAACATGAAATCCTTCTCAAAGAATCCGATGTCGGCCCTAAGGGATTTCTTCAGAGAATAGAGTCCGCCAGCAACGTCCATCAGAACTGCCCGCTTGCCATCATACTCGAGCCTGCCTGCTTGGGGCATCAATGGAAGCTGGTCTGCCTTCTTCTCATGGTCATCTGATGGCAGGGTCTCACCTTCAAGTGGGCACTCGGTCGATTCCCGGAATGACCTTCGGGGATAGGAGATTCTGGGAAGTTGTCTCTATGCAAGATGCGGAGAATGCTGGTGCATCTAAATACTTTGTGAACCACAGTCAAGGCATCTGATCGCGTTGGCGGATGCCCAAGTGGGCTAGCGATTGTTCGCCATGATTGCGTGGGATACTCTCAGGGCGCTTGCGGTCTCCTCGACGTCATGCACTCTTACGATGTTTGCACCTTCCCTGACCGCCAGAACCGCAGCTGCTATTGACCCCGGGAGCCTGTCCGTCGCGGGCAATCCAGATATCTTCCCAATGAATGACTTCCTTGAGACTCCGATCACAATCGGTTTTCCCAGGATCTTGAATTCTCGAAGTCTTCGGAGTATCTCCAGGTTGTGGTCGACTGTCTTGCCGAACCCGATGCCCGGATCGACCATGATCTTCCGCGGATTGATCCCGGCCTCCTCGGCTTCATTGATTCTAGCCTCCAGATAGGTAATGATGTCTCCGATAACGTCCCGATATCGGGGCCGGACCTGCATCGTTCTGGAATCCCCGCGCATGTGCATGATTATGACGGCCGCGTCATGCTCTGCCACAACCTCTCTCATCCGTGGGTCTCGAAGACCTGATACGTCGTTCACAATGGCCACTCCCGCATAGAGAGCGGCCTCCGCGACTCCTGGCTTCATCGTATCGATTGACACTCTGCCCGGGTGAACCCGGCAGAGAGCCTCAACGACGGGAATAGTCCGCCTCAATTCCTCATCCAACGGCACGGGGACTGCCCCTGGCTTAGTGGACTCCCCTCCAACATCGACTAGGTCGGCGCCCTCATCAAACATCGACAAGCCGGCCCGAACCGCAGTCTTCGCATCTCCTCCGATGCCGTCTCCAGAGAAAGAATCTGGCGTGTTGTTCACGATTCCCATTATCCTCGGTTCGTCCAGCTTGAGCAGGCAAGTGCCGAGTCTTATGGACGATGGCTGCTGCTTTGAGGATATCGATGTCTTTCTGTGCCCTTTCCTGTCGCTTCGCGCGTTCAGGATTCTCGACCTCCCAGTCCTAAGTCACCAAGAGGTCATCAACCAGCTCGGCTATGTCTTTTATCTCGATGTCCACCTTGACAATCTCGTTCCCGAACCTCAGGTTGCTCACGCAGAACGGACATGATGACACCATCACATCGGCAATCTCAGATGCTGATCTCACGCGTCTGGAAGCTATCCTCTGAGCCGCTTGTGGGTCCGCTGATCTGACCCCGCCTCCTCCCCCACAGCACCTGGCAGTCTCCTTGTTCTCGGTCAGTTCGACAAACTTCGCCTCTGGGATCATGCTGATGACCTTCCGGGGCTCGTCATATATCTTAAGGTGTCTGCCAAGATGGCATGGGTCGTGGTATGTGATCCTCTTTGGGAACGGCTTGAGCTTAAGATTTTGCCTCGCCAGGAACTGCACGAGGTGTTCAGTCTCGAACGGGACCTCGACATGCTTTGGATACTGCTCTTTGAACATTCTCAGGCAGCCTGCGCAGGTGAAAAGGAGTCTCTTCACTCCCAGCTTCTTGACAGCGTCCACATTGGCCTTCATGAGCCTGAGAATGTCCTTCTCCTTGGCGCCGATTCTCTGCAGTGTGCTCCCGCAGCAGACTTCGTCCACCAAGGTGAAATCGACATTGAGCTTCTTTAGAAGTGAAATCGTGTGTCTTGCGATTTCCGGTTGCCTGTATCTGGCAGTGCAGCCTATGAAGTACCCGACCTCGGCCTTCTTGATGGGGACACCGAAGTCGACTGCCGCAGTCTCTCCATAGGGATTCTTCGTCTTCTTCACATTCTCGATGACTTTCTTGTGTGCTGGGAGAACACAACCCGATTCAACTAGGTCGGCCCTCGCAGCTTCAACTATGTCCACGACCCTTATATTGGACGGGCATCTTCTCTCGCAGTCCTTGCACGTCGTGCATTGGTACAGTCTCTGCACGACCGATTCGTCAGCAGGAATCTCTTGCCTCGCAAGGCCGTACGCGAGGATGACCTTGCCCCTCGCAACGGAAGGATCCCATTGGTTGTCTTCGAAGTAGGGGCATACGCTCTTGCAGAAGCCGCAGAAGGTGCAGGTGAGCATCTCCTTCTCTAGTTTCTTCGCGCGTTCTGCCTTGATGTATTTCTTCCTCGGCATAGCATCATTTGCTCGTCAATAACAAGGGTTTCACTGTGTTCCCAGGATTCTCGGGACTGTAATCACAGCGTCCATAATAAACGTGACCTTGGACTTTGGCCCCAATTCGCGGATGGCCATGTCCACCGCTTCCTGCACTGTGTCCACTGGTGTCATGTGGGCCTTTCTTGCTATCGCATGGTCCAGTCTCGTCACAGCATACATCTTGCATGTCAGGCCAATTTCCGCCATCTTCGCGGCCTTGTGGTAGCCCAGCTTGTAGCCTTGAGCTATCTTGTCAAGGGCTTCCTTCGGGGTACCTGCGCTTCCGAGCAGATCAAGGAAATTAGGTGGGCCGACGCCGTCCCTGCAAGCGCTTACAAGGATGATGACGCCACCGTCTCTCACCGCGTACTTCGCGTTGTCAAGGGCCTTCTGCGATTGGTACAAGTCTATGTCGTAGGGGAAAGCGGTGACTGCAACTACGATGTCTGCTTTCTTCTTCAGGTCTATGACGAAGACATCATCAGCCATCTTGCTCGCCTTCTGGAAGGAGCCTCGCAGGTCTCCTGCGAAGGCGGCGCAAGTTCTGTGGTTCTTGTCCAAGACCACCATGATCGCGAATATCTTCCTGTCCTTGAGGGCACTCATCGCGTCTTCCATGTCCTCTGCCACGGGATTGCCGACAAGCTTGAGTGATTGAGCCTTTATGCTCAACGCCAGCTTGTGGTTCGCCTCGATCGTTTCGTACGCAGAGACCCCTGGAAGGAATGACTTTCTGCCGCCAGTATAGCCCGCGAAGTAGTGAGGCTCGACACTGCTGATCACGAGGATCCTGTCGGCGTCCGCGACCAGCTTGTTCATCTTGAGCGGGGTGCCGTTCTTGGATGTGCCAAGGAAGACCATTTCGCTCTTCTTCGCATCATGAGCATAGACATCTTGTTTGATTTGGGCGTACAAGTCGCCGAAGATGTAGTTGTACTCCTCCTCCGTGGGGGCTCTGTGCATGCCCGTCGCGATGAGGTATCTGACGCTCTTGTTGATCAGGAACGGTAGGATCGCATTGATTATTCTCCATGTTGGAGTAGGTCTCGTGGCGTCGTTGACAATGATAAGCACACTCTTCCCGTCTTTCAGGAACTCGGGAAGAGATTTCGAGTTCGTGGGCTTCTTCACTGCATCAAGGATTACCTGGACCTTGTCGTCTGCCTTCACATCCTTTTGGTAGACGATCTCCCCGAGGTTCCCGTCAGGAACCTCCACTATCTCCTTGCCTCCCCCGTATGGTATCTCAACCCGCATTGGGACTACCGCGCAGGAATGGAGCTTCCCGTATTAGTACGTTAAGCTTTGTCATGCCTCCCAGCCGTCAACTGGACCTGCGGTTGAAAAGTCTTAATAACTCGCTGCTAATCTGTACTAATCATGAAGACCCTCGGCACACTGGGCGAGAGAGAGACGATCAGGATCATCGAGAGAATCATCAAGAGCGATGCGACGATCGGCCCGGGCGACGACTGCGCTGCGATAGACATAGGCAACAGATATCTTCTGGTCACGACCGACATGATGGTCACAAAGGCTCACATACCGAAAGGTATGGGGCCATACGACATCGGATGGTCTATTGTGGCTGTGAACTTGAGCGATATAGCAGCTATGGGCGGCACACCACTCGGCCTCGTGACAGCAATTGGCATCACGAGAGGCCACCCAATCGAGTTCATCGAGCAGATGGTCGACGGGATGAACGACTGCGCCAGGCGGTTCAACACCAGCATTGTGGGTGGCGACACGAAAGAGCACGATGATCTCGTGCTCTGCGGCACCGCCTTCGGGGAGGTCGCCAAGGACCAAATACTTCTGAGGAAGGGAGCGAAGGCTGGTGACCTAATCGCGGTCACAGGCAGTCTCGGAAGGGCCGGATCCGGGTTCTATTCGATGAAGAGAGCTCTCGGACTGAAGGAGGCTGAAGACGCTCTCAAACGGCCCTGGCCTCGGGTCCGAGAAGGGATGCTGCTGAGCAAGTCCGGTTTTGTCACGTCAGCTATGGACATATCCGACGGTCTATCGACCTCGATCTTCGAGCTGTCCCGCAATTCTGGCATGACCTACGAGGTCGATTACACTCGGATTCCCAAGGCAAAGGAGGTCGATATGGCCTTCCATGACCTGGAGCGACAGAAGGACCTGGTCCTGAACTTCGGAGACGATTTCGAGCTCCTGTTCACTATCAAGCGAGAGGCAGAGGATGATCTTGCGAAACTCTCGCAGGAATGTGGATGCCCTATGACCGTCATCGGGAAGGTCACCAGCGGCGAGGAGAACATCCTCATCGACGGCGGAAAACGCGAGAAGCTGGAGAACCTTGGTTATGAGCACTTCCGTACACGCCAGTCATGAGGCACAGTTCTACAATAGAGAAGGCGACAGGGTCAGGTGCAGCCTCTGCCCGCACTCTTGCTTTATAGCCGATGGAAGAAGGGGATTGTGCGGCGTGAGGGAGAACAGGTCAGGGACTCTCTACTCGTTGATATACGGGCTTGCTTCCTCGATCCATGCCGATCCAATCGAGAAGAAACCTCTGTTCCACTTCCTGCCTGGCAGCACGTCGATCTCCTTCGCGAGCATCGGGTGCAATCTCTTCTGTCAACACTGTCAGAACTACTCCATTTCAAAGGCGAAGTTCGGCCAGTTCGATCTGACCGAGCTTACTCCGGACGATGTCGTGAGATACGCCAGAACGACAGGCTCGAGTTCGGTCTCTTGGACTTACAACGAACCGACAATATGGCACGAGTTCACGACCGTGGCATCCAAAGCTGCCCATGCAGCTGGCCTAAAGACGAATTATGTCACCAACGGGTACATTCAGGAGGCCCCCCTCAGGGAACTGAAGGGTGTCATAGATGCGATGAATATCGACGTGAAAGCCTTCAATGAGGGATTCTACAAGGAGATATGCGGAGGGACTCTTGCACCCGTTCTAAAGGCTTGCGAGGTCGCCGTTGAGCTGGGCATTCATGTCGAACTGACATACCTGATCATCCCGGAACGCAACGATTCAATGGACGAGATATCTCAATTCGGCAAATGGGTGGTCGACGCACTTGGGGCTGATACGCCCATCCACTTCTCTGCATTCCACCCGGACTACAAGCTCACGAATCTGCCCCGCACACCGGAGAGGACATTGTCTCATGCCTATGATCAGGCCAGGAAGGCAGGCGCCGAGTTCGTCTATCTAGGCAACATACTAGCTGGAGACAAGGATGATACTCGCTGCCCCAAGTGCGGAACCCGCGTGATTGAAAGAGAGGGGTTCACGGTACTTTCCTCGAACCTCAAAGGCAACAGATGCGGGAAATGCGGGGCAGAACTGAACCTTGTGCTCTGAGCTCGAGAAGGCGACTCATAATGTCCCGCGGACGAAGGCCATTCAAAGAGGAAATATCAGTAGGAGGACATTCCCGACAACTGTTGTCACGATCAAGCTCACTAACATCGGAATGATGAATGGTATCTTCGGTGTCACCCAGACCCTCTTGTAGCCGGAGCCTGCAAGAAGCTCGATGTCCGCTTTCTGATCCTCATGTCTGCGCGGCCTAGCATGTGTCACGAGCTTGCCCTCCACTATGCTCTCCATCAACCAGACATGCTTGTTCGCGATCTCAGCCGTATCTAGCTTGTACCCGAGCAGTCCGAGCGGGAACGCGAATTCCTTTCGCTTCAAGTTTTTTGCCAGATATATCAGTGGGGTAATCAGCGCAACGATTAACGCATCGTAGAAAAGGATGGAGAATGAGAAGGGAAGTAGTATCTCTGATGCAGCAGTCCCCCCATGAATCATGGGGAGCGATCCGAATGTCGGAACAAACGGAAAGAGAATGGATAGCGACATAATCGCCTTGGCGTCCGCCCCTCCGCGCACGATGTCCAGTATGTACATGGCGACAACAAAGAGCATCATGATGGGGATGGCCAATAGGTGCTGGAAATACTCATCGCTGCCATACTGATAAGCTAGCACCAGAATCGAGCCCAAAGCCAGCGCGTATTTGCCGTAAGTCGTCAGCTTCGCTCTCGTGGTTTCCTCTTCCGAACCCAAATAGACATCGGCAAGGATGGCTAATATGGGGACGAAGATAAGGAGGTACTCGATCGGCATTTCGTCCACATAGAGTTGGATAAGTATCAGGCCAAGGCCTGCCACCCCGAGTCCGATCCAGTAGACGTTGGGCACCTTTCTTGTTCTCAAGTCCGACAAGGAGGCGTACGTTAGGATCAGCAGGCTCAAGACGAGCCGCAACGCATTGATAGATTCTGCGGAATCCACGTGAATGGATTACTATGTTCGTACTTAAGGTGTTCTAAATCGCTGGCATAACCCTCTTTTCAGATAGTCTGCTCTTGCACTCCCGTCGAGGATTGTGAGGTGGCGGGAAATCGTATCTGAGCGTATCAGGGATCGCAGTTGGGCCAGGACACATTTAATACTCTCATGAGCAGTCCAAGGTTCGATGCGACTATCCTACTGCAACGATTTGCCCGACCTGTGGAAGGAGACATATGACCTCGTGGCCCAGGTTCCGAAAGGGCGAGTTACAACGTACGGGGCAGTCGCGAAAGCCCTGGGTGACATTGCTGCTTCTAGGTTCGTTGGACTCGCAATGAGCAGAAATGAAGACATCGTTAGAGTCCCCTGCCGCCGGGTTGTCCAGTCTGACGGATTTGTCGGAGGCTATACGGGCGGAGGTACCGAGAAGAAGATCCAGCTCCTGCGCAAAGAAGGGATCAAGTTCTCGGGATCGAAAGTGGTGGACCTTGACGAGAACTTGTTCTCGGATTTCGAGACCGAATACCCGTTGCAGGAATTGAAGAAGAGACAAACGGATCTCAGGCGAAATCTTGTCCTTTCAGAATTCAAGAACGAGATCAAGTCCGTTGCAGGAATCGACGTTGCATACGACGGCGACAACGCATACGCCGCCTTGGTGAAGTTCGATTTCGAGTCCAAGGAGGAGACAGCCAGGCACGTCGTCAAGGGGAAAGCCGCATTCCCCTATGTTCCGACTTATCTAGCCTTCCGGGAAATACCTGTAATTGAGCCTCTCATGAATCTTGTTGACACTGGAACTGTTCTTATGTATGACGGAAACGGAGTGCTCCACCCCGAAGGATTCGGCATAACAAGCCATGTCGGAGTTGTCTTCGATGTGCCGACAATCGGTGTCGCCAAGAGTCTTCTGTGCGGTGAGATGTCACGTGGCTCCTCGAAAGGGGCAGTCAAGGTCATGCTCAAGGGTCGGCTCGCAGGACATGCATTGTGCGGAGGTCAGTCAGAAAGGCCAGTGTTTGTATCCGCTGGTCACAGGATATCTCAGGATCAGGCGAAGGCCATTGCCGCGAGGTTCTTGACGCACCGTGTGCCAGAACCTACGCGCGTCGCTCACATCGTCGCAGAATCAGCTCGCCGCGGAACAAGTCACAAATAGACGCAAGTTAGTGGGCGTCAGCGCATGCGGATCTGCGTATTCGGGGCCGGCTCGCTTGGAAGCGCCCTTGGAGGTCTTCTGGCGGGCACAAACGAAGTAGCATTGATTGGAAGGCACACTCACGTCGATGAGATCAGGAGGAACGGGCTCAATCTCGTAGGCGACAGGACCCGTTCTGTCAGGCTGGAAGCAGCTGAGAGCGTCAGAGACCTCGCGCCTCCCGAGCTGTTGATCATCACTACGAAGGCATATGACACCGAAGAAGCGGTTCGGATATGCAGACGTTGGACCGAAAAGAAGACAATGGCTCTCACGCTTCAGAACGGCCTGGGGAATCTCGAGCTTCTCAGGGCGTGGAAAGGCAGCAGCGCTTTTGGAGGCACCACCACGATGGGCGCCAGGCTGCTTTCGCCAGGCAGGGTCAGAGTATCTGGCATTGGCAAGACCGTCATCGGAGCGGACATGGACCCAGCAGGGGCGGCGATGCTAGCACGCGTCTTCTCGAAAGCGGGAATTCCAG
>JBGQAM010000064.1:0-9099 GCA_041494275.1 Thermoplasmata archaeon | reverse complement strand
GCTTCCAAGTCCTTCCAGAGTTCCAGATTGCTTCTTCGAGATGAGCGCTTTCTTGATATCGAGGCCCGCTGGCGAGATGGCTGCCCCCTTCGTATCGACAATCCCTACGATCTTTGGTCGCAGGCCGTAGTCGCGCTCCAACTTCTTCGCCTCGTGTTCCACCAGGTCGACGAAACTCTGACCAACCACTCCGAATCCGACTAAGAGAACCCTCATTCAATCGCCCCGCAGGAGTTTCTGAAGCGCCTCGAGCGAAGCCTCGATTGTTCTTGGCTTGACGCTCTGAGATATCGCGACATCGGGATCCTTCAAGCCATGTCCAGTCGAGACGCAAACAACGCTGGAGGTCCTGTCAATCTCGCCCGCTTCAATATCCTTCACCAGACCAGCGAGGGCTGCAGCCCCCGCGGGTTCGGCGAAGACCCCTTCATTCTTGGCGAGGGCCTTCTGCGCCTCCAGAATCTGACTATCTGTAACGGCGGACACACTTCCACCCGACTCCTTGACCGCTCTCACGGTCTTCTTCCAGTTCGCAGGATTGCCTATCCTGATGGCCGTCGCGACGGTTTCTGGCTTCTGCACCGGCGTCAATTCCCGTGCATTGCTCTCGAACATATGAGCGATTGGCGCAGATCCCTCCGCCTGGATGCCTCTGAAGACGGGGAGCCCCTTCGTCAACCCCAGAGACTCGTACTCCGCAAAACCCTTCCAATACGCAGCGGAGTTGCCCCCATTTCCGACGGGTATGTAGAGGTAGTCCGGACTCGTGCCGTTCATCTGATCGTTTATCTCGAATGCCGCGGTCTTCTGTCCTTCGATTCTGAATGGATTCACGGAGTTGAGCACATACATGCCCAGTTTCGCGGACGCCTTCATCACCATGTCTAGCGCCTGATCGAAGTTGCCTTTCACTGTGACAACGGTCGCGCCGTGCATCATCGCCTGAGCGAGCTTTCCCAGTGCAACCTTGCCTTCGGGAATCAGAACAACGCATCTCAATCCCGCAAGTCCTGCATATGCCGCCAGAGAGGCTGATGTGTTCCCTGTGGACGCACAAGCCACCGTTTTCATGCCGAGTTCCTTGGCCTTGGTGATTCCCACCGTCATCCCTCTGTCTTTGAACGATCCTGTGGGGTTCATGCCATCGAATTTGACTCTCAAGCTCTTCATCCCGAGTTCGTCCGCGAGGTTATGGCACTCGATGAGAGGAGTCCCTCCTTCGTTGAGGGAATACACAGCCGCCTTTCCCCCGACTGGAATCAACTCCTTGTATCTCCAAACTGAGATGGGTCTCCTTCTCCATTCGACTTTGGAGAGCCGGTCAAGAGCTGCGTCGCGATTCACAACGATTTCGAGTAGGTTGCCACAGTTCGTGCATGCATAGGCAGGCCTGGTCATGTCGTGGACCTTGCCACACTCAATGCATCTCATCTCGAACGAAGCAGCCATAGCTTCCCCACCGAGTGCGCCTGCTATGATTAGTGGCAATATAAGCCCTTCGCACAGCTGGCTAGTACTGGTGTGGAGCCCAAGGTAATACCTGGCTCCGTTCGTGTTGCACAATTCTGTCCGTGAGTCACCCTTCGGAGTACCTTAATATTCGAGCAGACCATGCCCATGCAGCCAGGTGCGAGAAATGCCGTGCGAGAGAGCGCTGGTTTCATCCCCCGCTACCATAGCTAATTTCGGTCCGGGTTTCGACTCGTTCGGACTCTGTCTGGAGTCCCCTTGCGACAAGATTGCCATCCGAAGGCTTCCGAAAGGCAGGCACGAGGTGAGGATTCTTGGGAAATACGAGCTTCCAACGAGGCCGGATCAGAATACAGCCTCGTATGCAGCGATGAAACTCGCGGAAATGTGTGGACACGCTGACACGGGTTTTTCGATGACCATCCGAAAGGGCATGAAACCCGGGAGTGGTCTTGGCAGCAGCGCGGCATCATCCGCCGGTGGTGCGCTGGCGATGGCCGCCTTGCTTGGAGTTAGGAACAAGGAGCTCATACTAGAAGCATCCGCGATGGGGGAAGAGCTCGTGGCGGGCTCCCGGCACTTCGACAACGTCTCCGCTGCGATCTATGGGGGCTTCACCGTAGTTACAGATCTCAAGACCAGAACCATCATCCAGATAAGACCTCCAAGGTTTCAGATAGTCGTGGCTCTTCCAGAGATATCGGTCGAGACGAGGAGAGCTCGAGAGATACTACCGGCCTCGATTGCGATCGGTGATGCTGTGTGCAACGTGGGCTGGGCATCTGGGATGCTCCACGCAATGATGAAACGCAATGTGAGGATGATAGGCTCCTATCTGGATGACAGGCTCGCGCTTCCCTACAGGGTCCGACTCATACCAGGTTATGAAGATGTGCGCAAAAGCGCACTCAAGGCAGGCGCATACGGCGTATCGGTCGGGGGTTCCGGACCAGCGGTGTTCGCAATCGCGCAGGGGAGGGCAGTCTCGATAAGGAGGGCTATGGTCGAAACCTTCAGGAAGGTCGCTGGCCTCAGAGCCGAATCGTTCATCACCGTGCCCGGCACTGGTGCGAAAGTTGAGAGCATTGGCTGAGGACCTTGTGCGCTCCTAGAACACAATCTTTTCTCCAGGCACTCTGGGGAATAGAGTGACGTCCCGAATATGCTTCTGTCCGGTCAGAAACCGGACCATCCTCTCGATCCCGAGCCCACCGCCTACAGTCTTCGGAATCAAGCCCTGGCTCGACACGCTGAGGTACTTGTCGTATCGGGAGAGGTCCGTATCTCTCTCTTTCATCTTCCTTACAATCTCCTCGTGTTCCCACTCTCTCTCCCCTCCAGAGAGTGCTTCGCCATATCCCTCAGGCCAGAGCACATCGTAGTTGTGGTAGTACCCTCTTCTCTTCTTGTCCTCTCTGTCGTAGAACTCTCTTTTGAAGTTCAATATCCAGAAGGGATCCCTGGCGTTCTCAGACATGATCTTCTCGAAATGCTCACCGTGCTTTCTTCTCAGGTCCTCTGATTCGTAGATCTTCAAGGGAAGCTTCGGTGTGGCAAGAACTCTATCGAGCGCCTTCAGCTCACCCGGGCACTCCTTCTTCACGAATCTGAAAACGTACGCAATCAACCCGTCCACGAATCTGACGAAGTCCTTCTTGGTCTTGTTCTTGAGCTCTATGTCGACCTGTGTGAATTCGAAAAGGTGTCTGCCAGATTCCCTGAGGTGGCCTTCCTCCAGCCGAACGTTCGGCGACATGAAGTATATCTTGTCGACGCCATCGTTCAGGAGCGAGAGCTGCTTGTGAAGGATCATGCTCTTGGTCATGTGCAATTTCTGGCCATAGTACGTGACCGACGCGTCGAAGTGGGGATGGTTAAGAGGATCCGTCTCCGGCGAGAGGATTATCGGCATTGCCTGGACGACATCATGATCGTACATGTAGTCGTGGATCGCCTTCAGTGCTGCGCTCTGCACGGAGAGGATGTTCGTGAGCTTCTCTGATCTTATGTGCGTGACCGCGTCGTGCATATCTGACCCTTTGAGGGAAGACGGACATATCAGCACAGTATATCATCATTTCGACAGAATATTCGTCAATTGTTCGGTATTGGGTCAATATTGATATACATATTCCGTCATTATGACGGAACATGTTGGATGAAAAGGACTCTCTTATCCTCGAGGAGCTGATGAAGGACTCTCGGAGGACAACCAAGGCCATCGCCAGGGAACTCGAGATGCCCAGGGCTACCGTTCATGATCGGATCGTGAAGATGGAACAGAAGAAAGTGATCAGGAAGTACACCACGATTCCGGACTATGCTCAACTTGGACTTGGGGTTACAGCGTTCATCCTCGTTCAATTCGAACAAGAGAAAGGACTCTCTCAGAGAGATACCGCCGATGACCTCGCTCACCTTCCTGGGGTTTTCGAAGTCCACATGATCTCAGGCGAGTATGACATGCTCCTGAAGGTGAGGGGCTCAAGCATGGAGGACATCGGCAAGCTCGTGATCGACCGACTGCGCGAAGTCAAGGGCGTGGCGCGCACGTTGACATCCGCTTGCTTCACGACGGTCAAGGAGTGAGCGCACACTACACGGTCTTCAGGCGCTTCTTAATCAGCTTGGCGGCGGTCTCGCCCACGTCGTCGCGCACAGGCTCGACACTGTGCTCCTTGAATATCCTTCTAACCTCATCGCCGGCTCTGTCGACCAGGGTTCTTCTGCCCTTTGCCGCCCATGTGTCGAATGAGGATCTGTCCGTGACGATAGGGATGAAATGTTCTGTTCTGAAGTGCTCAAGGGTGTGCCTCTGCCCGAGGTAGTCCTTTGCGATTCCTACCCGGTGGATGACGTCCAACGCGAGGGTGTCGTCATCGACATCGATCCCTTTGGCCATCCGCTCGATTATCCTGGACATCTCGCTGTCGATGACTAGCTGTTCCAGCCATATGGTTCTGCAGTCCTCGAGAAGCCCGATCCCCGCAATCATATCTGCGCCCGCAAGTATCGGCGTGACCGCGCTCGACAGTTTCTCATAGGCTGCCTGTTGGTCGGGTTCCTTCGCGGTCGTAACGAAGCCGCCGACAAGAGCGGGAAATCCTAGGCTGTGGGCGATCTGAGCGTACGCCGCTGATGTGAGTCCGTGTTCCGGTCCTCCGCCTGCGCGAGTGGAGGTTTTCATGTCCATGTTCGCAATTCCACAGCTGAAGACGTATGCTGTTCCAGGTCTGTGAGCCTGGAATATCGTGTTCCCTGCCAATGCCTCGGCAACACCCAAAGCCACGGATCCAGCGAGAGTTGCCGGCCCAGTCGAACCTGGTCCGGGCATCACATAGAAGCATATCGGTATGCCCGCGTCCGCCATTGCGAGACCAGCGTCGAGGTTCTCGCCCTCGATCTGGAGTGGAGAGAAACTCGTGTGAATGGATGATATCAGCGGCCTCCTGCGCAGCTCGTCCATGCCACCAACGGCTGCGGCAGCCAACTCGAGAACGTCATGTACCTCCCAAGTTGTGGTGTTCGTCGCGATGGTGATGTGTTTCTCCGTGTTCTCCAACGAGGCCTGCAAATCGTGGATATGGCGCGTTCCCGATGGAACGTCCTGGGAGGTGACGCTTGGCCAGTTGATGCCGTGCCCCTTGAGGGCGTCTGCTACAAAAGCGCTCTTGGCGACATCTGACTTCTTCGAAGGGCGTCGCTTCCGGGTCTCGAAGTCCAGGGCGTCAGTGCCATTGCCGTCACTGCAGATGTGAACATGCTCGAAATCCAGCCTAGCATCGTGCTTCCTCGTCCGGCCGTAGAATGTGACAGCACGATCGTTCTTCTTGGCGAGCTCCACGACGAGCGTTGACGGGAACTTGACGACTGCGCTTTTCTTGTCCAACGAGCATCCGACTTTAGCTAGTATGTTCTGCGCTTTTTCGCTTCGAACGGCTACCCCAGTGACTTCGAGAATCTCAAGGGCCGCTTGCAGGGTCTTCTGAACTCCGTCCTTAGACAGGACTTCTCGTCTGCATCGGACTGGTATCGAATTGGCCATCAGTTTGCACCTGACCTTCTTCGGGCTGCGCATTCCTACTCGGGATTCTGATCTGCGATTTGAAAGAAATGTATAGGATCGGCCGGAGAGCATTCGTCTCCGGCCGCCAAGAGCATTCAGTGAGTTTTCGACTCACCGCCCCACATCGGCTTCTTCGCCTTCTCGATGACGTCGCCCAGCTTCTTCTGGACGTCATTCTCGAGCGGCGCCACCTTGTGGTTGGCCAGGATCCACTTCGTCTTCTCCCTCGCCCTGTCGACTAGGGATTTCGAACCGTCCTGCGACCAGGCGTCGAAAGACCGTCTGTCGATGAGGCCAGGCATGAAGTTCTCGCTTCTCAGGTACTGCATCGTGTGCTTCTGGGCAAGGAAGTTCTTGCCTGGGCCGACTTTCTCGATGACATCCAGCGCCATCGTTTCGTCATTTGCCCACTCGCCCCTGATCAGCCTGCTGATCGCACCGACTATCTCGTCATCGATGACGATCTGTTCCAGGAACAAGCAGCTCGAGTCTTCGAGCAAGCCGATGCCGCACATCAGGTCCGCACCTGCCAGCAAAGGACCGACGCAGCCCGTGTAGTACTCCATCACAGCCTGGTCTCCCGGTTGCTTCGCGGTCGCGGAGACACCCACGCACGAGGGCATGTCGTAGTAGTGCGCGAGTTCAGTCGCCATTGCTGATGAGAGAGCATGCTCTGGGCTGCCGCCAGCTCTGATCGTGGTCCTCATGTCCAGAGGAGCGTTGCCCATGCCGTAGATGACCGATGCTCCCGGTGTGGACAGCTGAGTCATCGTGAGAGCGCTCAGTACCTCGGCGTTGCCTACCACGAGCGAGCCGACCAGCGTGGCTGGCCCCGTCGCACCTGGCTGCGGCATGCCGAAGAACACCAAAGGCACTCCCTTCTCCGCGAAGTAGAGGCTCGCGTCCATGACACCAGCATCGTGCTGGAGAGGAGCATACGTACACTGGAGGCACGAGGTGATCGGCCTTCTCCGGTACTCCTTCTCGCCTCCGGCTGCGACGTACCCCATCTCCGTGAGGACCTTCGCATCGGATAGCGTCACACCTGTCTCGTACATGACGTGTTTCTCGGTGTTGTTCAGGGAAGCGTCCAGGTCATGGAAGTGCACCACGGACGGCTGCTGGTCAGTCGAGCTGACCATCGGCCAGTGTATGTGGACGTTCTGCAGATAATCGATGATCCTCGAAGACTTGGTAAGGTCCTCCTTCGTGGACGGCCTTCTCTTGCCGGTCTCGAAGTCGACCGCAACTGCGCCGTTGCCGTTCGCGGTCATGTAGCTGTGGTTCATGTCGAGCTTCGCATCGTACTTGGGGTTCCTGGCTGCCAGCGTTATCGAAGCCTTCTTCTTGGTCAGCGCCTCCTCCACTAAGTGCGACGGAATTCTGACTATCCTCGTCTTCTCGTCAACTTCACAACCATTGTCCTTGAGTAGCTTCCTGCAGGGGATGCTGTCGACCTGCACTCCAACCTTCTCGAGTATGTGGAGTGTGCCCCAGTGAATCCTGTCCAGGTCGCTCTCGCTGAGTATTTGGAAGCGGACGCCCCGCTTAATGCCATAGGCCACTGCGCTCACCTGACCAGTTTCTTAGCAACATCTACTGCGCCAGATGCGTCGCCACTGTAGCCGTCAGCACCGATCTCCTTTGCGTATGTGTCCGTGACGGGTGCTCCGCCTACAAGGGCCTTGACCGCCTTGTTCTTCTTCTTGATTGGTGCAATGACCTCTGCCATCCTCGGCATGGTGGTCGTCATGAGTGCCGACATCGCAATGATGTTCGGCTTGATCTCATCTGCCTTCTTGATGAAGTCAGGGGACGGGACATTGACGCCCAAATCCACCACTTCAAAGCCGTTCGAAGACAGCATCGTGGCCACGAGGTTCTTTCCAATTTCGTGGATGTCGTCCTGGACGGTCCCAATGAGGACCTTGCCTGCAGTCGACCTGTGCTTTCCCTTCGGAACAGCGGGCTCGAGCACGGCCAATGCGGACTTCATTGCCTCTGCGCCCATGACCAGCTCGGGTAGGTAGATTTCTCCCCTTCCGAACCTCTCACCGACAGTCTTGATTCCTTCCGCCAATCCCTTCTCGATGGCGACGAGTGGGTCAACGCCGTCCTTCAGCGCTTGCTTTGCCAGGTCAGCGATTGTTTCCATCTCGTAGTTTATCACGGCGTCCTTCAGCCGCTTTACTGCATCTTCCATTGGTATTACCCCCGATAGCTTTCCATCGGGATACGATCCCTCTGGGTCTGTTTCGGAAACAAAAGTCGCTTGTCACTTGGACAAACGCTTTTTTCCGCTTCAGATTGAATCGGCATACCCGCCTCCCTAATTAAGGTTTCGTTTTGTCGAAGAGCGTTGGCAAGAATCCTGTACGCGTGCCATTGTTCTTCCAATGGGAGTTTTATTGCATGCCGTCTGATAAAAATAACGATGAGCGCTCGCGGAAGCCCTCAGAGGAAGAAGCCACCTTAGCATCTCATGGTGTAGGAAGGTTTTTCAATGAAAAGGCATTCCCCCATTCGAAGGAGGCGTGAGAAATGCCCCGTGCAGTCGTGCCTGTGATAGAGCTCAAGGGAACTGGAAAGACCGTCAAGATCGGAGCTGGCAGGACGCCAGTCATCGTCGGTGAGAGAATCAATCCGACAAACAGAAAGGAACTGATCGCGAAGCTGAAGGCAGGAGAATTTGACATTCTCGAGGGTGAGGCCAAGAAGCAGGTTCAGAATGGGGCCGACATTCTCGACATTAACGTTGGCGTGCCGGGGATTGACGAGAAGCACGCGATGCTCGAAGCGTTGCGGATCGTTCAGGGAGCGGTCGAGATTCCTCTATGGATTGACACTTCAAACCCGGAGGTCCTTGCAGTCGCGCTGAAGAACGTGAAGGGCAGGCCTGGGGTCAACTCGACCACGGGCGAGGAGAAGCGGATGGATGTAGTCGTCCCTCTCGCGGCCGAATACGGTGCCGCACTTGTCGGGTTGTGCATCGACGATGCGGGGATTCCTCAGACATCCGAGAAGAGAGTCCAGATTGCGAGAAGGATCATCGAGAAGGCGGAGAAGCACGGTCTCGACCGCAACAGTATCATTATCGACTGTGTTGCGCTTGCCTGCAGTACGGGTGAGACCGGAGCCAAGGCCACGCTGGATACAATCAGGATGTGCACAGAGGAGCTCGGTGTGAACACGACAGTAGGTCTGAGTAACGTGTCGTTCGGCCTGCCTGAGAGACCTGCTTTGAACGCGTCGTTCATGCTGCTTTGCGCTGGCCAGGGCATGTCTTGCTTCATCGGGAACCCAAACGATCCGAACATGCAGATGGCGCTCAAGGCGTCCAAGTTGTTCTGGGGTGAGGATAAGTATGCCATGGGCTACCTCACCTATTACAGGAAGAGGCAGGCGCAGCTGGCTGCATCCGAGAAGAAGTAGGCTGGGCGAGTCCTCCAAACCCTTTCTCATGATTCTCTACACCGTCGCCAGGGCATGCGCCGTCTTGATCATGCGAGAGACGGATGTCGTGAGTCGCACCGTATCGTCAGCGTCTTCTGAGCTTCGGATTG
>JBGQAM010000008.1:0-37704 GCA_041494275.1 Thermoplasmata archaeon | reverse complement strand
CTTGATGGTCGCTCTTCTGAGCATCTGATGGTCCTGGTCGCTCAGCGTTTGGGCAGGCGCCACAACAATGCTCTCGCCAGTGTGGATGCCCATAGCGTCCAGGTTTTCCATGTTGCAGACGATGATGCAGTTGTCCTTCGAGTCGCGCATCACCTCGTATTCGAACTCCTTCCAGCCTATGACGCTCTCCTCGATCAGGACCTGATGAATCCTGGAATATGCCAGACCGCGTCCGGCAATGTTGACCAAATCCTCCTCGTTGTAAGCAATCCCTCCACCAGTGCCGCCGAGCGTGAAGGCTGGCCTGACGAGGACTGGATAGTTGCCAATCTCTTCTACGGCTTTTTTCGCTCCTTCGACTGAGTTGGTTGTCTTGCTCTTCGGAATCGGTTCGTTGAGGTCGAGCATCATCTTTCTGAACAGTTCTCTGTCCTCCGAGAGCGCAATCGCCATCGGTTGGCTACCGAGAAGCTGGACTCCCAGCCTCGTCAGAGTCCCGTTCTCTGCAAGTTCCGAGCATAGGTTCAGAGCGGTCTGTCCGCCCATTCCGGAAAGAATTCCCTGGACTTTCTCCTTCTCGATGATCTTGGTGACCGTCTCCACATTCAAAGGTTCGATGTAGACGATGTCCGCGATCTCTAGGTCGGTTTGGATCGTCGCCGGGTTAGAGTTCACGAGGACTGTCGTGTATCCCTCTTCCCGCAGGGATCTGCATGCTTGCGAACCAGAGAAATCGAACTCGGCCGCTTGACCGATGACAATTGGTCCTGATCCTATGACCATCAGCTTCTTCAGGTCGGTTCTTTTTGGCATCAGGATCTCTCCAGCATTTTCTTGAACCGATCAAACAGGAAACCAGTGTCCATGGGTCCAGGATGGGCTTCGGGATGAAACTGAACAGAGAATATCGGGAGGTCGCGGTGCTTCATGCCTTCGACGGTGCCATCGTTCAGGTTAGTGACTGTGATGTCGAGATTCGCGTCTTGAGCTGATTCGGCATCGACTGCGAACCCGTGGTTCTGGGATGTTATGTACGCTCTTCCTTCGAGCATGACTGGCTGATTGATGCCCCTGTGGCCAAACTTCAGTTTGTATGTCTTGGCCCCAAAGGTCAAGGAGAGAAGTTGGTGACCAAGGCATATGCCCATCATCGGATAGTCGTCTTTCAATTTTGCCAGCGTGGACACGATTGTGGACAACATCTCCGGATGAGCCGGATTGCCGGGGCCGTTCGATATGAATATGCCATCAGGTTCGAGCTCTCTGACAGCATTCTCCTCTGTGTCGTAGGGCAACTGGATCACATTGAATCTGGATCTCAGCTCCTCAACGATATTGGACTTCAAACCGCAGTCGAGGAGAGCGACTGTCTTCGGCTTCTTCTCATCGAACCTTATTCTTCTCTTGGTGCTCACTCTCGAGACCAGGTTCGATTCCTCCGGGTGCTTCATAGCTTTGACACGCTCGAGGAGCTCCTTCGGTTCTTCAGTTGTGATTCCGCCTCTCATGGTCCCGTGGGTTCGCAGTTGGCGGATCAGCGAGCGCGTGTCAATCCCGCATATGCCGGGGACTTCGTTCTCGCCGAGGAGCTGATTTAACGTCTTCGTGCAGTCTCGGTGGCTGGGATAATCGCATTTCTCCTTGACCGCATAGCCCCAGACCTGCACTTTCTTCGACTGGAAGTCGCGCGAGTTCACACCATAATTGCCGATCAGCGGGTATGAGCTGACCAGAATCTGGCCACAATAGGAAGGATCTGTGAGGGACTCTTGGTACCCCGTCATCCCAGTGGCGAAAACAACTTCTCCGAGGACTTCTCTATGAGCGCCGAAGGCCTCCCCCTCATAAATCGTCCCATCCTCGAGGACTAGGAAGCCCTTCATTCACACGACCTTTCTGATATTCCGAGAGGGGTTAAAGAAGCTTGTTGTGGCATTTCAGACCCAATTCTTCACAAATATCTCGTCTTGGACATTTGATGTCGAATCGCTCCCTTGAGACCATCGGGTTTTAAATGCTCTAGTTCCCTCAGCCATCAAGGCTTCGATATGTTCCCTTCGCACTGCAAAGAGGTCAGCGTGAAGACAGTTGAGTTCCAGCTGACCGAGGATAGCATAAAGCGATTTCTCAAAGGCAAGAAAGCCTACATCAGAACGAGGTACTATGTCTTCAACTCTGGAAACGAGTGGGCAGTTGCATTGATAGTCAGGAAGCCATCGAATGACATACTCCAGGATATCGCCTCTGTCCACATTCTGTCACTGCCCAAGGACACGAAGTTCGTGGTGGACCCAGGATCGGATGTCCTATCTGCAAGCTCCATGGGCGCTCTCCGGGAATCGGCGGGTACTAAGTGCGTTGTTGTAAGAGGCAAGGCCGAGCACATATCATTCTTCATCGACGAGCCACCCTATGAGCTTACCATATTCGATGTCGTACCGCCTTTGCCGTCCAAGTTGGTCGGACTCGTTCGTACTTCACTAGAGACCGATCTTCAGGACGTGTATGTGCGCTTCAAAGTCCTGGAAGTCGACCTGAACTCGCTCTCGAAGAGTTCGGAGACTGCAATCACCATGTTCCCGTGCCGGGCGTCGGGACTCGTATCTGGGAAGAGGGTTCTCTATTTGGACGAGACCCCAGAACTTACTGCGGCTGAGATCGAGGACGTCACGTTGGTGGGATGCAGCTTGTCTGCTAGGATTTTCAAGGCAGTCTATGGGGTCGAGCCTCGGATGATTAACATGTGTCCTCAGGATTTGGCTCAGGAGATGGGCGTGAAGGGCCCTCTTCTGATCAAGTGCTGCAAGATTAGAGAGGGATTCGAGAAGAAGGGCGATGTGGGGATCGTCCCATGGGGGGCCCGTGCATCTGAGGTGACGGCAGCGCTTAGAGCGATCCTGCGCTAGATGCTCAATTCCTCTTCACGGAATTTCACCGCTGGACAAGGACCTAGGCATTCTCCGCAATGGGTGCATTTCGACACGTTGATTCTTATTCGTCCATCCAGTTCCAGGGCACCATTCCTACACCTGCCAAGACAAATGCCGCACCCGGCGCAGTCCACAGCTCTGAACACGATTTCCTTCAGCACCGCCGCCTTCTCGCGCAGTTCCTTCTCGTCCCTGGCCTTTATCATCACAGGCCCTTCGGCGAAGACTGTGATCGAACGGACCTCAGCGATGTTCCCGTCCGGGGATGTCGTGACCTCTCCGATGATGTTCAGCATGTTCGAAACCATTCGCATCGGGAGGGCTTTGCTGAATACGCCCTCCATGCTGATCCCCTCGACACAGGGGCTGTAGCCGCTTGTGCTTCTGAACTCAAGACTCTGTGGTTCAACCTTCTCCGATATCGGCGCAACCTCATCTCTCCATTCGGATCCGAGTTCTTCCCGAACTGACTTCGGCACGCGCTTCCAGCGCCACAAATCGTATTTGAGCCATGCATCCGCCTTGCCAGTCTTCGCGGCATGCTCTTCCAGGAATCTCTGGTATCGACCGTACTCTGAGCTGATCTCCCTGACCTTCCTGAGCTCTGCCAAGTCCGTTGCGGGGCACATGAAGCATCCAATCCTCTCTAGCCCTTGTCTATAGAGAGGGTTCACATTGGCTCCTTTTGAGAACAGGTATATCCAGACATGCAGCGCAGACCACTTTTGTATGGGCGAGGCCGCCAGCTGGTTGGGAGTCCACGGATTCCTCCAGACCTTGCCTTTCTCTGCTCTTTGTTGTGATTCGTAGGCTCGCTGACCTATGAACGATAGTACGCCTTCCGGGAAGTTCTTCTGGATTAGTTGAGTCGCTGGGCCGAGCTTGCATGTCTTGCAGCACCATCTGAAATCCTTAGCCGGAGGGCCAAAGTAGGCCAGATTCTTCCAGAACGCCTCTCCAGCACTCTCGACGATTAGGTCAAGCGAAAAACCCGCGGCAATCTGCGCAACGTTCCTCTTCGTCTCTTCGAATTCGAGGCCCGTGTCGACGAACATGAGCTTAGGCTTGACTCCTGCATCGAGAACGAGCAATAGTGTGGCGAGACTGTCTTTCCCGCCGCTGTAGGAGACAACGACTGGTAGCGAATTCTCTGCCACCATCTTGTTGATGAAATGCTTCGCCTCCGCAGCTCTTCGCGAAATCACCTCTCGATTCGCGGCGAGGACATCATCCCAGGAGGCCGGCTTGGCACTCGATTGGTTACGACCCTCGTCCACAATCCAACGTGTCTTGACAGCGGTTCCGCGCTTGTGCTCCATCATCTCGGCCGAGGTCATCTTTGAGACTCCGACTGAAACTGGCTTGCCATCGTTTTCAAGGACAAGCACTTCCGTGCCGGGCTTGATGTCGGGATCACAGTCCAGGATGCCAACCGCGAGCGTACTCGCACTCTTCTTCCTCACGGCTTCTGCGGCGACTGGGTCTATCTTGACCCAGCCTTTCACGGCATGCTTGGCCAACACCCTTGCGCTCGGTGGTCTAAGAAGGAATTTGTCCCCGCCTATGAGGCTGAATCTGACTGCGCCGACGACCTCGCCGTCCAAAATCACTTCGTCCATCCGGTCGATGTCTGGAGCTTTGTTTAGCAGGGCTATTCGCCCGACGGGGATGACTAGACTGCCGGCTCCGCGTCCGAACTGCGAGTCGATCAAGGACCTGATTCTCTCGATGTCCGAATCGAAGGCGGGCCTAGCGTCGCCTGGAGGGGTTATCTTGACCTCTCTCGTCCTCCCAGCGCAGATTCCGCATACATTCTGCTCGAGCACAGGCAAGTTGCACTTGTCGCACCAGCGCAGGTGGATCTTGCCAAGTATGATTGCGCCCACGGAACTCCGGAGAGAACGGCTGTATTATAGACTATCCGCCCGACGGCCTACTTCAGTCTCTTCCACTGCTTCACGACGGATTCGACGGCGTCTTTGGCCCTCTCGATCCTGTCCTCTGCCTGAAGCCGGCTCATTCCCGGGCCAGATATGCCGAGCCCGATGGGCTTCTCGTACTCGACAGCGAGGTCCGTGATCTTTCTTGCTGCCTGGCCGATTACGATCTTGTCGTGCTCGGTCTCGCCCTCGATGACTGCGCCGATCGTGACGACGCCATCGATGGTTTTGTCCTTGACGAGCGTCTTCACGGCCAATGGTATGTCGTAGACACCAGGCGTCATGATGACCCTGACCACTTCCACGTCCAAGAACTTCGCATGCTCCTTCGCCCTCTCCAACATCATCTGCGTGATGTCGAAGTTGTACTCGCTGCAGACGATTCCTATTCTCATCTTTCCTGCCATTTCATTGCCTCCTTTCTTGATCCTCAACTGATCGGTCCAACATCCTCGAACCCTTGCCTCAGCCCTTTGCCAGCGTTCTTCGACAGCCTTTCGGGCCTGAACAGAAGGTCGTATGCGTTGACGGCGTGCTCTCTCGATCTGCGTTCCGCGAGCCAAGCGAGCTCCTTCAAGTTCTTCGCCTCATCCTCGTGCACGAACACCTCGACAACGTGCTTGTTCGCCAGCAGTTGGACATGAATCAGGCCAGTCGATGCCTCGTGGGCGCATACCTTGTCGATATCGTTCGCGCCCGGCATTCCCAGCGCGATGACGATATCGCACTCTCTCTCGTCGAACAGCTTCTTGGCTGCCACGGGGAGATCCTTCACTCCTGGAACGGTGTATCTCTCCACTCTGAAACCGGTCCCGGTCTTCTTCAGCTCATCAATCGCGAAGCCGCCCATGTCGACTCTCGCGAAGGTCGTGTCTGCGATCCCGATCCGCTTCATCGCCTCTCGACCTCCTTGAGCTTCTGGTCGGCCGTCTGGAACTCTATGATCTTGTTGATTATCTTGCGAGTGCCGTCGAGGTCGTGGTCCAAGTGAGGCATCCGCACGACCTTGACCTTCAACCCCCGCTTCCGAAGTTCCTTCTCCAGGTTCTGCTGGTCGAAGGGTTGGTCGTAACCCAGGGTGATAATGTCTGGTCTGAGATCCTTGACGATCTCGAAGATGTCTCCTCCCTCCCTGCCCAGGACTGCCTTGTCCACAGGTTTCAGTGAGGCCACGAGCTCGCATCTCATCTTCTCAGGCGTGATGGGCTCGTGCTTTCTCTTTCTGACGGTGGTGTCTGTTGCGACGACCACGACGAGCTCGTCGCCGAGCTTCTTCGATTCTTCTAGGTAGTGAAGATGGCCCAAATGGAGGATATCGAAAACCCCTGTCGCCATTACGCGAACCATGAGCGCTCACCTGTTCCCGAAAGTCTTCCAGGCCTCTACGACTTCAGCGCCTTCGAGGAATGCGTACTGATGTCTCTTCGCGTAGGCCTTCGCCTTCTGCTTCGAAAGCGCTCTGCCGTCGTCGCCCATCATCTCGCAAACGGTGGCGGACGGGACAAGTCCTGCCATTACCACGAGCGCCGTCGCGAGCTCAGTGTGCCCGAATCTGGTCTCGAGTATCCTCTCCGACGTGTTCAGCAGATGGATGTGACCTGGGGCACGGAAACTCTTGCCAAACTCCTTCTTTGCCCAGCCGTCCTCTGAGGTCAGCGCTTTTCTGGACAACTCAGCGAACTCCTTGACCGTCATCGCTCTGTCGTTATCCGTGATGCCCGTGAAGGTCTTCCTGTGGTTTATCGTGATTCCGAATGCCGATTTCACATCGTATGGGATGTCGTTCGGTATCAGGTTCCTCATGACGGGGTAGTGCTCTGCCATCCCGAGGAATAGCTCGCTGAGGAATGGAAGTCCCAAGGCTTTCTGTATGCGAGTGTCTGCAGTCGTGCAGATCAATCCACCCGCATCCTTCCGTAGGGTTCTTATGACCGCGGGGTTCACGTACTCCGAGGCCACCACCATGTCTGTCTCCTCTTCGCGCCCATCCGCGTCATAGACGAGCACGATGCGGCCTTGCCGGAGCTCCTGGATTGCATCTAGCACGGCAGTTGGAGACATAGTTTCGCGCATGCTTGCTGATGATATTAGCGATGTTGCAGTTACCAACCAGAAGGTATCAGTCGACCTTTCTTAAAGCCTCAGCCGGGGCCAGTCTTGATGCCCTCCGAGATGGCGGCAATGTCGAGGCCAGGGTGATCACGAACGCTATCCCTGTTAGCATGAGGACCTCGGCCCACGGAATCACAAAGGGCCCGTTCTCCGAGAACCCTCCGAAATCGTATAGCCTCCAAGACAATGCTAGACCGAGGGCCACTCCCAGCGTTATTCCAAGCAGAGACACGAAGGTCGTCTCGAGCAGGAAGACTTTGAGGACCATATCTCTCTGGTAGCCAATGGCCCGCATGACACCTATCTCCTGCTTTCGCTCCGCGATATTCCTAATCGTGATGATTCCAAGGCCGGTTATTCCCACTATCAATCCAATGCCGAGGAAGACTTCCATCAGTTGCATGACGGACGACACCGTGCTCATGTATTGCTCGACCAGATCCCTTATCACATAGGTCAGAAGACCGTACTCGACAAAGATATTCTCCATCTCCTTCCCGATATCCGAGTTCTTGGCGGAAACGCTGTTGGAGATAGCGAAATACAGGAGATTCTCGTGAGACGTCGGGTCGTTCTGCAGCACGGAACTGGATGAAGTGAAGATCCCCTTCAGGAATACTTGGTCCATGATGCCGACAACTGTCACATTCGCTGCGTTTCCATTCTGGTACACTATCGTTAGCTTTTGGCCAATGTCCACAAAGAAAGACCCGGAGCTTGGCCCATACATCTGCCTCACGACGCTCCCATCCATGATCACAAGGGTGGGGTCGTACGCCACGGCAATCCAAGCATTTGCATCTGAGCTGTATTCAGCCGCCCGCTGGGAGAGTGAGAAGCTCCCTGTAGCCAACATGGAGCCGGCAAATCCGATCAGAGTGCTGGTCCTCGTGTCGTTGACGCCTTCGACGATGATTGTTGCCGGCGCAGTCCGCGCGACCTCCACGTTGGAGACCACTCTTTCTCCAAACTTGCTGTCCAACGCTGCAAGTCCATCCGTGAGATTCTGAGCAGGGATATCTCGCATGGATATCCCCAGGATATCATATCCTCCGGAGTACTTCTGCGCAGTGGCGTCAACGCTCTCCCGCTGGAAGGACGCGATCATCGCGATGACTATTACAGTGAACATGATGAGCGAGAAGATGAAGAGCGTCAACCCAGTCCTGAACTTCTTGTTCAATGGGTAGCTGATCGCGACCTTGAACACGGGCATCAGCGCCTTTCCCCGCCCGAAGATGCTCATCAGGCCGTCGAGGAGCATGTCGCTGTTGAACATGACCATCAAAACACCGCCGGTGACAAGGATGACTCCCGAAACGATGAACATCTCCAACCCGCCAGACAACTCACCAAAGATACTCGTTTTGAAGTCTGTCGGATCTATTTCCCAGAAGATCATGAAAATGCCGGACAGAGTGAATGGGATCCTCGGACTGACGAATCTCACAGCTACCAGCGAGGCTCCCAGCACGAGCAGACAAGGTCCTGCCATGATGCTCATTGCCTGCTTGGATGAACTTCCTGATAGAGTGAGAAGCACTCCAAGCACGATCCCTGCGATTCCCGTGACTACGTACTTCTTCTCTGACTTGGCAAGCATCGGCTCGGGTATGTCTCTGATCGCACGAACAATATTGAGCTTGCTGACTCTCCAAGAAGCGGCGACCACCGTTACGGTCGTGATGAGGAATCCAGCGCACATCGCGATCCCTATGCTGTTCCATTCAAAATGAAGGGCCCAGGTGATTCCGGCACCTCCCATGACGGTCGAGAAGAGCGTGATCATCACCGCAGCCACGACTAGCCCAACAAAGGCGCCCACAATCGACGCCAGAAGTGCATATGCTACTCCTTCGAACATGAATGTCTGAGTAAGGTGCCCTCTCTGCATCCCGATGGCACGTGAGATGCCCATCTCCGGTTTTCTCTCTTCGGCCATCATCACGAAGATGTTGACTATCAGGGCGATCCCTGCGATGATTGCGAACGAGCTCATTATGATGAATATCTGGGAAACCATGTCAGAAGTCGTCTGAGCGGACTCAATGCCGTCCTTCTTGATTGTGTTGAACTGATACACGTAGCCCGGCTCAAGTTTCGTTCTGAGCTCCTGCACGGCCTGGTCCGTCACGATATAGCCGTTCTCGATCCCTCCCTTGCAGGAGATATCAATGCCGTTGATCATTCCAGATCTATTGAATAGCACATCTTGAGCAAACCCGAGATCCACAAAGGCGATGTTGTAGTAATTCCACTTCGCCATGCCAGTATCTTTCGCTACAACTGAGACCTGTGCCGAGAAAGGAATCCCGCTCTGGGTCATCAACAGCAGAGTGTCCCCAGGGGACGCTTCCAGCTCATCAGCCAGCCCCTTGTTGAGGACCACTTTGCCCCCGGAGATGTCTCCCAAGGTGACAGGGTTACCTGCTTGGTCAAGGAGAGGATTGACAGCATTGTCAGGATCGAAACCGAAAATCAGGCTCCTCGGGGAGGACGCACCTGTCTTTGGGTTGATCATCGTCGCACCCTCTGTCAGAACTGGCTCTGCGCCGTCAACATAAGTGAGATTCCCTGCATGGATCGATGCGACGAGGTCGTTGCCGACACTCTCATTGAAATAGAGCGACTGTCCCGCATCGTCCCAAACGGAAACTACGATGTCCACGTTTCCAGTGCTGTCGAAGACACTCTTCTTGATCAGATAGTCCAATGTGTCACCAACGACTAGTGCCCCGGATATCATCGCAGTGGCGACAAGGAGACCCGAAACGATGATCACGGCAAATCTCTTCCTCCTCACGATATTCCTGAGCGCCATCCGAGCGAAGATTCTCCTTCTCGTCGCAAGGAGGCCGACTGCTGCTAGTGTGATAAGAACCAAAAGTGCCAGCTGTTGGAGTCCGTTCATTCAAGTTCCCTCAGAAAGGAGCTGGCGCGAATTGCTTCTCGACCAGCCCGTCTTTCATCATGACTATCTTGTCGGCCATCCTCCCAATGTTGTAGTCGTGGGTGACGATGATGAAGGTCTGTCTATTCTCCTTGTTCAGGCTCCTGAGCAGCGCCATGATGTCCTTGGATGACTCGCTGTCGAGGTTGCCGGTCGGTTCGTCTCCAAACACGATTTCAGGCTTGTTCACTAGAGACCTGGCGATCGTGACTCTCTGCTGCTGGCCACCGGAGAGCTCTGCTGGTTTGTGCGATTGCCAATCCTCGAGCCCGACGGCCTTCAATGCCTGCAACGCTTTGCCCCGGGCCTCTTTGGAAGGTATGCCGGAGAGCAGAAGCGGGAGCTCGACGTTCTCAGCGGATGTGAGAACCGGGAGAAGGTTGTAGGCTTGGAAGATGAAACCGATCTTCTCAGCTCTGTACTTCGTTCTTGTGCGGTCGCTCATCTTAGACAGAGGTTGCCCTCTTATGAGGACCTCACCTTCGGACAGGTCATCCAGCCCAGATATGCAATTGAGGAGCGTTGTCTTGCCACAGCCAGACGGGCCCATGACCGATATCATCTCCCCCTCTTTGACCGCGAGATCGACTCCTCTCAGCGCCTCTACCTTGACCTTCCCCGAGTCGTAGACCTTCTTCACGCCCTTCGCGACAATGATGCCTTCCGACTCGCTTTCCTGACCATCGCTCTTGGCCCCCCTACCGTCTCCTTTCATAACTCTCCGTACTCCTATGCGGACAATGCTCGTGAATCCTTAACGCTGCGAAGAATCTGCGGTTCCTTATTAGATGCTTTCGCTGGGCATCCGGCAAGCACCGCATGATAGGCCAAAGCACTCATTTATATCCGCACGCCAATACAAGCGCTTGATGTTGGATTCGAAGGAGAGAGTCCGGGCGCTCGATCAAAAGGACATGCTAGGTTCGATAGAGGCGCTTCCGAAGCATCTGGCAGACGGCCTCAGGCGCGGGCGAATGTCTGGGCTTCCGAGGTTCGTGCCCAAGGAAATCATAGTGTGCGGCATGGGTGGATCGGCAATAGGCGGCGATCTTCTCAAGGCATGGCTCGAGGTGTCCTCAGAGATCCCGTGCGAAGTCTACAGATCATACGTCCTCCCAGGTCACGTTGGTAGAGACTCTCTAGTGATTGTCGCGAGCTACTCTGGCAACACGGAGGAGAGCTTGAGCATGTTCGAGGACGCCAGGAAGAAGCGATCGAAGATAGTCGCATTGTCAGCTGGTGGTCAGCTTGCCAAGATGAGCGAGGCGGTATCGGTTCCTTTCGCCAAGCTCCCTTCGGGCCTCTTGCCCAGAGCCTCCCTTGGCTACATGTTCGGCGCGATGCTTGGCGTTCTTGAACGGTCAGGGGTCGTTGTGCAGGACAAGCAGGTCGAAGAAGCAGTCAGGGTCATGGGCAAGATGACCGCGTACTGCAAGCAGTCGGTCCCGACTAGCGACAATCCGGCGAAGATGGTCGCTCACGAACTCTTCACGTGCGTGCCCCTCGTCATCGGATACGGCCTCTCTCGCCCTGTCGCAAAGAGGTGGGCGAACCAGTTCAATGAGAACAGCAAGAGCATAGCCTACAGCTCTGAACTGCCGGAATTGGACCATAACGAGATTGTAGGCTGGGTGAGGGATGCCAGGAGCAAGGGGTTCGCAGCGGTGTTCCTCGAGCATGAAGACCGACTAGGACTGATGCAGAAACGGATCCGGGCGACAAAGGATATGATTGGGAGGGTATCCTCCGTATACTCTGTCGATGCTATCGGTCTGAGCCCGCTCGCCAAGATGTTCTCCTTGATCATAATGGGCGATTACACTAGCGCCTACCTGGGACTGTTGCGGGGGGAGGATCCGTCTTCCAACGAACCCATCGACGAGCTCAAGGCGGTTCTATCCAAAAAGTGAGTAAGCCTGTGGTGCCAGACCAAATCGTTGGTTGGAGTTTGTAGTGAAAAAAGTGTTTCGAGAGGGCGCTTGCCCTCTCTGCGTTTTCCCATCCCATCAGAGCTTGTTGCTAGCCCTTCCTTCCCTTTGTTCGTTAAACGGCGGGCGCATCAGCGTCCGCAACTGCGGATCAAGGCATCCGTCCTGTAGACAGCAATCATTGAACTCTCATTCGAGCTGCGGTACGACCCATCCCTTTCCTCGTGCCGCGCTCCTCAACTGCCTCTGATACCTTCTGGCGAAGCGCTTCCTTGCCCTCGAGGTAGTAGCGTTTCTTCTCCTCGACCCATCCCGCAAGTGCGAGCGTTGCTGCTTGGGAGATGTCGGTCGCATCGCCACTGGCGATGAACATCTCCACGTCTTCCATCAGAGCTGCGGGCAGTGTTGCGCTTATCTTGTCGGCGTTCCAGGTGGAAACCTCGTCGTGGAGATATGCCTGGATCGCCTCTCTGACAACGTCCGAAACGCTCTGGAGGCCTGTGCGCTCGCGAATCGCTTCGAGCTCCCGGAGATCGTCTTCCGGCAGTCGTATGTTGAGTCGTGCGCTCTTCGTGGTCATTGAAATCGCGGTGCCTTGTATGACAGATTGTCATACATTCTATAAATAGATATCTAGAAAGTTATCGACCACCGTTTCCACTGCAGCAACTGCAAAAGCGACGTTTTCCAGTCGCTTGCTTCCCGGGCTAGTCGAGAGTTGGGTCAGAACTGGGTCTCATTTTCGTGCATACATTTTTTAGTCTTCGACTGATTCCCCACGATTGTGCCTTCAGCGAAGGATTTGGCCCAGTCTGTTAGGGAGCTCACGCGCAAGCACAGTGCTTGGTTCAAGGATTCTATCCCTTTGATTGCGTCCGAGAATGTGATGAGCCCCGCTGCCAGGGAGGTCCTCAACTCCGATCTCAACAACCGATATGCCGAGGGCTTGCCAGGCAAGAGATACTACCAGGGCAACATCTATGTCGACCAGATCGAGACAATCTGCGAGAACCTTGCTCGTGAGGTGTTCGCCTGCAGATTCGCTGATGTCCGGTCCACATCGGGGACAGTGTCCAACATGGCCGTTCTAGTGGCGCTGACCAAGACCCGTGACAAGATGACGACGGTCGCTCTCTCCGACGGTGGTCACATATCCCACGCGAAGATAGGCGCGACTGGAATGCGCGGGATCAAGACTTTCAACTATCCCTTTGACGAGAAGAACATGAACATTGACACTGAAGGCGCCAAGAGGCTCATCCGTGAGGTCAAGCCTAAGGTAGCGTTGTTCGGCCAGTCCGTCTTCCTTTTCCCGACTCCCCTGGAGGAGATGAGGGACGTCTTCTCTGAAGTGGGGTGTTCCACATGGTACGATGCCGCGCATGTTCTGGGCCTCATAGCAGGAAAGAAGTTCCAGGACCCGCTGAGAGAAGGGATCGATGTCATTTCCGGTAGCACTCACAAGACCCTGCCTGGTCCTCAGCATGGCATAATCCTATCCGACCTGGCAAAAGAGGGTCTCGAGATATCGCTCAGACGGGGCGTGTTCCCGGGGGTGACGAGCAATCACCACCTGCACTCAGTCGCTGCATTGGCCGTGACCCTGGCTGAGACAAGGGAGTTCGGCGAGGCCTATGCGGGCCAGGTCATCAGGAACGCCAAGGCGCTGGGACAGGGTTTGTTCGAGAGAGGCATGGATGTGCTCTGCGAGCACCTCGGGTTCACGGAGTCACATACCATCGTGGTGGATGTCGAGCAGTTCCAAGGTGGGGCAAAGGTCGCGAAGACCCTAGAGGCCGCGAACATCATACTGAACAAGAACCTGCTGCCATGGGATTCCGACCCGGTCAGGCCTTGCGGCATCCGTATCGGATCTCAGGAACTCACGAGACTGGGTATGAAGGAGAAGGACATGGCAGAGGTCGCGGAGCTAGTCGCCCGGGTCGTGGTGAAGGGACAGGAGCCGGACAAGGTCAAGCCAGACGTCGTCGCTTTCAAGCGTCAGTTCACGAAGGTTCACTATTGTTTCTTCGAGGGTGAAGAGGCCTATGACTACCCCGCCTTCGATGGCGACCTGAAGTGATATTGGCGACTCTACTTTTATTAGAGCACAACCTGATTAGCGTCATGTAGAAAGGGATGGCTGCTCGGATCAGATTGCTTCAGATGGCCATTGCTGCCGTGAACATCGCCATAGTCGTTCTAGCTTTCACCAGCATATGGCCATTCCCGCACGGTGATTTCAAGGTCGACTTGCCCTCGCCGAACGAAGTCACTTGGACGTACTCTGACGGCATCGTTCACGTCACGGCTCCATACTCGATTGACAATGGCGGATACTACGACGTCCACGATCTGACTATAGACTACATCGTGTTCAATAGCTCGAGATATCTACTCGCCAACCAGACGATGCTCATCGGTAACATTCCAGCGGGACAGATCACTAGTTCCGAGATAGACTTCCGGTTCGACCTTCTCAGACTCTTCAACGACGGTGCATTGGGAATGGTGTTCTCTGATGACCTTCTGACATTTGTCGTCGATGTCTCCTGCGGCTACACTATGGACTTGGTGAAGTTCGAGGCCACATACCAGGTCAGCGTCCCATGGGATGCGCTGATCCAGGGCTGGGGCGTGACCTCTGTTCAATATCCCTCCACGCTGCCTTCTCCCGGGAGCCCTATCTCTGTCGACGTCACTTACTGGCTTCAGACTTCTGACATTCTGAGCGGTCTTCCGCCAGCCCAGGTCACGGTGAACTTCTTTGGCAATAACACAATGATGGGGCAAGCAAATGGTACTGTCCAGCTCGGCACCAACTACTCGGACACTGTCACGCTCAGCGTTACTCCAGCATACTTCACCAACTATTTCGTTGAGCTAGTGATCAACGTTGGGGGCTTTTCCTTCAATGAGACGTATGCTGCCCCGTCTCTTCCGGGGGTGCCTCCGTGACACAAAGAAGCAGGCTGTCCGATGCGACCTGGACTGCATTCACCGACGCGCTCCGGTTCATAGTCGTGCCATTGGTCCTCATCGATCTTATCACAAAGAACTACTCTGAGCTGAAGACGGCCTTCTTGCCAGAGATAAGCCTGTACATCATTTTCTTCGGCGGGATGATTACGGCAGCGAGCACGCTTGAAGCTTCAAACAAGCCTGGATCCTGGAAGAGGCTCTTGTTCGGTCTGACCGCGCTAGCGTTCGTGTGCTTGTGGCTTTTCATTGTCCTCGGCGGGGGGATCGCTGAGTTCACATACGGACCATACCACGTTCGGTTTGACATGAGCAAGATCGTCTACATCATGCTCTTCGGTGTTTCTCTGAAGGGGCTCCTGGTGTATTCGACATTCTCGACAAGCAAGCACTATCTGGATGACGAGGAACGCAGACTGAAGGAGGAGCGGTCAGTCGAGAGAGTTCCTGCACGACCAAAACCCCTCCCGCGACGCAAACCGTCGGGGCCAGCATTCTCGACCATGTCCAAGATGGCCTTCGAGGTTACGCACGATGATTCCGTGGGATACGCACCTCCACCTCCGCCTCCTGAGCCGAGACCCATCCCGAGAGTCCTCGCGTTCAAGGAGTGTCCGGTATGTGGCGCGAAAGCATCGCCCAAGGAGACGACATGCAAACACTGTGGGGCATGGTTCCCGAAGGATACGATCAGGTAGGTGGCCCTATTGGTAGGGATTCGAGCAGCTCGCAAGCCTTGCACTTCTCAGACATTGTCGGTTCTCCGCACGAGCATCGTCTGAGCTCCGCTGGAGGATAGAGCCTCTCAAGCGCTGGGAGGATCTCTTCATAGCTCCTCAGGATGGAATGCCTCGTTCCCGGGTATCTGTCCTCGAGTTGGGATAGAATTGATCTGTAAGAATTGCGCAACGCTTCCGGTGCGTATGGACATTCCAGGTCATGAAATTCCAGCTTGTTGACGATGGCATACAGAAGTGTTTCACTTTCCGGAACCGATCTCAAGGGCTGGATCCTAGGGACGAGGTAGTTCTGGACCTTCTTGTGCGGTCCCAGACGGGCGAGCCTTTCGACATCTCCTCTTGAGAAATTCATCAGTATGGATTGCGCAGTATCGTCAAGGTTCAAACCGGTGGCAAGATGCGTTGCCTCCCAGTCCTTCGCCGCTCGATTCATGGCCGCCCTCCTGAGAACCCCACAGTAGCTGCAGGTTGCCAGCTGCCTGGAGGACTCTGCGATTTCGTCCATGGTCGTCCCGAAGAGCTCCTTGAAAGTAACGACCAAGTGTTCGATGCCGAGCTTCCTGCAGTTGCTCGCGACGATAGGCATACTGGAATCTCGGTAGCCATCGATGCCTTCGTCGACGGTCAGCGCGCACAGGTCCAGATCCTTTCTCTCGCCGAGGATCTTGTGCATCAAATAGAGTGCGACCGTGCTGTCCTTGCCTCCCGAAACCGCGACGGCTATCCTTGCACCTCTCTCATTGAGGGCAATCTGCTTTCGCAGCTCGTGCTTGGTCTTCCTCTCGACGAGATCGCAGAAATGATCGCCACAGAGATGAGCCCCACTATATCGTATGAACACTATTGACCTTCGTCTGCACTTGTCGCAGTTGACCACGCCGGCCAGATGCCGACACGAGCTATTTATTGCTTCTTTCTGGACGCTGTGGCATAGGTATTTGTAAGGATATCGCATTCGAGAGAATGAGACAAAATGCAAGATGTCTGGGTGGAGAAGTACAGGCCAAAGAAGCTCTCTGATGTTATTGGGCAGAAGAGCATAGTGGAAAGGCTTTCTGCCTACGTCAAGACGAGAAGCATGCCTCATATGCTGTTTGCTGGCCCTGCGGGGTCCGGCAAAACGACTTGCGCAATCGCTCTCGCTCGCGAACTGTATGGGGACCAATGGCGCGACAACCTCATCGAGCTCAACGCTTCCGATGAGAGGGGCATCGACATTGTGCGAGGGAAGATCAAGGATTTCGCACGCTCCGCTTCGCTCGGCCGCGCGGATTTCAAGATCATCTTCCTCGATGAGGCGGACTCCTTGACGTCCGACGCCCAGGCAGCATTGCGACGCACGATGGAACGCAACACCCAGACGTGCAGATTCATCCTGTCATGCAACTATTCATCGAAGATAATCGAACCAATCCAATCTCGATGCGCGGTCTTCAGGTTCAGACCGCTGAGCGAACCTGACGTGAAGTCATTTCTCAAGAGGATTGCGCACGGGGAACACGTCGACATCACCGATGATGGCACACTCGCAATATGCGGGCTCGCAGGGGGCGACCTGAGAAAGGCTGCCAACATCCTTCAGGTCGCAGCATCGCTCGGAAAGCGCGTCGACCAGGATTCAGTCTTCGAATCGACCGAGAACATCAGGCCTTCCGAGATTCAAGAACTGCTCTCAACCGCTCTCAGCGGTAATTTCACTGCCGCCAGGTCCAGGCTTGACGAGCTCATTGCGAGACATGGTCTGTCTGGAGAGGACATCGTGGCTGGGATACATAGGGCCGTGTTCGAACTAGGTGTAAGCGAGGATGCCAAGATACGATTGATCGATCGCGTAGGCGAGGCCGAATTCCGGATGGTATCAGGTGCAAGTGAGAGAATCCAGTTGGAGGCACTTCTCGCTCACTTCGCGCATGAGGGCAAGAGACCGAAGTGAGATGCTGGTACACAACAGTTATATACGGTATGTCTATTTGAGGCGCAAGAGGACCGACAATGGCAAGGTTCCCGGAGGCCGAGGCGCGCAACCTGGTCAAGAAGATCTGCATGAACTGTAATGCTCGAAATGCGATAAGGGCGACGCGTTGCAGGAAGTGTGGCTACAAAGGCCTCAGGATAAAGACCCGAGAAACGAAGAAAGCCTAGGAATCCTGCTTCCTCGTTATTGTTCGATCATTTGAAGAAGCGGTGCGCACGCGCTCAAGAATCGTGGATAGAAAAAAGGGGGTGGAGATGACTCCACCGCAGTTGGGCATCACCCTTTGGTCACACCTCTCCTCTTCCTTCAAAAGAGAGTGTTTGCCAAAATGGCTTCACCTCATTCATTCTACTGAACATAACCCTTTTGATGGTCATAAGCCAGATTGATGCAATACTGCTACATTGGATGCTGCAGAGTGAGCAATTCTCCAAAAAGGATATCTTTAATTGAAATATGCCAATCTACCTCCTCATATGTGGAAGTTCCTCGAATCCGAGATGCTAGTGATCCTGGGCCTTGCGGAAGATGCGACCAGGACCGACGCGGAGATTGCGGACATTTACAGCCTGAAGAAGGGGACCGTCGCGTCGATCCGTCGGAGACTCCTTGATGCTGGTGCCATCACATTCGTGAACGTGCCGGCCTTCAACAAGCTTGGCTGCGAGATGATCGGGTTTCACATGGGAACTGCCGAGCCTATCGAGCGGGTCGACGCCAGAGCCAACAACTACATCGAGTTCTCTAACAAGACCCCTCAGCTGTTCCATGGTTTGACCGGCGGGAGCTCAGTCGTCTTCTATACGGCGCTGAAGAACGCAACCGAGTACGATGAGATCGTCCAAAATCACAACAAGTTCTTCAGTGGAGCTAGACGCGAGTCCAAAGCTAGGATGGTCAGCTCGGTCTTCCCATTTGCCATGACCAGGGTCAATGTGGTCCCCAATTTCGCGCCAATAGTCCACAGGTTCTTCCAGTTGGATGTCCCACCTCCGAAACCTACTGCTCCAGCCTTGGCTGGGGTGGAGTCTCCGGACCTCAGCAAGACCGAACGAGCCACTCTCGTGGCGCTGGTGGAAAATCCGCGCGCATCAGACAGAGAGATCGCGACGATTGTCGGCCTTTCAAGACAGGCGATAACCAGGATAAGAAACAAGCTGCTCGAAGAAGAGATCTGCAACCCCGTATGCCTGCCGAGTCTCTACAAGTGGGGCTTCGAGATATGTGCCGTCGCTCACCCCAAGTTCAACATGGAGATCCCCTGGGAGAAGAGACTGAAGAGTCAGCCGAAGGAAGTCGTGGAACTGTCTTTCTACACGCTTTCGAAAGCCGATGAGGGAGTTGCCAACTACATAATCGCCAAGTACTCGGATTACTCTGACCAACTCCAGGGCATACTCGCGTGGTACCACAAGGCCAAAGCTTTGGATGAGACGCCTGACATCACGCTCTTTCCGCTCGAAAGGTCGACCGAACTCAGGACTTTCGAATTCGGTCCCGCCGTTCGGCATTTGATGCGTTCTTGATTGCCCCGTATAAACATTCGAGGGCAATATATAAAAACCATCCAGCGCATACTGACCCCTGGTGGTATTATCAAGGTAACACCAATGATGGCTAGCAGATGGGTGAAAGCGGTCTTCCTCGTGATTCTTGGAATCGTGATAATGCTCTATGCGGACAAATTGGTCAATGACCTCAAGTCAGTTCTGCAGGAGGCCAATTTCGATGTCACCTTTACCGGAACTTGGGATCTTTTGACAATCCTGTTGTGGGTTCTAGTGGTCTGGTTGTTCGTCGACGCTGCTCTCATAGTTGCTCTCAGCTTCTCAGAGCATCGGTTCACGCTTCTGGATGTAGTCAAGCGCCTCGACGCTATCGAGAAGAGACTGGGGATTGCCCAGCCAAAGGTAGCCGCTCAGCCTTCAGAAGTCGATTCCGGCATGGAGGAAGTCGTCGAAGAAGAGGTGCCGCCGCCTCCCAAGGAGTGAGGTCTAGTCCTTCTCTGAGACTTCGTCTCCCTTGGCGGCGTCTTCCTTTGCGGCCTTCTTTGCTGCCTTCTCAGCTTTCTTTGGACAGCTCATGTTGAGGCAGAGGGTCCATTTCCCCCTATTCTGCATGAGTATCTGGATGGTCGGGGAACCGCACGCGTCGCAGACCTGTCCTGTCGGGACCACTCTGCCCTGCTGCGGAAGTGGGTACATCACCTTGCAGTTCGGGTAGTTGGAACATCCTGCGAATCTCTTCCCCTTCCTCGACTGGATGACTCTGAGATCTCCTCCACAAGTGGGGCACTTGCCGACGAACCTCTCCTTAAGCGCTCCAGCACATTTCGGATCTATGCAGACCGTCACTGGCGCCTGTCCTCTGGCGACGGTTTTCACTTTGGGTGCACCACAGACCGAGCACTTCACATCAGTGGCGAGAACCAACATACCACTCGGCAGCGGATAGGTGTTTCTGCACTCTGGATAGCCCGAGCACCCGGCGAAGGTGCCTCCATTCTTCATCCTGATCTGCAGCAATTGACCGGTCCCGCACTTGGGACATGTCCCCAAAGTGTGTTGTTCTCTGAGGGCCTTTCTTATGTGCTCTCCAATCTCCTTCTTGTGCTTCTCGAGGACGTTCATGATGTCCTCGAGCATTGCCTGGCTCTCCTCGACGACCTCATCCTGCTGAAGCTCACCAGCAGCTATCATGTCCATGTCGCTTTCGAGGTGTGAGGTCATCTTCGCGCTCGTGATGTCGTTGGCGTGCTCTTCAAGGGCGGAAATGACCGCGACTCCACTCTCGGTCGGCTCGATGATCCTGGTTCCTTTCGCGAACCTTCGGTCATATAGTTTCTGGATCGTCTCGTGCCTCGTGCTCTTGGTTCCCAGGCCGAGGTCCTCCATCTTCTTGATCAGTGAGCCCTGGGAGTATCTGTCTGGTGGTGTCGTCTTCTTCTCAGTGGACTGAATCCTCAGAACCTCAGCAGCGTCTCCTACTTTCAGTTGCGGCAGAGTGACCTCGGTCACCCTGTAGTATGGATAGTACTTCCTCCAGCCCGGCGAGATGATTCTGTAGCCTTCCGACAAGAAAGGCTCTCCGCCTATGTCCAGCTCAACAGAAGTCGTCAATGACTTACAGGGGGGTGCAAGTGTGGCAAGGAATCTTCTCACGACGAGTTCGTAGACATCCCAATGGTGCCCCTTGAGTTCGCCCTTCTTCGCCGCTTCTACCGGGTGGATGGGCGGGTGGTCAGTCGTGCTCTTCTTCCCTCTCGATGGTCGCAAACTCTCCTGGGAGAGTATCTCCTCTGCCTCTTTCGCGAATTCAGATTTTCTGAGCTTCTCGAGTATCGTTCTCAGGCTGAGCGAAGGCGGGTAGACGGTGTTGTCCGTCCTCGGGTACGAGATGTAACCGTCGGTGTAGAGGTCCTCTGCGATCTTCATTGCTTGAGATGGCGAGAGGCCGAGTTTGTTCGCCTCCATGAGGAAGATCGTGGTGCTGAACGGCCAAGGGGCCCATTCGTTGTTCTCCTCTTCTTTGAATTCCTTGACTGAGGCGGTCTTCGCTGACTTCGCTCTCCCGAAAGCAGCTTGCGCGGCCTCTTTGTCGAGGAATTTCCCGTTCTTGTGCGATGCCTTGAACTCCGAATCCTTCTTCAGGTCTGCGGTGACCAGCCAATAGGGGACTGGTTTGAACGCTTTGATCTCCCGTTCCCTGTCGACGACGAGTGCGAGCGTCGGGCTCTGGACGCGCCCCACTGAGAGGAAATCCTTTCCTAGTTGACCCGAGGCTAGCGAGATGAACCTGGTCAACGAAGCTCCCCAAGCCAGGTCGATGAGCTGCCGGGTTTCGGCTGCGGACGCAAGGCGATAGTCGATCTCGGCCAACTCCGTGAATGCTCTCTCGATCTCGGCTTTCGTCAGCGCGCTGAATTTCGCCCTGCGCTTCGGCTTGTCGACCTGGGCCTCTTCGAGCGCCTCAACCCCAATCAACTCCCCCTCTCGGTCGTAGTCGGTTGCGACGATTACCTCGTCCGCCGACTTGGCCAGGTCTTTTAGCGCGTTCATTATCTTCTTCGCCGTCGGATCCACTTTCTTCTCAGGTTTCGCATAGACCAGGTCCTTCGGCGGGATTGCGTCCCAGTTGTTGTACTTGTCTGGATAGTCCAAGATTATGATGTGTCCTCTGAGTCCCAACACGAAGTACTCATCGGGTCCTTTGGCGAATGTCAGAACAGGAACGCCTGCGACAGAACGACTCTTCTGCGTGTTGTCGGAGAGTATGAGTGCGATCCTCCGCGCGGCGAGATTCTTCTCGCTGATGATGAGCCGGCGCATTCGTGCTTGGATGATTGGGGGCTTATTTAATGATGATGGGAGGGGCTTCCCGCATTGCCAGATCGAAGATCTGGCAGGAAACCGGTGTTACTTCCTGCGACTTCCCCACTTCCGTTTTCTCAGGTCAAGTATCTCGTTCCTTCTTCGGCCAAGCCCAAGGAGCGCGACGGGGACTCCCATCTGATTCTCGACGAACTTGATGTACTTCTTCATGTTCGCGGGTAGATCGACGTAACCCTTCGAGAGGATCCTCTTCATGCCTACATCGCTGATCTCGTCCCAACCATCGAGGTTTGCATACTTGGGCTCGCATCTTTGGAGCAGTCTCAGGTCTGCGGGGATTCTCGACACCTTCTTGCCGTCAAGAACATAGTGGGTGCATATCTTCAGCTGGTCGAAGCCTCCGAGGACATCGATCTTAGTCATAGCAAGTCCGGTGAATCCAGAAAGTGAGCTAGAATACTTCGTGACCACGAGGTCGAGCCATCCGCATCTTCTCGCCCTCCCGGTCGTCGTTCCGAATTCCCCTCCCTTCTCTGCGATGCGCTTCCCGATTCCATCAGTGAGCTCAGTTGGGAATGGACCCTCCCCGACCCTCGTTGTGTACGCCTTGACAACACCATACACATCATCCAAGGCGAGAGGAGAGATGCCGGAACCAGACGCAGCGTTGCCCGCTACCGTCGTCGACGAAGTCACAAAAGGATATGTTCCGTGGTCGATATCCAACATTGTCCCCTGTGCACCCTCGAAGAGGATTCTCTTGCCCCTACGCAGCGAGTCATCGACGAGTGCTCCCGTGTCGACGACGTGATGCTTCAGTCTCGATCCGTATCCGGCGTATTCGTTTCTGATTGCGTCGAGAGCCAACACGTTCGAGTCGCCATATGCTTCGAGGATTTTCTGCTTAAGCGGCACGAGGAACTCGAGTTTCTCAGAGAGGACACTTTCGTCCGTGAGGTCGCCCATGCGAACGCCCAGCCTCGCTACCTTGTCCGAGTAGGACGGGCCGATCCCGCGTCCGGTCGTTCCGACCTTCCCACCCTTCCTCATCCTCTCCTCAGCACCGTCAAGAAGTCGGTGGTAGGGCATGATGACATTCGCTCTGTCGCTGATTCTCAGGTTCTTCACGCTCACCCCTCGTGTTTCGAGGTCTTCGAGCTCTTTGATGAGGACGCCAGGGTCGATGACAACACCGTTCCCGATGACTGCAATCTTACCAGGCCTTAGGATGCCCGATGGGACATGATGAAGCGCGAACAGTTCTTCGCCGACCTTGACACTGTGTCCCGCGTTGTTCCCTCCCTGGAACCGCACGACCATGTGGGCTTCGTTCGCCAAGAAATCTACGATCTTGCCTTTGCCCTCATCTCCCCACTGAGAGCCGATGACAACCAATGACGGCATCTTATCGATACAAGCAATCCTAGCCCGCCTAATAAAACGTTTGATGAGCCGCAATCATCTCTTCTTGTGGTACTTCTTGTAGTGCTCCAACAGCTCGGATGCATCGAGATCTGTCTTCAATCCTTTCGGATCGAAGTGAGTCTTCGAAGCTCTCGCTCCCTTGTCTCTCAGATACTCTATGAACTCGACCAGCTTGGGCGGTGCCAGTTTCGTTTTTCTCGCGAGCTCGTCCATGCCGTAGTACAGTGGAGGCATGCACGTCTCATCTCTCCAAACATCGAGCATCTTGCCGCACCTGATAGAGGTTCCCAGGTCGCCGCTCGCCTTCATGCCCTTGAGCACTTCCTTGGACGAGAGCTCGAGAAGCCAGAGCGGTCCGGCGTCCTTGTCACTAGTCCTTGCGGCGTCCGCTGTTCTCGATAGAGAAGGCCGAGTGAAGCCGATGAACCCGAGCTTCTTGACAGCCGCGTCGGCCCTCGCCGCTCCGTTACGAATTCTGAGATTGCATCTGAAGTAGTGGTCAGCGTGATAGCACAACAGTGGTTCGGCCGCACGATCGTGCTTGGCGGCCTCTCTTACCACGAATCCGATCAGGATTCTGAGGCCGGTCTCGTGTGCGAAAGGGGATCTCGCCGAGGTCGATCCATATCTGCGAAAGCATGTCTTTGGGTAGGTCCCATACAGCGGGGCCGTATCTGTCGCCGTGATGGCAATCACGCCATTGTTCTTGCAGCTCTGCACGGCTGAATCGATGAAGTCCACAGGCGTCCCGAATGGATCGATATCGATGTAGTCGAACTGTTCTTCGGAGAGCAGGCTTCTTAGGTCTCGGCAGTTCACACGAACATGACCTAGGCTGTTGAGTTCTGCGTTCTGCTTCATCAGCACAGCCGCTCTGATGTCTCTGTCGTTCAGCTCGAAATCCGCGCGAACTCCGCACTCGTTTGCCAGTCTGAGTCCTCTCGCGCCTGTTGCGGCCAGCCCGTCGAGGATGCGTTGTCCCTCGCTGAAGATCACGCGTCCTAGCATGACTGAGATGTCTCTGCCGAACTCCATTTGCTTGTTGTAGAAGACCACGCCAGTTTTCGTTCCATGGCCTTTTCTTGTGTAGCTCTCGGGAACGAGAAGGTCAGTGGTCCCCTCTCTCACCTGAGCAAGACCGGAAAGCATCAAACGTACTCGCCCTTCATCAGCTTGATGATCTTGTAAGGGAGGAGGTTTCGATTGATGGGCGTTACCTCAAGAATCCGCACGTCGTCCCTTCTCCTGATGTCCTGCAGGAGGGGGTTCCTGGATTTCTTGTGAAGCGTCAGTATGATCGGCTTGTCGACTTCCATGGCATCCTTGACCGCCTTCACGAACTTCTCAGACTCGACCTCCATCTTGCCGACCTCGTCAATCACGATCACGTCTGAGTTCTTGCTTGCGTCAACCAGCGCCTCGACACCGACTGTGTCCAGGCTTTCGAGGTTCACGCCGTACTTCCCGACATAGAACTTCGACTCGGTCTCGATATGGGCGAAGATTGCTTTGCGCTTGGATTTCCAGTCCATGACGTAGAATCCGACCCTCTTGCCATTCTCAATAATCGGCTCAGTGACCATGCCACCGACGGTGAGGCTCTCCTCCTCGAGCATCTCGATCACTTTGACGAGGGCCTGCGTCTTCCCCGCCCCCGGAAGTCCGGTGATACCTACCTTTATACCCCTCGTCATTGCGTCACCAGGCACCCAGATAAACGGTATCTGTATGGTCTTTCAAATATATGATGAATGTCATAAATTTTCACATTGAGTCCGAGCAATCGACCGGGCAGGAGTCCTTCACTTCTTCCCGATTTCCTCTATGAACATCAGCGGGTAGTTCATCTCCTTGATCATCTTCATTGAGGCTTTGACCCTCGCGCTCTTGTACTTCACCACGAGGGTCACGTCCAGCATGTCTCCCGTGAGGGATACGTAGTCATATTGTCCTCGCTTGCTCTTCAGCTTCGACCTATCAATCCTCACGCTGACACGCTCGACAAACGGCTGGACCTTGCTTCCTGCCTCGATGGCCTTCTCAAGGGTCTCCACGTTCTCCACGCTGAGCGGTACACCGACGAACTGGTGGTATATTGTGCCCATCTTGACTCCGGCCTCAAAGGCCGCGCGCTCGGAGTCAGAGCACGAGAAGTAGCTATCCGCTTTTGCTTCTCTCGATTCTTTCATAGATGGGCCCCCCGAAAACGTAGACAAGAGTCAGTGCCAGTGCAATGCCAGTGGCGGTACGTGAGAATGTTGTATATAATGATTGGTTGGCGACCAGGAGGAGGCCAGCGGCCGACGGGAGGACCGCCAGTAGCAGTGCAAACCCCGTCGCAATGGCCATCTTGCCGTGGACTTTCGGATAGGGAATCTCGGATGCCATGAGATAGCTCGCCAGGAAACTGAAGCCCATGACCAGCCACGGGAGCTCTTCAATTGTGAAGTAGTACCTGCTGTGATCAAGGCCTTTCGATGCCCCGAATAGCAGGCAAAGAAGGACTATCAGGAGCGCGGCAGCTGGTGCTGGCATACCGACGAAATGAGGAATCTGGTACCCGCCTGCGCTGAATCTCGCAAGTCTGAAAAGGCCCGTGGCGAGGATGGCGACCGCGCACGCCAGCACGAGACCATTCTCCAAATCGGAGCCAAAAGTCGCATGGAACTCAGCATACACCAGAAGGGCAGGAGCGAATGCAAACGATATCGAGTCCGAGATCGAGTCGAGCACCTGCCCCATCGAATGTTTGCTGCCGAATCGCCTCGCAATGATGCCGTCAAGGCCGTCCATGATCATCGAAAGGAATAGCAGGCTGGTTGCGGCCAGGAACTTCTGGTCCAGAATGTATGTGATGGCGATGAATCCGAGGACCCCGTTCGCAAGCGTGAACAGGTCTCCGAAAGAGACCCTATTCCATGCGGCCATCACAGACCTCCGCGATGCATGTGACGCCCGCGAGCAACTTTTGGCCCTTTTCCACGACTATCCGAACACTTGATGGTGGAAGGTAGAGATCCACCCTGGAGCCGAACCGAATAAGACTTATCTTCGCTCCTTTCCCAAGCTCTTGGCCTTGCTTAACATATGGCACGATGCGTCTAGCGATCGCGCCCGTCATCTCGATTATCGAGATTCTGCCGATTCGGGTCATGAACGACATCTCAAGTCGTTCGTTGTTTGGCGTCCCTTTCGAGAATGCTGGCCGATGTTTTCCAAGCGTGTGGAGGGAGTTCTCCAAGGTCCCCTCAAGCGGCGCCCTCGTAACGTGAACATTCCTGAGCGCAAGATAGATGGAAACCAGGCCCTTCTCGTGGTCAACGGCTCTGACCGTTCCATCTGCTGGGGACACAACGCCGTCCCCTATTGTTCGTTTCGGATCTCTGAAAACGCAGATGAGGAAGATGGTCAGACCAGCGAGTCCGGCTGTCACATAGAGCTGGAACGGGAGAGCTGCAGCGGTCGCAAGGGCGCTTAACCCGACTAGCCCACGGCCACCCCTAGCAATCATTGCAGACACCTCGCGACAGATAGACTCCGCTCACAATCAATCATCACTTCAAGAGCAGTTTCGCATCGACCACTACAGCGCCCTTCTCTTTCACGAACACGGGGTTGAGATCCATCTGGTCGAGCTTGTCCATGTACTTCTCCCCGAGCGCAGACACCTTCATCAGGATGTTTATTATCGCTTCCCTATCGACCTTGATCTTTCTGAAACCTTCCAGGATCGGTGCCGCCTTGATCTCCCTCAGCATCTCCTCGGCATCTTCTCTCTTGATCGGGACGATCCTGAACGTGACGTCCTTGTAGACCTCCGTGTAGATCCCGCCGAGTCCGAACATGACGGTCAGGCCGAAGGTCGGATCGTTGATTAGGCCGACGATGACTTCGACTCTCCTGTCCTGATGCGACTCCACTAAGATCTGTTCATTGGGGAACTTCTCTCTCATCTTCGCGAATTCGTGCTCGAGTTGGTCCCGCGCAACGTCGAGAACAACCCCGCCCACGTCGGTCTTGTGCAGTATGCTCGGAGAGCAGACTTTCAGCACCGCAGGGAACTTCAGCTTCTTTTGGTCGATGTCCTCGAACTTCCGCACGACCTGAAAATCCGTTGTGGGGATGCCCGACTCTCTCAGAAGCTCCTTCACCTCGTTCTCCGCAAGCGACTTCCGGCCTTCTTTCAGCACGGATTCGATTATCAAGTTCCCCGCTCCTTCGATGCGAATGTTGTCATATTGTTTAATCCTTGCTCTTGCTCTCGACCGCCTCTCTTCCCAGCTTGGTCCCGACGGCCAATGCGGATTTGTTCAGATCGTGTGTGGGTTTCGGAAGGGAATCGAAAAGCGCTCTCTCCAGCGCATCATATGATACGATGTCGGATATCTCCCTGAGGGCTCCGAGCATCACAACGTTGGCAACAATCCTGGTCCCTATGTTCTCGGCTGCCTTGGTCGCTGGCACATAGAAAACATCTCCTTTCGGCCTCTCGAGGACGAGGTCCGGATCGATCAGGATCCTCGTATCGGGCTTCCTCTCGTATATGTATTTCGAGTAGGCCTGTTGGGACATTATGACAAGATAGTCGGGTATTTCCACGAACGGATAGAGCATCTCCTTGTCCGAGATCTTGACGTCGCACTTGGAGTGGCCGCCCCTGGCCGAAGGACCGTAGGATTGTGTCTGTATGGCTGTCAATCTCTTGGGCTTTCCGTCTTCCCCCAACGGCCTGTCATAGAGAGCGGCCGCGCGTCCGAGGACGACGCCCATAAGGATGACGCCCTGGCCACCGAAGCCGGAGAACCTGATCTGCCTATCCATGTTTCCCGCCTCCGATGAGTTCCTCGTAGCATTCCCTGTTCCTATCCACGAACTCTCCCACGGTGATCTGACCAGCCAGATTGAGGTCTACATGGTCGACCGCCGCTAGTCTCGCCTTGTCCCGCCTGACGGAGCTCTCTTTGAACCATTCCAGCATCTGCGTCGGATCCGCCATCTTGTTCCGTCTGCCGAAATTGGTCGGGCATTGTGAGACGACCTCGACGAAGGCGAACCCCTTCTTCTGGAGCGCGGTCTTCATCGACTTGGTCAACTCGTGGACGTGCCTTGTGGTCCACCGAGCTACGTAGTTGGCCCCCGCTGCAACCGCGATCTCTGCCAGGTCGAACGGATATTCCTTGTTCCCGAAAGGCGTTGTGGTCGACTGGAAATCGTGTGGAGTCGTGATCGAGGCCTGCCCTCCCGTCATTCCGTAGATGTTGTTGTTAATGCAGATCACGGTCATGTCCAAGTTGCGTCGGCAACCGTTGATGAAATGGTTGCCACCGATGGCGCCCAGGTCGCCATCACCTGTGAATATCACAATCTTCAGTTCTGGCTTTGAGAGCTTCAGGCCTGTCGCAAAGGCGATTGCTCTTCCGTGGGTCGTGTGGAGCGCATCAGAGTTGATGTATAGCGGGATCCTGGAAGAGCAGCCGATACCGCCGACGAAGGCCGTCCTATCGAGAGGCAGGTTGAGCTCAGTGAACGCCCTGTAGAAACAGTTCATCACGGTGCCGTTGCCGCACCCAGGACAGAACACGTGAGGCCATCGGTCTTTTCGGTAGAACTCGAAGAGCTCCATCAGATCGCCCCCATCGACCGAAGCTTGTGCCGCACTTCGCTCGGGGTTGGAGGTTCCCCGCCGACTTTCGAAAGCAACTCGACCTTCTTGCAGCCGGCCTCGAGCGCCACTCTCTTGATCGACCAGTAGAGCATGCCGAGGTTCATCTCGCAGACGAGTATCTGGTCGCACTTGCTGGCAACCTCGTAGATAGGCTCTTCCGGAAGCGGCCAAATGCTCTTGAGCCTAAGAAGGCCGATCCTGTCATCCGACGCGGCTACCTCCTTCGCACCGAGGGCAGAAGAACCGTACGAGACAATCATCGTCTTCGAGTCGGGACAGGTTAGTTCCCATTTGTTGATGTCCTTCCTGTTCTTGAGGACCTTCTCGGACAGCCGTTTGATCAGCTGCTGGTGGACCTTGGCATCCTCTGGCTCGATCCGTGAATCGTCGGTGTGAGTCATGCCTGTTATCATGGTTTTGTGTCCTTTGCCGAAGATTGGGAACGGATGGACGAGATCGTCGGGTACGTCATACGCCTCGTCCGGTCTCCGAAGACCCTTCTCCTTCCTGTTCACTATCTTGATCTTGTCCGGGACCGCTAGCAGGCCTCTCATGTGGCCTACCTCGCCATCCGACAGAAGGAATGCTGGCACACGGTACTTCTCAGCGTAGTTGAAGGACTCGATCGTGAGGTCGAACATCTCCTGAACCGAGGCGGGCGCGAAGGCGATGACTTGGTAGTCGCCATGCGAGCCATATCGCGTCTGCATCACATCGCCCTGGGACGCCCGCGTAGGCTGACCAGTGGACGGGCCACCCCTCATCACGTTCACGATCACGACCGGGGTCTCTGACATCGCTGCATAGCCGATTGCTTCCTGCATTAGTGAGAAACCAGGTCCAGAGGTTGCCGTCATCGACTTGACGCCCCCCCAGGATGCTCCGATGACCGCGGAGATGCATGCGATCTCGTCCTCCATCTGAAGGAACACGCCGTCAGCACCTTTCAGCTTGTGAGCAAGGCCCTCGGCAATCTCAGTGGAAGGCGTGATGGGATAACCCGCAAAGAATCTGACGCCCGCCACAACCGCGCCTTCAACGCACGCTTCGTTCCCCTGGACGAAGTATTCGCCGGGAGCTATCGTCATCGTTTCTTTTCCTCCTCGGTCTCCGGCTGCCACGAGATCGCCTGGTCAGGGCAGCTGAGCACGCACAGTTCGCAAATGAGCTTCCCCGCTCTGTTGTGATTATAGCATTTCTCGGCTGAGCTTGCCACGGCGTCGAAGTACCCCATTTCGGATATCTCGGCACCTTTCGAGTAGCATTTCTTGGGGCAGATGTAGACGCATATGTTGCATCCTTTGCACAACTTCGGGTCTATCACTGGCTTCATTGACAACCTTCAAAGCATCGGTCGAACGATATTTGAATGTATTCGAGTTAAAAGAAACCGCTAGATGAGCTCCTGGCACCGTTGTCGTCGAGCTTCCAGAGAAATGGCGGTCGCGAGGGACGGGAATCGTTCGAATCCCTTTAGAAACGAGAGGCATAAAGCGTTCGGACGAAAGGATTAATATTGACCTGTCGCTAACCGCGTTTGAAACCTTGAACGCCATTCAGAATCAGATCATGGAACTCAAGAAGGAGAAGAATGCGATCATTCTGGGCCATAACTACCAGAGGAAGGAAGTTCAGGAGATTTCTGATTTCCTTGGGGATTCGTACGGACTATCCGTTCAGGCATCCAAGACCGATGCGAAGATCATCGTTTTCTGTGGCGTCGACTTCATGGCCGAATCAGCCAAGATCCTGAACCCGCAGAAGATCGTTCTCCACCCAAACCTCAAGGCAAAGTGCCCCATGGCCGCGATGGTTGACGTGAAGTCTCTGAAGGATTTGAAGTCGGCGCACCCAGGGGCACCTGTTGTGTCTTATGTGAATACATCCGCTGAGGTGAAGGCGGAATCGGACATATGCTGCACATCGGCGAATGCAGTCAAGATCGTGCAATCACTGCCCGACAAGAAGATCATCTTCGTTCCTGACACGAATCTTGGCCTCTACGTTCAGAGGTTCGTGAAGGACAAGGAGATCATCCTTTGGCCGGGATACTGCCCGACTCATGTGAACATCAAGCTCGAGGATTTGAAGGTCCTAAAGAGAAAGCACCCTGAGGCCGAGATACTGGTACATCCTGAATGCACGCCTGATGTCGTTGATTTTGCGGACTTTGCGTTCTCCACTGAGGGCATCATCAAGCATGTCGTTTCATCTCCGAAGAAGGAGTTCATCATCGGCACCGAGGCCAACATGCTCCACAGGCTCCGAAAGGAAGCGCCTGGCAAGATCCTGTACGAAGTGCCAAACGCGACGTGTCCGAACATGAGGCAGATCTCCTTGGAGAATGTTCGAGATTCCCTAGTGAAGATGCAGCACAAGATCGAGCTCCCGCCGGACATAATCAAGAGAGCGAAGATCCCCCTCGAGCGGATGATAGCTGCCGGTCGCTAGCTACATCGTTCTGTTCAGGTCGAACTTGACAGCTCGCTTGCCGGACCCAGCATGAAGTAGATTCCAAAGATGATCATGAGGGCACCGCAGGCACCGAACACTACTTCGTGGACCAGAGGCGTCCACAAGTGTTTCGTTCTGAAGACTGCGAATGACGTGAAGCTGTACCATGCCAGGTCACAGGTCCAGTGAACAACTGCGAAGGCGACCACGACGATCGCGCCGAACTCCTGTGCATTGGATATGAGCAGAGCGCCGACGGTCGCCCACCACAGAAAGAAGTACGGGTTCGCGGAAGTTGTCAAAGCTCCTGTCGTGATGGAGTTGTATGGGATGTATTCTTTGTCGCCGCTGACGATCTCTTTTCGGGATCTCACCATCATAATGCCGAGGAAGACGAGAAGGAATCCTCCGACCAGTCCGATCCCCAGCTTGACCGCGGTGTTCTGGAAGACGTATCCGAGGCTCAGAATGATCAATGCCATCAGGGGGAATTCGACAAGCCCGTGCCCGAGGGCGATCTTGATACCAGCGTTCTGGTCCTTGTATCCCTTGGCAATTGCCGCTGCAAAAACTGGTCCAGGCGTCATCACTCCCGACAACGAGATGACTACTGCAATCCCGAAGAATATCCAGATGTTCTGGGTGAGTTCTTCCACGTTTGGTGAACGGGAAATCGTGGTATATAACTCGTGGCACTAGCTAGCCTCGACAGGACTCCCATAAAATACGGGGATGACCATTGGGGTGGTACGTGATGACAAGAGGGTCAGCTGAGGTTCGCAAGGACCTGTGATGAACCCTATGAGTGCTGAGAACTTGTCAGCTGCCGGGTGACCTCTTGCTCTGCCCGGCTCCTCATCCTATGAGCTAGAGGGATTCCTGGAAACGTCGTCTGAGAGAAAGGACAAGTATGCAATGAAGTTGCTCAGCGGCATTCCTTCGTTCCATCGCATGATGAAATTGCCTTCTTTGGAGGGCGTCACCTTCGGAAGTTTGTGGTATACTAGTCTTTGAAGGCCAGTGAAGCATTTGTCTCCATTTTCGACAGTGAGAGCGAACACTCTCCAAGAGTCGCCCCTCTTGCCCTTCAACCTGTAAGCGTACATGGGTACCAAGCCGACCCTGGTGCAATCTCGTATCATCTGTTCTGCTTGGAGGATGAGCTTCTCGCTTCTACTGAATCTCAGGACATCACTTGCAGAACTCTTCACTTCAATGGGGAAAGATATCATCCAGCGAATTGCCACAAGGTCCATCCCGAGGGATCCAGCCCCCCTGATAACAAGAAATGGGTGATCCCTAATCTTTGAGTACGCCTCTTTCTCTTCTGGCGTGCATGTTTTCGTGACGCGCGCGAGGATATCCTCGTCGCCCTTCAGAATGCCCTTGAGCTCCCGCTCAAAAATGCGCCCCATCGCCTTCGCCAGCTGTATGCGCCACTCCAGTTAAATCATTTCTTACTACAATCAGACACCGCGCACGCTAGCATCTCGTCCTTCGAAGGCGTTTCCAGAATGTTCGCGAAGAACTTGGTCTGAATCACGCCGCTTGCTGCGTTGGGAACGCATTCGAGATCATCGGTGAGAGCAGCGTAGACCAGGTGCAGCCGTTTGACAGATACGTCAGAGTAGTGCCAGACAACATCATACATGCCTGCCAATTCGACGCTCTTCAGACCTATCCCGCATTCTTCCTTCGCGATCCGTTTCGCTGCCTTGATTGGTTCTTCGTTTGTTCCGATCCTGCCAGAGGGGAGACTCCAATCCCCTCCCTTCTTCTTTGTCAACAACACGCCGTCCTTCCCGGATATGACCAGTACCAGCTGTCCCTTGCAAGGAACGTAGTTGAGATCCGCCTTCATCCCTTTCAAATCGAAATCGAATTTGCGGACCGCGATATGGGGCGTGGTCAGGGCAAGAGCGTCAATCTCGTCCGCAGTAGGCAGCTCTATCAGCATCCGCTTGGGTGCCTTCTTCACGGGACCAGCCTTGACCTGTCTCTCGGGTATAGAACCGCCTCCCTGATGTTGGGCAAGTCCAGCATCTTCTGGACGTAGCGCTCGACCCCGAATCCAAACCCTCCGTGCGGCGGCATGCCGAACCTGAAGGCTTTGAGGTAGAAGTCGAAGGATTCGAGGTTGAGGTTGTTCTCCCGCATCTGTTCTACGAGGACGTTATAGCGGTGTTCCCTCTGTCCTCCCGAGACTATCTCCTGCCCTTTGTAGTCCAAGTCGAAGTAGCCCGTGGTCTCAGGATCCTCGTCCGACCGTTTGGCGTAAAAAGTGCCTCTCTTGAGTGATGTTGGAAACTCAGTAATGAAATAAAGTTCACAGTTCTTCTCGCGCTTCATGACCTCTCCGAGGGCCTTCTCGCCCTCCGTTCCGAGGTCGTCACCGTGCTCGATCCTCAGGCCGGCTGCCTTGACGATTTCGACCGCCTCTTTGTACTTCACGCGCGGGAAGGGCGTCATGGGCTGCCCGATTGTGATTCCCAGCTTCTGGAGTTCGACCTTCGCGCGGTCGCGCACATATTCCAAGCTGCTGACAACGATTCCCTCGGCGACCGCCATCACGTCTTCTGATGACTCTATGAACGCCATCTCCACATCGAGCGAGATGAACTCTGCGATGTGCCTGATCGTGTCCGATGCCTCAGCCCTATAGGCGTGTGCGATCTCGTAGATGCGGTCAAGGCCAGTCGACATAAGATTCTGTTTGTAAAGTTGTGGGCTCTGAGCAAGATAGGCGCTCCTGTCGAAGTACTTGATCGGGAAGAGCGTCGAGCCTCCTTCCGCGCCAGCCGCAACGATCTTCGGGGTGCTGACTTCGACGAATCCCTCAGACACGAGGAACCCTCGTATTCCCTCGATCGCCTTCGCTTCGATCTGGAATATCGCTCTGATGTCCTCCTTCCTCAAATCCAGGAAGCGATTGTTCAGGCGAGTGTCCAGATCTGCCCCTACCTTGTCAATGACTCCGAGCGGCAACGGCGTTTCCGCCTTGTTCAACACAACTATCTTGTCGGGAAGTACCTCGAAGCCCGCCCTGGCCTCCTTGCTTTCCTTGACCGTGCCAGTAACAAGGAGAACCGATTCCCGTGGCAGTGAAGCGACAAGATCGAAGAGTTCCTTGCTCCTCTTCTTCAGAATCGTGACTTGTATGACTCCGTCTCTGTCACGCAGCTGCAGAAAGGATATGCCCCCAAGGTTCCTCAGGTCCTGAACCCAACCGCCCACTGTAACCTGCTGACCGAAGAGGGCCGGGGTGATGTCCTTCGAGTATGTGATGTGTTGCCATTGCGGCAAGAAACTGCACCTGTCCTGCGTAACCTAGTGGAGGGTAATAACTGTTTCTCGGAGTTGGAACTCACGCCTCGCCTTCCTGCGAAAGTTAATCTCGGCGTAAGGCCAATCCCTCGCAATCACAGGACGGTGCTCCCTTGGATCTCATGATACTCGTCTACGTCCTTCTCATCATTGCATTTGCCAAGGCGCTAGGTGAGGCTGTATCTCGGATCAACCAGCCGCCTATAGTTGGGGAGCTTCTCGCTGGGATTGTGCTGGGGCCGTTCATCCTTGGGAAGATCTTCGTAGGTCTGCGTGATATGTGGGAGCCCGGGTCGAGGAGCACATTCATAGGACAGCTCGCGGACCTCGGGATGCTGTTCTTGATGCTCTACGTCGGTCTCGAGTTCTCCCCCAAGCTGATCAAGGCCTCTTCCTGGCTTGGCACCGGCATCGCGGCTGTCGGGATCGCCGTTCCGGCCGTGCTGGGAGTCCTGGTCGGACTGGCTTTTGATCTACACGGCCTGACTCTCGCATTCATGGCGGTCGCAATGGCCGTAACAGCCTTGCCCGTCACCATCAGGATCCTCAAGGATATGGATGTCATCGGCACGAGGACCAGTGGCATAATAGTGAGTGCTGCGTTGATTACCGACATCCTGCTTCTGCTCGTTCTCGGAATCATCATCGGGGCGTGGGAGGGCTCAGCGACATGGTCCACCGCAGTCTACATAGCAGTCGGGTTTGCGTTGTTCTTCGTCTTCGCACTTCTCGTCGGCCGTTTAGTCGTGCCGCACCTCTACAGACTCCTGAAGTGGATGCGGACCGGCGAGGCGGCGTTCGCTGTGGCTGTCGGCATGGCGATGCTGTTCGCCATCGCAGCACAATGGGCAGGTCTTCCAGGGGTCATCGGTGCGTTCATTGCCGGTCTGTTGTTGCGTGAGACAGGCACTGGCCTCAAGGTGTGGACGAGAGTTGAGGGGATACTGTCCGGGGTAACGCTTGGATTCCTTGCCCCGATATTCTTCGTCTTGATCGGATTCTCGGTCAAGTTCGATCTCGTGGCGCAGCATTTCCTGTTTTTTGCCGCACTCCTTCTGGTGGCAGTCGTTGGGAAGCTGGGAGGCACTTTCGTGGTGGCCAGACTTGGCGGTCTGGGCACCAACGAGTCCATGGCTATCGGTTCGATGATGATGGGAAAGGGCGCTATGGAGTTGGTCTTCGCCCAGATCGCTCTTGAGGTCGGACTGTTCGCCGGAAGGGAGTACTTGTTCTCATTGCTCGTCCTCATGGCGTTCATATCTACGATCCTTGCACCAGTGTTCTTCAAGCTCTACTACAACAGAGGCGTGATCGCCGGGGAGATCGTGGCGCAGAGTCCCATCAAGCTTGAGACCTATGGGGATATTGGCTTGTCCCAATAGACAGGCGGGGGCCTTAGGCGGGCACCCGCCCTTTTCTGTTGGCGATCGCGATCCCCGCGACGATAATCAAGCCGCAGAACGCCGTCCAAGGGGCGACCCCCTCGTCTCGTATAGCCCACGCGAACAGAGACGCGAACACTGGCATGAGATAGATGAAGAACGCCATCCGTGAGACCTCCTCGTGCTCGAGAGAACTGAGGTAGAGCACTGATGACACCCCAGCACAGAGGAATCCTAGCACAGCGATGTTCAGGATGGAGTCTTGGGTGAGTTCCATCCTCAGTCCCTGCTCGAAGGGAACGGCAATTCCAAGAAGGGCCGTTCCGAACATTAGGGAAAGTCCGATGATCAGCACTGGCGGGTTCCTGGCAATCATGTTCTTCGCTGAGACCCAGGCAAGGCCATAGGAGGTAGCGGATATCAGGATGAGAAGGTTGCTGACGAAATCCTGATTCCCGAGAGAGATCCCTCCGCTGGCGACAAGGAGGATCGTCCCAGACATGGCGACGACGGTTCCGAGAGTCTTCATCCTCGTGAGTCCTTCTTTCAAGAGCAGGACGGCGAAGACCAGGGTCATCACAGGACCAGATGACTGGATGACCGATGCGATTGAAGATGTCCCGTGCTGAAGACCCAAGTTCTGCGCCACATTGGGTATCGCGACATAGAGAAGGCCAAGGATGAGCAGCGGTTTCCATTCGGCCTTGATTGTCTGGACTATCCTCCCCAGCGGATACTTGATGGCGATGACCCCCAGCATGAGAACCGAGGCCAGGACAAATCGGACAAAACCCAGCAGAACCGGAGAGAAATCGACAAGTCCCTCCTGGATGAGAGGGAATGCCAGCCCCCACAATGCCACTGCTGAGATGGCCGATGCAGACGTCATCAACGCACTCTTGGGCAGGGACATTCGTCTCTGGGCCATGACGAACAAGGATTTGAGCCTTCTTAGAATGTCAATGCTCGAGTCTGAGGGCTTTGAGAACTAGAAGCGCATTGAGTGTGATCCATTTATCATCACTTCCTGCGCGTCCAAAGGAAGAGTACGCTGATGTTGGCCAGGATACTTCTCTTCTCCATCGGCCATTCCTGTGCCTCTTAGATTTCAAAATCTCGATGCCTTCCCTCATTCTGGGATCATACAGCACTCCCGCCCGAGTCAGTGCCCTGAGCCCCCGCAGAAGGCTATAGCTGACCATCCATGGAGCCCGCAGCTGGGCCCATTCAGGCCTTATGAACTTCCAGTCGTGGTGGTCTGCCCTCAGCAGGTGATGCATCAGCAGGAACTCGCAGGCTTTCATCTTCGCCTCATGTACCCTCTTGTCTTGTCTGGTGGTCGAGGACTCCAACAAAGCATCGAGGGCGCAGATTGTCCCCATGAAGCAGCTGTGTATGTCTTTGGCATGATAACCGAAGGATCTGCAGGTCCACCCGCCATCTGATTCCTGGAACGCAAGGAGATAATTGATGGCCTTCTTCACCCGACTGTCCTTCCCCAGCCCGAGCCTACAGAGCGCTGCAATGACATTGCCATTGAGACAGCCGGCATTGCGCCCCCAATCCTCT
>JBGQAM010000055.1:0-11365 GCA_041494275.1 Thermoplasmata archaeon | reverse complement strand
TTATTGAAAAACCGATAATTGGAAAGCCAAAAGCTAAGGCAAAGAAGGTTGAAAAGGTAAAAGTAAATAATCAAGAAAAGAAGGAATTATTTGAAGCGGAGGGACAATTAGCAATTGACCTTTATCAAACCGACTCAGAGGTCATTATCCAGGCTCCGATTGCCGGTGTAAAAAAGGAGGACTTAGATATTATGATTGAAAATGATGTAATCGTAATAAGGGGGAAAAGAGAAACACCAGAAGAAACTGAAGAAAAAAATTATTTTTATCAAGAATGTTACTGGGGGCCTTTTTCAAGGCAGGGTCCTTTGCGGCCGCCTCTGCCCCTATCATGGTCGTTTCTTCATCAGTGGTGAAGCATAGTGAGAACGGGACGTTCGCAGCGACCAGGTCCTCGGCTGCCAACAGCATGGCCGTGCAACCGCCTTTCATGTCACATGAGCCCCGGCCGTAGAGCTTCCCGTTCGCGAATTCCCCGTCCTCGAACTTCCAGTTTGTTCCGTGCGGCACGGTATCTAGGTGGCCGGACAGAGAGACCCCATTCTGCCCGAACTGAGCCACGATCGCTGGATGGTCCTTGTCTCCATGGTATCGTAGTTCCAGCCCAAGCTTGCGCAATCTAGATGATACATACTCAACGATCTGCCCGCAATCGTCCTCTGAAGTGCTCTTCATGAGCACGAGATCCGTGAGGATCTCTCTCGGCCTGTCATTCTTCAACGGTTCACCTGGCATTGGCGTTCTTGGAAATCCTTTCTGCCAGCTTCACGAGAAGCTTGGACATGTTCTCCATGTCCTTGATGCTGGCGCACTCCGTCGGCGAGTGTGTGTACCTCATGGCTATGCCGAGCGCCATCATGAGTGCTCCATATTCCTGGACGACAGAGCCATCCGTGGTGCCGCCACCCGAGCCATATTGGAGCGGTATCTTGGCCGCCTTCGCGACTTCCTCCACCAGCTTCCTCATCTTTGGTGATGCGATGGCATAGTTGTCGAACATCCTCATCGCTGGACCCTGGCCAAGGCAGACTTTCTCGTAAGTGTCGCCCTGCTTCGGCGCATCTGTCGTGGTCATCGTGTCGACCGCGAAGACGAAATCAGGTCTGTACATGAAACCTGCCACCTTGGCTCCTTTTAGACCGGTCTCCTCCTGCACGCTCCAGACGAAAGCAATCCTTACTGACAGCTTTCTGTCCTTCAGCTTCTCAAGGACGTCGAGAAGTATCGCACATCCCATCCTGTCATCCACCGCACGCGCGCAGATGATGTCCGGCGTGAGGTATGTGATGTCTTTCTTGAAGACCATCGGGTCGAGCACTCTGACCCCCTTCTTCTCGGTTGCCTTCTTGCTCCTGGTTCCGACATCGACCCTGACCTCTTCCCAACTTACGACCTTCTTCTTGTCATCAGACTCAGTCATCAGGTGCGGAGGCTTCAGACCGAGGACTCCGGTGACAAAACCTTTCTGAGTCTTTATCTGGACGACCCTTCCGACCAATGTGCGATCATCGATCCCGCCGACTTTTCTGATCCTCAGAGATCCGTCATCCTCGATTTTCGTCACGATCAATCCGAGCTCGTCCATGTGGGCGATGAGCATCACGACAGGACCCTTGTCGCCGACTGTTGCGTGTAGGTTCCCTATGTTGTCTTCGCGGGCTTCTACGCCGAGCTTTTCGACTTTGTTCTTGATGTATTCTCTGATATCGTCCTCGTAGCCGGAGACTCCAGGCACTCTGATCATCTCTTCCAAGATTTCCTTCATTTCAATCCCTCTTCACAAAAGGTGGTTTGACGATTCCAGCAAGGACAAGGTTGTCCCTGATTTTGACATGGAGCTGCGTGCCGACGATTGACATGGCGAGCGGAACGTAGCCCATCGCGATTCCCTTCTTGAGGACTGGCGAGAGCGTTCCGCTCGTTATCTGCCCGACATTCCTGTCGCCTGCAATGATCTCGTATCCATGACGCGGGATCCCTCGGTCCTCTGCTTCCAGGCAGACCAGCTTGTCATACTTGCCGCTGGCCCTTTGCTGCACCAAAGTCTGCTTTCCTATGAAGTCGTGCTTCCAGTCTACGACCCAGCCCGGGCCGGTCTGGAGCGAGGTCTGTTCTCCGTCGAAGTCCGTTCCCGAGAGCAGAAGACCCTTCTCCAATCTGAGCGTGTCCCGAGCACCAAGCCCTATGGGCTTGAGCCCGAATGCCTTGCCCTTCGCCAGCACATCGTTCCACACGGCGACGGCGTCTGCGTTCTCGCAGACCACCTCGAATCCGTCCTCGCCAGTGTACCCCGTGCGCGACAGGAATGCTGTGATTCCCTTCCCTGTCCCATTGACCGGTTTTCGCCCGCTCAGAAGGTGCGTCTTCGGGGTTGAACCTTCAGTTGCGATCTTGTCCAGGCGGACGAAAGCTCCCCAGAAGAACTTGATCGATGATAGGTCTGCAGTCGTGAGCTGGGCCAGGACATCCTTCGCGGTAGGTCCTTGAACTGCAATCGCAGCAAGGTCCGTCGACATGTCGATGAACTCCTGTCCACGGAGATGTGCCTCCACCCATTTCCGGATCTTCGAGGTTGTCGCGGCGTTGGGGACCATAAGATACTCGTCCTGGCCGAGGACCGTGACGATGGTATCGTCGAGTATTCTCCCTTGGTCATCGAGTATGTGCGCGTAGACGCATCTGCCAACAGGTTGGCCCTTAATGTCGTTCGTGCATAGCGCGTTGACGAGATTACCCGCACCATCTCCCCTGATTATGAAATCCCCCATATGCGAGACGTCAAAGGCGCCCGACTTCTGCCGGACGGTCATGTGCTCATCGATGATGGTGGTGTACTGGATAGGCATGTCCCAACCTGCAAACCAGACCATCTTCGCTCCAAGCGCGACATGGAGGTCGTGCAACGGAGTCTTGTGCATGGGAACCGCATCGACTATTCTATCCTAAAGGTTATGCGACGTAGCGGTTCTATTGCCACTCTAGAGAAATAAAGCTGCGAGAAACGACTCTCACCTGTACTGATCTATCAGAGTGGTGAAATCCTTCTCGAGGCTAACGCTCATCGCAGGCTGCTCGATGACCTCTACATTCCTCTCAAGCAGTGCGAGTTCCTTCTCGCTGAACGCGTTCGGGCTGATGGGTATGAGAACGGTCGAACGGCTCTGCATGACCTGCTCGTTGATGTGCTCGACGAACCGCAAGACCTGCTGGAACCCGTTGTTGATCACGAGGTACTCCAGCCCGTCGATGAGCACGACACATCTCTTGTAGCGCTCTATGAAAGAAGAGATTACCGTCGCAAGTGTTCCGATGCTCGTCGGGTTGTGGTGGTCCACGCCGGGCGTGTGGCTGAGCCACAGAATCCTAGTATCCTTGAGGTCGAATGCCTCCCTGACCTTCTCAGGGAACTGCCTCGTGACGCACAGGCCGGGCACGGTGTCCGTCAAGTTTGTCTCGAAGAGTTTGTAGGCGAGGAAAGGCTTGCGCTCCCTAACAACATAGCACAGCCCCTCCAAGACGCGCACTGCCTCTATCGTCTGCTTGTCTTCGTCAGTGATGCGCTGACCCTCCCTTGAAAAGCTTAGACGGAGGCTGCTGTATTTAAGGATTCTGACTGAGTGTGCACATACCGTTCGAAAGATGTTCAATGCTCTTCTTTGAGCATCTGGCGCATCCTCTGCTCCAGCACTTTTGCAGGTATATCAAGCAGCGTGATTACCGTGGTCTTGCCAGATATGCCCGGGCCGCTCTTCTTTGCGCTCACTACGCCCAGCATGTCCAGATCTTTCATCAGGCCCCAGAAGGCGGTGTGCGCTCTGGGTTTCTCACTGTACTCCTCGCAGGCCACCTTATAAGCGGATTCAGCCTCGCCAGTGGTCACATAGGCCTTTCCTCTCGATGCCCTCGCGATGCCCAGGAGTGAAAGCTTCTGATGTTTGTCCAACCCTGCAAGCTTCGACTCGGTTATGGAGCTGTAGGCCTCCGCTTTCGCCCCCCTCACGTGCTCGACGGATATTCTGCCCGCGCTCTCCTCGTCCGCGAGCATGCCTGCCTTTTCCAGTATCTCGATTGCGAATCTCGCGTCTCCCCACTCCGATGATACCTCGGCTATCAAGTTGATCGCATCGTCGTCAATCGCCCCGTCATGAAACGCCAACTCAGCTCTCGTCTTCACGATGTCTCTGAGTTCATCTGAAGAGTACTTTCCGAATTCGACCACATTGGTTCTCTTGAAGGTGCTCGTGGAGGACGCGTCCATCATCTCGAAGATGTTCTTCTGTGAGATCAGCATGAGCGAGACGAGCTCTCTGCCGTCGACCTTCTCCTCGCCGAACCTGGTGAGCTTGTAGATGATGTCTGGCCCAGCCTTCTTGAGGAGCATGTCTGCCTCGTCCAGGACGATAACGAGGTGGACTTTCCGTTTCTCGAGGTCCTTCCTCAGTATGCGAAGCATCTCGGTGATCGAGAAGCCTCTGTCTGGGAAGTTCGGCTGGAAGTGGTTCACGACGTGGAGCACAGCGCTCGACTCGCTGTTCCTCTGCCTGCAGTTCACAAGGACCCAGTCGACCGCCTTCTGCTGCTTCTCAGCGAAGTCTTTGAGGTCCGTGCAGAATCGTTTGGCGGTGGCGGTCTTGCCAGTTCCTACACTGCCGGTGAGAACTGCGTTCTGAGAAAGGTTGGATTCGACTACTGGCCTATAGAGCATGACCAGTTTCTTCATCTGGGCTTCTCTGTGAACAAGTCTCTGAGGCACGTAGTCGAATGACAGTGTCCGCTGGTCCTTGAAAACGCTCTTTCCTATTGTGTCCCACATCAATGTCAGCTTCTGGAGTCCGCGTGGCTATCGACGCATCGTCTTTTAAAAGATTCGCGTGCGGTCGGTGAAACTCCTCCGGAAAGGACAAACGATTTAAGCTCTAAACGCTGTCGATGGGCTGGAGAGAGAATGGCGGACGAAGACATCATAAGCTCCGTGATCAAAAGCACAAGGTCCATGCTGAGTTCTGAGACGCTGCTCATCGAGGCGGTCCAGGACCTCGTCAAGGACGAGGTCAAGCGGACTATCAAGGAGAAGCTCGACGCGAATCCAGAGCTGAAGCAGGAACTGAAACTAGCGGTTCAAGAACTCATGGAAGCCAAGGTGCACGAAGCCTATGCGCTGCTCAAGGTCGGCAAGGTCGGCGCGAAGGTGGGCATCGAGCTCGTGCCTCCGAAGCTGAGGAAGGAGATCGGGCAGGAGATCGTATCGATCTTCGAGAAAGAAGTCAGCCGAATGCTCGAGCAGGGCTGAAGCTGGCACCTCGGATCTGCGGACCGATTCAACACCGTCCCAGCGTATGTATCATTCTCTTGTTTTCCAAAGGAGATACTGCGAAGAGGTTTGAAAAAAGAGGGCTGGGGTCTACCCGAATAGCGCGCTGAGACCGGCTGCAGCCTCAGCTTCCGTGACTCCCTTTTCCTCTTTCTTCTCTTCCTTCTTCTTGTCGTCCTTCTTCTCCGCTGGTCCTGCGGCTGGTGCGGCTGCCACTGGCGCTGCCACTGCGGTTGCAATGGCCTCGTCGATGTTCACGCCCTCGAGAGCTGCGATGAGCGCCTTGACGCGGGCGGCATCAACACTGACACCGGCTGCCTTCAACACGCTCGTCACACCGTCTTCCGTCACGGGCTTCTTCGCCGCGTGCAGGACCATCGCGCTGTACACATATTCCATACTTCTGCCTCCTTCAATCGATTATCCGAACAGTGCTCCAAGGCCGGCCGCTGCCTCATCCTCGGAGACCTTCTTCTCTTCCCTCTCCTCTTTCTTCGCTTCCTTGCCCTTGTCCTCTTTGTCCTCTGGCGGCTTCGGGACATTGGTCAAGGCACCCTTCAGGTCGTCATCGAGCGCGGCAGGGACCTTAGATGCCAGTGACAGCATCTGGGCGTTCGCCATGGCGAGCATCAGTTTGATCGTGGCCTTGTTCGCGATCTTCGCGTTCACCGCAAAGTTGAGCGCCTTGTAGTGAGCGTTCGCGAGCATCGGTCTGATGGATTGTCTCGTCGGGTATGAGATGAATACAGCTAGGTTCATCGCGCCTGCGGCAGCGGCCTTGACATGGCTCAGAACCATCGCGTCGTCGACTGCCAGCACATCCTTCTTGTAGATCATGCCGTCTTCGAAGGCCGCGCTGAGGTCGAGTCCTACGGTCAGCGGGTAGATCTCGAGCTTTGAGAGCACAAGTGCGACGTCTCTCGGTATCTTGTCGCCCTTCTTCACGAGCAACTTGTCCTTCTTGATGACGACCTTGCCCTGCTCGATGGCAGCCGGCAGACCCGCCTTCTGCAACTCACCGACTACGGGGCCTGGCTTGAACGGAGTCTCGCCGGCCTTGATTTCGATGTCGTCCGGGGCAACTTCTCCTCCCCTCGCGGGCATCTTGGTCTTCGTAGAGTCCAGTTGTTTGAACAGTCTGAACGGGTTGAGTTCGGATGTGACTACCGCACACTGTCCGTCGACACTCGCGGCGAGCTTGTCCAGCCCCTTCTTGTCCTTGCCTGCCTGCTGGAGCGCGATCTTCAGAAGTGTGTTCTTCAGCATGGTGATCTCGGCCTTGCCCCTGAGGTTCGTCCTCATGGTCTGGAACGCCGGAGCGGGCACTCCGTGGACATTGATTATGCCGACGACCTTGCTCTTGGAGATCTGTTTGGCGAGGGCCGTAACGGCGTCCTTCTTCCAGCCTGCTACGTGCGCCATCTCACATCACCTTGAATGACGGACCCATGGTCGTCTTCACATAGGCCGATTGGATGTTCATCTTGCCCCTCTCGAGCTTGGTCAGAAGCCTCTTCAGGACTGCGTCGAGGTTCTCGGCGAGCTTCTCCGCGGACATATCTTTCGTTCCTATGGGCAGATGGAATATCTTCCTGTCCCTCGTCCTGACGGTCACGCTGCTCCTCAGCTTCTCGATTGCAGCCTTGGGGTCCGAGCCCGGCGGTATCGGCTTCGGCATCTTGCCTCTCGGGGCGAGGACGACGCCCAAGCGCTTACCGATCGTTGGCATGAGCGGTGCCTCAGCGAGATAGTAGTCCGCGGTCCCCGCGAATTTCTTGGCCTTTGACTTGTTGGATGCGAGAGTCTCGAGCTCTTCGGGCTGGATGATCACGTCGGCTAGGCCTTTGGCCTTCATCGCCATCTCGGAGCTTCCGAAGATGCCGATCCTGATCTGCTTGCCCCGGCCGTTCGGGAGGATGATTTCCTCCTGAAGCCTGTTCTTTGGGTTTGTCAGGTCGATGTCCTTAAGGTTGACTGCGAGCTCAACTGATTCCAAAAACTTCCTCTGCTTCGACTCGGCTTGAAGCTTCTTCATGAGGTCGACGAGGTGTTGGTCTACCACTTGTGTTCCCTCCGGTGTAGTACATGCGAGCTTGTGGCTCTCCTACATGCCTAGGGAATGGTGCCAATGCAGAAGGGGTTAATAAGTCTTTTGTGGACACATTTCCGCCATCTGGCTCGGTAATCCGTCGTATCGCGTGACATCTCTAGCGGCGGACGTGGAAACAATTTAACGGTAACGATGTTATTCGAAACCTTGCGGGGAGAATGCACTTATGGTTCGGAGGATCGTGATTATTGGCGGCGGCTGCGGGGGCGCAACTGCAGCGCAGTTCGCCAGAAAGACGGACAGAACGGCCGAGATAACTATCGTTGAGCGTGAGCCGTACCCTCAGTACTCTAGATGCGGCTTGCCCTACGGCATATCTGGCATCATCCCCGAACTCACAAACCTCATCGAGGCTCCGGAGGAGAGGCTCAAGAAGAATAGGATTGGGTGTCTCCTTGGAAGTTCCGCCGAGTCCGTTGACAAGGTCAAGAGAATTGTCCATGTCAAGTGTCCTGACAAGAAGCTGGAGCTGCCCTATGACTCTCTGATACTGGCCACAGGCGCTCGAGCCGCCGTCCCGCCCATCAAAGGAGTGGTCAAGGAAGGCGGCAAGCCAGGCGAGCTGAAGCAAGGCGTTTTCGTTTTGAGGACGATTGAGGACGCGAGAGGCATCCAATCTCTGGGAACCAAGGGCAAGAGGGCAGTTGTCATCGGTGCAGGCCTGGTGGGACTTGAAGTCGCCGAGGCCTTGATGATCAGGGGCTGCAAGGTGACGATCGTCGAGTACCTGTCGAACTGCATCCTTGCCATGGTCGACGACGATATGGCACAACTGATGAATGAGGCTATTGCCAGACACGGTGTGAAAATGTTCACCGAGTATCAAGTGACTGAGCTACTCGGTGATGAGAAGTCCAATGGCGTCGTAGCCAAGCATAGGAAGACGGGCGAAGAGCGGGAGTTCTACGCGGATCTGATTGTCGTTGCAACGGGTCAGCGCGGCGAGACCGAGCTGGCGAAGCAGGTTGGGTGCAGCGTTGGCGTGACGAAGCAGATTGTCGTTGACGACAGAACCGAGACGTGCGAGAAGGATGTCTATGCGGTCGGCGACTGCACTGAGTATCCAGATCTCGTGACGGGCAAGCCTGATGTCAGCGGTCTCGGGACTATCGCGGTCAAGATGGCTATGGTGGCGGGAGTGAACGCGGCTGGCGGAGAAGACCATCTTCCGAAAGGATTCTTACTCACCAGGGCAACAGAGCCGTTCGGTTGCCAAGTCGCTGCTGTGGGCCCGACCACACCTCAGTTGGAGGCAGTCGGGATCAAGCCTCTCGTGGGCAAGGTGAGATCGTTCACATTGCCAGATTACTACCCTGGAAGGAAGGAGATATACGTCAAAGTGCTGGCGCATCCACAAACGGGGAAGATACTAGGTGCGCAGATCGTGGGCGAGGAGAGAGTGCACATGAGGATCAACGCTTTCGCGGTTGCGATCCAAGCAGGAATGACGGTCAACGATCTCTCGAAGGTGGAGACCGCATATTGTCCTCCTGCTGCTCCAACTGTTGACCCGATAACGATTGCGTGCGAAGCTGCCAAGTTGAAGCTGGCCCGAATGCCGCAGCCTGGGGTCGGGTGAGGGGCCTGTCGTCCAACTCGCCACTCCCAATTTAACCTAAGGCAGACTCGGGTCCAATTGTATCCCCGAAGTTCCTTCAGACTTGATGTCGTCTCAGAATAGACCCGCGTACCCACCCTTTTCGATATCCTTCATGATGACTTTTGGGTCCTTGCCGTCGACCGTGACGCCCATAGATACGCAGGTGCCGACGACCTCCTTGAATCTGGCCTTCTTGTCCTTGCCGAGCATCGAGTCCTTCTTCATCTCGCCTATCTTCTGGACCTGCTCGACGGTGAGGTTGCCGACCTTCGTCGCCTTCGGGCTGCCGCTGCCCTTCTCGAGCTTGATCTCCTTCAGGATAAGAGCCGAGACGGGTGGTGTGCCGACCTTGATCTCAAATTCCTTGGTCTTCGAATCGACCAGGAGCGTGACTGGGACCTTCATTCCCATGAACGCCTTCGTTTTCTCGTTGATTGCGTTTACGACCTGGATGACGTTCACGCCCATCGGGCCCAGCGCAGGCCCGAGCGGCGGGCCAGGCGTTGCCTTGCCGCCGTCTACCAGGACATCGAGTTTCTCCACCATTGTGTTCATCTCTCCTTCTCAAGGACTCTCACGTGATCGCCACGGATGGTAACGGGTATCGGCACCATCGCCTCGAACAGCTCGACCGTGATCTCCTCCTTGTTCTCGTCGATCTGCTGGACGCGGGCCTTCTCACCCTTGAACGGGCCGGCGATGAGCTCGACTATGTCTCCCTCGACTATCCCTGACACGATGGGTTTCGGCGTCAGGAAGTGCTCAATCTCCGCGAAGCTTGTCTCGCCCTTGACGATGCCCCGGGTCCTTCGGACTCCCTTGACGAGGTCTCTCAGGCTGTCCGTGTTCATGGCCTCCACGAACACGTAGCCTCTGATCGTAGCAGGGGACAGGATCGCGAAAACGCCTGACGGTTTTGGCTTCGCCCTGCTGGCAATGGAGTCCGCGACAGCCTTCTCGTGCCCTATTGATGTCTTGACTGCGAGCATCGATTGCCTCGCGGTCGCCTGCATAGTCGCGACATCGTTCATGCTCGGGTTGTCCTTCAGGCTGGCGTTCACGAGCACTGTGATCTTATCGCCGTACCTAGCGCCCGTCGGTGACGTGATCTTGAGGGTGAACGACTTCTCCTGGCCAGGCATGATCTCGAAGAAGCGCTCAGTTGTCTGGTCCGCCGAGGGAGTGTTTTCCCAAACGACGCCAACCGCATCGTACAGCTTGACGAACCACTCGGGTGAGCCCTCCTCTGTCGAAGAGAAGAGCGTGTCTACCTTGACAACTATCTCATGCGACTGCCCGTCATCCGGCAGTCTCAGAGTCATCTCAAACTCAGAAGCGTCGCCTGATGCCATCATGCGCTTCGTCTCGCCTTGGACCACGAACTCGAGAGCTTTCGCTCCCGTTTGCGGAACCAATGTCTCCTTGGCTGGTTCCTCTTTCTTCTTCTTCGGCTCTATGTCGAAAAGTCCCAATCAAATCCCTCGTGTTTCATCATGCGCCTGGAATCACTTGAACGCGTTTATCAGGTACTTCGAACCGTACTCGAATATCCAGTAGATCAGGAACCCCAGGCCGCCTATCAGCAACAGGCCGATAGATGTGATCTGCGTGACCTTGAGGTACTCCTCTCCGGTCGGCTTCCGGGCCATCTTTATCACGCGGCCGTACTTGCCCTTGCCCACGTGTTTGGTCTTCTCCTCGATCTTCCGCTGAAGATCCCAGGATTTGTCCATTATCTCCTTTATCTCGGGCATTGAGTTCAGTTCCTAGTACAACAACTACTTAATAAAGTCTAGTCCCAAGTCCTTGCCCTTCCTGTTCTTTGAAGCGCCCAGGATATGCTTGGACTTGACCCCAGTTATGACGACCATCACCCTGATGGTGTTCTCGAGCGTCTCGTCGATCGCGGCTCCCCAGATGATCCTCGCGCCTGGGCTTATCTTCGACTGGAGCACCTCGGCGACTTGCTCGGCCTGGGTGACAGTCATGCTGGGTCCACCAGTTACGTTCACCAGTGCGGCTGTCGCCTCCCGGATGTCCATCTCGATCAGCGGAGAACTTATCGCCTCGTTGACCGCCACAATCGCCGCATCGTCGTCATCGGACTCGCCAAGGCCTATCATCGCGACCCCGCCGGACTTCATGATCGTCTTGATATCGTTGAAGTCCAGGTTGACCAAGCCGGGCTTTGTGACTACCTCGGTGATGCCCTTGATCGACCGCATCAAGACTTCGTCGGCAACCTTGAACGCGGCGTTGACCGAGAGCTTCGGAACGATCTCCAGCAGGCGGTCGTTGGGGATCACTATGACAGTGTCCGCAATGGTCCTCAGCCTCTCAAGGC
>JBGQAM010000029.1:0-19801 GCA_041494275.1 Thermoplasmata archaeon | reverse complement strand
GGCAAGACCTCTTGTGGTGCCGGCGGAGGAGTCTCCTCTTCCTTCGCCTCGGCATCCTTCCCGGCGTTCTCGCCCGCGAGTGTCTTGACCGTCACACCGTCAGAAGATATCTTCATGCTCCTCAGACGGCTGTCATGGGACGACCCTCTGTACTTCTCGATGGTCACGCCTCGAGTCATTCCGCGACCGTCGATCCACTTGTGGAGTCTGATCTCCCCTCGCGCGATGTGCACTTCGACTTCTGGCTTGGATATCTCGGGGAGCTGGACGGTCAGCAGGCTCGTGACCCCCAGGTCTGAAAGGAGCCTGAAGAAGGAAATGAGCGTGGAGTTCTCCTCGCTTGTCCTTATGTAGAAATACTTGAGGGAGGTCAGAGAGTCCACCACTACCCTGGAGTACTTCCTCTGCCTCATCTCCTGTTTCAGCAGCTCTTGGATCGTGCTCACGGTCATGTCCACGGGACTTCTGTCAGATGTCTGTCTGATTTCGCCCGCCATCTCCTTGAAGTACACGACCTTGCGCTCGGTGGAGACGTCCCTCACGGGTGTCTTGTCGTAGCTCATGATGTCAGGTGTCGCGTCGAAAACCTGCACTCTGTCAATGTCCCACCCAAAAGATCGCATGTTCTGGTACACTTCATTTGGAGGCTCGTCGATGGAGATGTATATAACTCGCTCTCCTTTTCTCGCCCCGTCCAGAAGGAACTGCATGGCGAGCGTCGTCTTCCCAGTTCCGGAGGTCCCTGAGACAACATATGCTCTCCCGGGAATCAGGCCACCCTCCAGCATCTCGTCAAGCCCGGCTATCCCCGTCTTGACCTTCTCCTTGATCATTTTGAGTCGCCTTCGGCAATGGACAGAACTAGCACGCCGTCAGAGTCTTGATTTAGGTAGGGTAGCCTTATATTTTTCCTCGTGGTAACGCCCCGTGGTAATGGTGACCAACGGGAAGCCACAAGTGACCGCATCGAAGTACTTGAATGACCGCCGTTGTTGATTAGGGTATGGGCATGGAGAACACGAAGAAGAAGGACAAACCAGGCACAGGGATCCTGAACGCGTTGGCCCTTTCGAGAGACTTCTCCATCCTGATGCTGTCGCTGGCAGTGGTCTCCCTGGGGTTCGGCATATTGTCTCCCATCATGCCGAAGTTCGCCGAGCAGAACCTGCACATGGACGCCGCTCAGCTAGGGACCACTTACTCTCTTTTCGCCCTGTCGTTCGCGTTGGGTATGATTCCTGCAGGATACCTGGCAGATCGAGTTGGACGAAAGCCTCTGATTATGGCTGGAACTCTGACATTCTCCCTGACAACAATCGCATTGGTCCTGATCTCGACGTCCTGGCAGTTCGCCATCCTGCGGGTCCTGGAGGGTCTGGGCGCGGCGTTGGTGACCCCGGCCGCGTTCGCCTTGACCATCGATCTTGTCCCAGAGAACAAGAGAGGGGTTGCGATGGGAGCTGAGGGCACGGCGCAAATGTTGGGGGGTTTTGGAGGGCCCGCGCTGGGAGGCATTTTGGCCGGTCAGGTGGGGTTCTACTCTCCGTTCTACATCGCTGCCGGGCTTGCTGCCGTGTGCGCTGTAGTAGTGTTCTTTATCAAAGAGCCGGGAATGCGCCTAGCAGATGAGAAATCATCGGTTCTTGCCATGTTCGGAGCCTGGAAGAGGAACTTCCAGCAGAACAAGGCGTTGGCGGCCGTGACGACCCGCGGATTCGTGATGGGCATCGTCCAGGCGCTCTGGAACCTGGGGCTCATATACTATTGGTACGACCGGCTGAACTTGAGTGAAACCGAAGTCGGGATTGCGATCTCCATCGAGTTGGTCGCCATGCTTCTTGCGACTCTTCCGTTTGGTGCCTTGTCCGACAAACACGGCAGGAGGCCATTCATACTGATTGGCGGGGCGCTTATGGTCGGCGGCCTGCTGCTGAACGTATGGGTGAAGGATGTCTGGCAGGTATTCGTGCTGTCTGCAATCGCAGGTTTCGGCGGAGCGATGTCGAATCCCTCCGTTGGAGCCATGCTAGCTGATGTGATGCTTCCAGCGGAGAGGGGAAGAGTCATGGGGGCATACCAAATGATACAAGGGTTTGGGAACATAGTTGGTTTCTTCGCCCTCGGGTACATATACGAAGTCGTCAGCCCAGAGGCGCCGATAATCCTGTGTTCGATAGCCCTTGCGTTCGCCACTCTGATAATTGCCGTCTTCGTCCATGAGCGACAGATGACGACCAGTGACCCTTCGGCCACCGCCAAGAAAGCGCATGAGTCGACAGTTGAATCTCTCTACGGGGATGGCGCAGGCAAGGATATTTCTCAGAAGTAATGCCACCAGCCACTTCTGGCAACCTTATTATATCCGCAATCTTCTCCTTTGGATGGGTCAGGACAAGATGCCAGTCATCAATTTCAGCTACTCAGACCTGTGCGACCTTATGGGCAAAGAGGTCTCAAGGGAAGTCCTACGGGATCGCCTCCCGATGATTGGTGCAGACCTGAAGTCGATGAACGACTCCTCCGACGAGCTCTCTTTCGAGTTCTTCCCAGACCGTCCTGACCTGTACTCTGTCGAGGGCATCGCCAGGGCGTTCCGCGCGTTTCTGGGCTATGAGCCTGGCCTCAGATCCTACGCAGTTGGCGAGTCCTCGGTGGACCTCGAGGTCGATCCGTCAGTCAAGGAGGTCAGACCTTTCATCTGGTCTGCGTTGGTGGAAGGCAACGAGATCACAGACCCTCTCATACGATCGATGATGGACCTTCAGGAGAAGCTTCACCTCACTCTTGGACGGAACCGCAGGAAGGTGGCGATAGGCATCCACGATTTCACGGCTGTCGAGCCTCCTTTCACTTACAAAGCAGTGCTGCCAGACGAGATATCCTTCGTTCCTCTCCAGGGCGACCGCAGGATGACCCCCGCGGAGATACTAAGAGAACACGAGAAGGGGAAGGCCTACGCTTCAGTCCTCGACGGGAAGACCAGATATCCGATGATCGTGGACAAGCACGGCGAGGTGCTTTCTTTCCCACCCATAATCAACGGAATCGCGACTGCGATCACCGAGAACACCAAGGACATCTTCGTCGACTGCACGGGCACCGACATCAACGCCGTGACGGTAGCGGTCAATATCCTCACAACCGCATTGGCGGAGAGAGGAGGGAAGATCAAGACTGTCAGGATTTCGCAGGACGGGAAGACCGTGGTGGCCCCCGACCTGAAACCTCTGCCGATGACGCTAGATCCCGCATATGTCAACAGCTGGAACGGCACGGATTTGAAACTAGACCAGATGGCTGACTGCCTGAAGCGCATGGGCTATGGCGCCACGGTCAACAGGACAAGCATAGATGTGCTCATTCCCAGGTTCAGGGCGGATGTGCTACACTCTGTCGACCTCGCGGAGGACGTGGCAATTGGCTACGGTTTTGAACGGTTCGGAAACGTCCTGCCGAAGATGGCCACGTTTGGGATAGAGGATCCCTTGACATCCTTCGGTAACTCAGTGAAGGGGATCATGGTCGGATTCGGATACTTCGAGGTCGTGACTCTGTCACTATCAAATCCGAGTGATCAGTATGTGTCGATGGGCCTTGCGGAAGACAAGACTGCGATCCGCGTCAAGAACCCCGTGAGCGAGGACCATGTCCTCGTACGCACATCGATGCTTCCGAGCCTGATGACCGTGCTCAGGAAGAACAAGCATCGGGAACTCCCCCAGAGGATCTTCGAGGTCGGGGAGGTCGTAAGACACGTGAGGAACAGGACTCTTCTCGCCGGAGTCGCCATCCACTCGAAAGCGAGTTTCACCGAGGCGAAGTCTCTCGTGCAGTCCATACTCTCGTCCGCAGGGTTCGCGTCGGAAGTTCACGCAGAGGACAGTCCCAGCTTCGTGAAAGGGAGGTGCGCCGCAGTCTCGGTCGGCCCCGACAAGATCGGCATCTTCGGGGAAGTGTCTCCGTCCACTATAGAAGCCTTCGAGCTGAAGTATCCGATGATTGCGTTCGAGCTAGACCTCGAGCGGTTGTTCGAGCTGAGAGGCAACCTCAGACGCTCATGATGATGCTAGTGGGATCGACTTCTCCGAAATAATGATATCAGCGCAAGCGTTGATGTCATCCTGCTGAGGTGGCTAAGCTCGGTTTAAGGCGCCAGCCTTGAGAGCTGGTGGTACTCCGTACCTCGGGAGTTCAAATCTCCCCCTCAGCGCCTTCTTTCTGGATCGACCGGATGCGACGAAGTAAAACCACCTAGACAAGGCGAGGACCGAGCTTCGCCTTCTGTCTCTCCCCTCTTTTGTTGAGCAAGTACACGCCGGCAAACGCGACTACTCCACCGAGGACCGCCAGTACAACATTCTGCGGTAGCATGATGTCCGCGTCAGGAACGACTGAGAGCACAAGCAACTGAACGCCGACGGTCATGATGCCGTTGAGCGCGAAGAGCACTGAAGTCAGCGATGCGCCGATCTTCGGCAACGGTGCGTTGTACGTGAGGAGACCGACCGCGGGAAACAGCCCCAGAAGTATCAGTATCATCCAAGCCGACGGCTCCGGCAGGACGATCATGCCTGCAGCCGCGCCGATAACAATGACCAAAACGCCTGAGAGCAACAACTCCACACCAGAAAGTGGCGTTAGATCGTGCGTCTTCAGCAGGGATGTCGCCATGACAACAGAGCAGCCCAGCATCAATGAGCTGACGATCGCTTCGATCTCCCCTGCTCCGATGGTCAGACCGACCGACTCAACGTTCGCAAGAACAACGAACACGCCGACCACAACGAGAACGCTCCCAATGCCCTCGAGAAGCGTCAAGCGCTCAGACAGGAACACCGCGGAGAGTATGACGACGAACAAGACCTCAGAGGACCCTCCTCCGAGGAGGGCCTCCTTGCTGGCGCCTATCCTGCTCACCGCATCGAACCAAAGGATTACGCCAACTGCTGAGAACACGCAAAGCGCAAGCATGATGAGCCATCCACGCCCGCCAAGATTGCGTGTGAAGGCGACCGTGCTCTTTGGATAGATGCCCATCAGGATCAGTCCGCCTATGACCGAAGGCATGGAGGACACGAGGAAGAGGTCGATGTCCGCTATGTTGAGAGCCCCTTCGATGGATACAGATTCGAACGCGACAACGAGGGCACTGAAGAGCGCCACCATGACATACTTGGATCTCGTGTCCACGTTCTTCCTCGCCCCGGAATCGCTTGCCTTTCCGTAAAGGTTTGCAGAAACTGCAGGCACATCGGCGTCGGACAGCGTTTTGGAAAAGCGACATTCTATCACGGCAGATTGACATTAATCGGAGCACTTCGGGCAGTCTTGTGCACTATGTGACAGATTGAACGAAAGCTGCTTTTTGAAAATGCCACTGAATGCGCCCCACACCATGGTCTTCCATCCGTTTTCGAGTTTTACCCTGTCGGTACGAAACGGTAATATCCAGATTACTCGGTTCATGGGTCGTGGCAAAGGCATCTGCCCCAGGCAAGCTGATACTGTTCGGCGAGCACTTCGTCGTCTACGGACTTCCAGCGATTGCCACAGCGATCGAGGCCAGGACCGTCGCTGAGGTGAAGCGGGCCGGGAAGTTCTCGCTCCAGGACAATAGGCCGGAAACACCAGGATACAGAAATGAGAAGCGCGACCAGCAGTCCGATTCCATCCAGAGGATTCTCAGGGTCATGCGACTCGAGGGGGAGAAGGCCAGCATCGAGCTCGGAGGGAATTTAATCGCCGCAAGCGGTGTTGGGGCATCGGGGGCGAGCTGCGCCGCGATTGCGGCCGCTCTCAACGAGGAATTCACGCTCGGAAAAGGCATCGACGAGATCAACGATGTAGCGTACGAGGGGGAAAAAGGATACCACGGGGTGCCGAGCGGTATCGACAACTGCTGTTCCTCCTATGGAGGGTTCATCCTTTTCAGGAAGGATCTCAAGACGGGGAAGGGCATCGTCAGGCAGCTGCACTCAAAGGCAGTTCTATCAATTATCATCGGCAACACTGGCATCACCAGCAACACGACGAAGGTGGTCGAGGATGTCAAGAGAGAGAAGCAGAGAGATCCGGACAGATTCAGGAAGATGCTTGATGATTATTCCATGATCGTTGAGGAGGCGGAAACCGCCTTGGCCAAGGGGGAATTGAAGAAGATCGGACTCCTTATGAACAGGAACCATCTGCTTCTTGAGGAGATGGATGTCTCCTGTCCTGAACTGGAGGAGCTAGTCGATATCGCTTCTAGGAGCGGGGCGTTGGGGGCGAAGCTCACCGGAACTGGGAGGGGAGGGCTAATGATCGCCCTGGTCACCGATGAAACTAAGGGTAGGGTCGCATCTGCCATAGAGAAGGCAGGTTTCAGGTCCGAGATCACAAGAATAGGCGCTGAGGGTGTGAGGGTGGAACGATGAGTTACAGGAATTCCCTGACCAAGCTGAAGAACAGAGGCAAGCTCAATTAACTCTCTTCGACCTTGGATGGACCAGGAAGGAAGAGCTTCGTAATGAAGTCGTTTCCGAGGGTTACGCCGAGATGCTGCGCAGAAAGCTTCTCCTTCTCCATCGCCTTTCCTTCCCTATGGTCTTTCTCGAGGTTTACAATAAGAATTCCTTCGTAAACCTTCCCTCGTGAAGAAGGTTCAGAAAAGCGACATTTCCTCAATGTTTATGTGCGCGCACGCGCATCATACTGTGCTCGAAAGGGCACGGGATGGGATCCATGTGCAGGTATAGCTACGTCAGCGGAGCTTGCGCCAACAAACATGTCGACAGCCTTGAGTGCATAGGCCAAGACAAGTGCGAATTCTCAGGCATGAACATACTCGTGCTCAGGAAGCCTGGAAAGCCGGTCGATGAATGCGGGCACGAGCAGTGGCTCGGACTCTACTGCGAGAAGTACAAACGCTTCTTCTGCCCAGGTCGGGAACACTGCGTCACCCCGGAGTCTTACCGCAAGCAGCTCATCATCCACCAGGAGCGGCAGATGCAGTTCAACGATGAGGGGTGATATGATGAAGTGCAGATTCGAGACCAAGGACAACCTGTGCACGGGCAAATACGCGGGCTATGCCTGCATCAAGAAGCAGTGTTCTTCGTTGAGAGAAGCGCAGAAATGCGAACACCACGAGCTCAGCGGTGACTACTGCAGGAAATACGCGCGCTTCGGTTGTGTGGGCAAGGACAGCTGCCAGACCCTGTCGAACTACCTGGAAGCAGTGGCAGAAGAAGAGGAAGCCTAGGGTCCTGGTTCGTATAGCTCCTTCTTGATCCTCGGGATCAAAGCCATCAAGACCGCGATCTCAGTCAAAGATGTTCTATCGATCATTCCGTCGGACAGGTATCCGACCGAACCCATCTTGTGACCTATCTCCTCGATCTCGGTGATCTCACTCATGGTGTCCCCTACGGTCCCGCCTTCGAGAACCGACCTGACGACCTTGGGGGGATACTCGAACCCGGGGCCGTGTCCGACCGTCATCTTGCCAGACGAGTCTATGATTGCACAGTACTGAATGTCCAAATGCTTGTTGAGGACGCTGTTGTAGAACAGACCAGCTTCGACACCCACGCCGAAATCCGCCCCGGTCTTCTCAAGGGCGCTCTTGGCGCGCTCGATCGAGCCCTTGATGGTACGCTCTTCGCGCGGCTGCTTCCCAACGCTCTGGTTCGGCTCGATGCTAAGGACTTCCACAAGGCCGAAAGCTTGAGTGAAGATGTTCCTGACAGCGTCGACCTTGACCCTGTTGGTCGAGCCGACAGCTATCTTCAAGGGCCTCATCAGCCGGCCGTCCTTGTCTATCTCTCCCATCACGATTCTCGAGGAGCTTATGACCATTGTGTCGTCCGCTCGAACTTCCTTGATCGGGTACACTTTGAGGGGTTTGAGGCCGTTCCTGCGCCTGAGTTCGTTTATCTGGTCCGCGTGCTCCTTCGTTTCGGGGGACACGACGATGGCATCGATAGTCTCAGACGTGGCGGCAGTCCCCTGGATGTCTGAAATCATGACTATGTTGAAGGGCTTGCCGTATCTCTCCAAGAACTTGATCAGGCTGGCCTTCCTCTGGAAGTATGGCGCTACTGGAACGGACTTGATGCTCTTTGCGAACTCATCAGATGTGAGGCCGACTTCGACGGACTCTCCGACCCTGAATGCCGTCTCGAACAGTAGCTCATGACCTTTGTGGATCACGTTGAAGGTTCCGCCCACCGCAATCTTCATCCTTATCCCCCGAGGAAGACCAAGGCCATGGCCAGTATGAAGACAGCCACCATCATACCATAGAAGTACACCAATTGCTTCTTCTTCGCCTTCAGCTTGTTCTTGTGCTCGGTCTCGCATTTCTCATCGCAGAACTTGTCTTTGTACAGGATTGCTTTGTCGCAGTTCTGACAGTGTCTGTGTTGAGCGATACGTTCTACCAATCGGTCACCTCTCATGGCAAGCAGCTGCGGGGATTTATCGTTTCCCCACTCAATTGCTCATCTCTCCACCCTGACGCCCTCACATCCGACCCGCGCGATGATCGGCTCCCCGCCAGCGTCCCTTATGGCCTTCGACACGGCGTCAGGGTCATCCGTCAGCGCGATCATGCTCCCGCCGCCACCTGCCCCCGTCATCTTGGCACCATACGAGTGTCCGATACATGCCTCCATGAGCCTGTCGAGTGCAGGATGGCCGACCCCAAGCTGGTTCAGAAGGGCGTGGTTCTCGTTCATCAGAGCTCCAAGGTTCTTCTTGTCACGTCTCTTGATCGCCTCAACACCTTCGAGGACGATTTCGCCTATGCGGTCGACCGCCTTCTTAGCATCACCGTCCGAATCGACCAGATTCTTCACCTTCGCGGCCAGGAGCCTTGTCGAGGCGTTTATCCCCGTGTAGCCGACGACGAACCCGAGCTCGGGGACATCGCAGTGATGTACGTTCCATTTCCTCTCCCCTTTCTCGATCCTCCAGAGGAGCCCGTCGAGCCGGTCCGACGAGACGATGATCCCGTGGCCGTGAGTGGAAGCCGACGTGTCGGTGGGACTGGCTCTGCCCTGGACCATGTTCTCGACCTCGAACGCTCTGCGAGCTACCTCCTCACTGGTCGTCTCACCCTTGGCGGACAACAAGGCGGCGACGCATGAAACCGTCAATGCTGCCGATGAACCCAATCCCGAGCCCGACGGGATCCGAGACACAGTGCGAACGTCTATCGGAGGGCCGCCCCAGGCTTCGTCCAGAGCAGCGGATATGTAGGAGTGACTTCTCTTCTTCATGGGGTTCCGATTGACGGTATACTCGTCTGCTAGAGTCACCTCAGCGACTATCCTGAGATCTATCGCGAGAGCGAGGGCAGGTTTGCCGAAAACGACGGCGTGCTCACCGAACAGTATCATCTTGCCAGGCGCGGAGCATTTGGTCATGTTGCCCCTTCAGCCCCGAATCACGATATAGCCTTTTCCGTGAGCAGCTGGCCATGGGTTGCCATTGAATCGTGACGCTGATTGCCGACTGGAATGTGCAAAAAGGTTAAGACCGGGGTACGGAGTTTTCCTCCAACCGAGTATGGTGTCAAGATGGTACGAACTTCCAGGATCGAGGGCTTCTACAAACTCAGCATGGCTGAACGACTCAAGATAGTGAAAGAGTTCGCAGGGTTGACAGACGAGGAGGCGCTGGCCATCTCTGGTTCCGACTGCTCCGATCGATCGATTCCCGACAGGATGATAGAGAACGCGGTCGGGTCGTTCCAGCTTCCTCTCGGAATCGCCGTCAACTTCCTGATAAACGGAAAGGACTACCTGATCCCTATGGCAATCGAGGAGCCGTCGGTCGTCGCCGCCGCATCAAACGCCGCGAAGATGGCTAGAGACTCCGGTGGTTTCCACACGAGCAGCACATCCCCGATAATGATAGGTCAAGTGCAGATGACTGGCATAAGCGATCCGAGCAGAGTGAAGCACATCATCCTTGAGAAGAAGCACGAAGTGCTCGAGCTCGCCAACAAGCAGGACCCGATGCTCGTGAAACTCGGCGGTGGGGCGAAGGACCTTGAGGTCCGGGTCATCAGCACGCTTAGAGGACCGAATGTGATCGTGCACCTTCTGGTAGATGTCCGAGATGCGATGGGCGCGAACGCTGTCAACACGATGGCAGAGGCGGTCGCCCCATTGCTCGAGTCGATATCCGGCGGGAAGGTGCGCCTCAGGATACTGTCCAATCTCGCATCTCATCGACTCGCTCGCGCGCGCGCTGTATGGTCGAAGGAGGCGATCGGTGGAGAAGATGTCGTTGAAGGCGTTGTGGAGGCATATGTTTTCGCCGAGGCCGACCCTTACCGGTGCGCCACCCATAATAAGGGGATCATGAACGGCATTGATGCTGTCGTTCTGGCGACTGGGAACGATACAAGAGCGATCGAAGCTGGAGCGCACTCATACGCTGCTCGGACAGGCGCGTACAAGCCGCTTACCACGTTTGAGAAGACCCCTGAAGGTGACCTTGTAGGAACGATAGAGATCCCGATGGCAGTGGGTCTGATAGGCGGAGCCACTAAGGTTCATCCGACGGCCAGAGCCTCCATCAAGCTATTGGGCGTGAAGTCTGCCGAGGAGCTTGGCGAGATAATCGCAGCGGTCGGCCTTGCACAGAACTTTGCCGCCTTGAGAGCGTTGGCGACGGTGGGGATCCAGAAGGGGCACATGACGCTGCACGCGAAGAACATCGTGGCGAGTGCAGGCTGCCCCGCCGAGCTCGTGGACGAGGTTTGCAGGATACTAGTCACTGAGAAGAAGATACGCATGGACAGGGCAGAGGAAGTCATCCGAGAGCTCAAAGCAAAGAAACGCAAGTAGAGTCAGGAACGCGCGAATCACTTCTTGGAAAAGTATAAGCTGATGTCAACGATAATCTGAGTACTGTGGCCATACTGACTGATGGCGATTTGCTGGGTCTGGTCGGAGTCTACGGTTACGTCGCGGGCGTTGTGGCGCTCTCTTGGGTATTGAGAGACAAGGTGAAGAACGCCAGGAAGCTGATCCACATCCTCACTGGAGGCATCATTTTCTTCTGGTGGAGCTTCGACTCGCGCGTCGTAATGGCTGGTCTGGCGGCGCTGCCTTTCGTCCCGTTGTTGTTGCTCGCTACCCCGAAGTCACCAGTGAAGTTTCTGCAGAGGAGCCCTCTTGGAGCGAGATCATCGGAGGGTCACGAGTATGGCCTCGTCATGTATGCCATTTCCTGGACGGTCATCGCCTATTTCCTGTTCGGGGACCTGGTGGCAGCCTCGATTGCCATCGTCGCGATGTCTTTCGGGGACGGGATGGGAGAGCTTATCGGGAGACGCTTTGGCAGACTGAGGTACATGCCCCATAGGACGCTGGAAGGTAGCCTAGCGGTCTTCTTTGCGACCATGGTGGGCATTGTTGTGGTCAATTGGTTCTACTTCGGTGTTGTTGGGTACACTGGAGGGACTGCGCCCGAATTGTTGTTCCCGTTCGCGCTTGCGGTTGCGGGGTTCGTGGCGTGTCTTGAGGCTGTGACACCAGGACCAGTGGACAACCTCGTCATACCGCTGGTAGTTGCTGGATTCATGCACGTCATGGGGGTCTGATGATTAGGCTGATAGCTGTAGACGGGTTGGACGGCAGCGGCAAGAACGCGCACGCAGAGAACATAAGGAGATTGCTCAAAGGTCAAGGAGAGGAAGTCACAATCATCTCCCATCCGTCCAAGAGACTGTTCGGAAGGCTCTCGAAGAGATTCCTGGAGAACTCAGGAGCCGGCGCAAGGCTCTTTGCGACCTTGTTCTTCACACTCGACGTGCTTACGTCAGTGCGATGGTACAGGAGGCAGAAGACAGGAAACGTGATCTTCGTGAGGTACCTCCTGGGCACCGCCTACCTGCCTGAATCACTTGCCCCGGTTGGCTACAGGTTGTTCAGGAAGCTTCTGCCGTTCCCGGACATCGCCCTTTTCATCGACATCGAGCCTGAGGTCGCGAGACGGAGAATATCCTCCAGGGGGCATGCGCCCGAGATGTTCGAAACGCCCGAGAAGCTCACCGCCACAAGGAGAGTGGCCAAATCACTTGTTGCGCAAGAGTGGGTGACGGTCGACAACAGCGAAGATGGGGAGAGACCGTTCAGGGAAGTAGAAGCAATGTTACGACAGAGATCCGTCCTTGGGGAGACAGTTGGTCCCTGACCCAAGCTTCTTGCCTGCCAGTCTGTTCTCCGGGGTCATCTTGCACCTCTCGCAGTTGGCATCGCAAGGCTCGATGTGAATCACTATGATGCTTTTCGGAAGGTCCTTCTTTATGTCGTGCTCAAGATGGTCCACGAGGTCGTGTCCTTCCTTTATGCTTAGGTTCCTCGGGACGACCATGTGAAGGTCTATTTGTCGCTCCGAACCCATCTTCCTGGCTCTCAGCCTGTGGAAGTTCAGGACTTCTGTCTGGTGATCCTTGATTATGCGTTCGATAAGCTTGATCTCGGCGTCCGGGAGACTCTTGTCGACGAGCCCCTCGGCTGAGCGGCTGGTGATGTCATATGCGGCATGGATGATGAACGCAGCGACCACCATGGCCACGCCCGGGTCAAGCCACTCCACGCCGGTGATCTGAATGAGCGTTAAACCCACGAACACACCAGCTGAGGTCCAGACATCCGTCTTCAGATGATATGCGTCCGCTTCAAGGGCGAGCGAATCGGTCCTCTTTGCTACCTCGCTCAGCTTCCTCGAGACGAGGATGTTTAGCACCACGGAATATCCCATAATGAGCATTCCAGCGAACGCAGCCTCCACGGGCTGCGGGTGGAAGAACTTCTTGAACGCTTCGTAGATGATCCAGGCCGCCGCGACGAAGATGAGCGCGCCCTCTATCATCCCCGAGAAGTTCTCGTACTTCCCGTGACCGTACCTGTGCTCCAGGTCCGCTGGCTCCGCCGACTTCTTGACAGAGTATCTCGCTATCACGGCTGCTAGCAGGTCGATTCCTGAGTGAATCGCCTCTGACAGTACTGCCACAGAGCCCATCATTATGCCTGCGAAGAGCTTCAGCACTACGAGAGAAGAGTTCGAGGTGACCGACAGCTTTGCTATGGAGATCTTCTCTTGGGCCGCGTCCATTAGCGGGTTCGATATATCCGCCCATACTTAGGTTTTGTTGCGCTGCTCCTTTTGTGACCCTAGTTCGAAAGCATTATGGGGGTTCATTCGGATAGGGCGCGCGTTCAGGAGAGAGGTTGCCATGGCGCAGGATTCGGGTCACTTCCTCAACGAGCTCCCTATCTGGAAGCTGAAGTTGGTGGCCGTAGAATACAGGATAGACGTGTCATCATGCAGATACAAGCGGGACTTCATTGAGAAGATACGAGCCAAGAAGCTCACAGAGCAGCAAGTAAGGAGTGCCCTGGCCAAAGCGAAGAACGAACCTCCCCCAGGGATTGCCCCATCTCAAGAGCTGGCGGAAGTCCAAGAGATCGGAAGAGACATCGAGAAGATCGCCCGGAGACCTGTCGAGCCGACTGAACTGCCAACAGACGACGAGAAGAGCGTCGAGAAACACATAGACGAGGCGCTCACTATGAAGCCATCTTTCTTCGGTGTAGACTCGACTACGGAGAGCGCGCTCAACAGGATGATAGTTGGCGACTACAATGAAGCGATCAAGCTTAGTCGGGACGCGCGCATGGAATGTCTGGAGTCGTTCAGCACATTCCAGGTGTACTCGGCCGCTGTCTCGATCAGAGCTGCAGATGAGCTCCTGGCGAGAATCCCGGACAGCAGAGGGAGGCTCGATCCGAATCTCCGGACTGCGGTTGCAGCGGCGAAGAGAACGTTCCTAGGTGGTTCCCCAAGACAAAGGGAAGAGGCTCTGGAGAACTTGGAGACGCTCGCCTCAAAAACCTACAGCGCCTTCATTGCGGACACTGAGAAAGAAGAGTCCGAGCTCAAGGGGCTCCTTGCAGACTATGAGTCGTTCGGAACCAGGACCGAGGAACCCCGAAAGTACATGGAGATAGCTGCAGGCGCGAAGCAAGCTTTCGATTTCGCCCAGTATGACAAACTCATGCGCGATGCGAGGCAAGGAGCGAATGCGGCCAGAGAGGTTCGCAAGAACGAGATTGACAACGCCTTCCACATTGTGAGAGCTTCCGCCGCGGAGGCGCGGGAGGTGGGCGCCGACACGGCGTCAGCAGATTCAGACCTGAGGGAGGCGAGGAAGGCTTTCGAGGCGGGGGCATTCAAGCGTGCCGTGGACCTCCTCGCGGCGGTCGAGAGGGCCGCGGATGACGCGCACCTTCAGCTCATCAAGACGCAGAAGGAGATGGAGACCAGACAGACTGAGAAAGCGGATTTCACTGTCCGGAAGTATGCTCCAATCCTCAAGGAGGCATCCAGCTACGGCATGGATGTCCAAGAAAGTATGGCTTACATGGACAACGTCAGCAACTCACTCCAAAGGAAGGACGTCGTCACAGCTGTCAAGTACGCTAGAAGAGTCCGGGAGAAGACAGACGCTATGGAGAAGGATCTCGACCAGAAACGACTCGAACTTGGCGTCATCAAACATGTCGAGGATGCGAAGTGCGGCAAGTGCGGCCAAGGATCTCTCTACGTCTACCCGGACGCAAACCAGAAATGTCTCGAATGCGGGCACACCTTCACGACTGATGCGCCTCACGCAGAAGACAGGACACAGAGGCCTCCTCTTCCAAAGAGGGATTCCGCGGTGCGCGGGCCGGTCCCCAGCGAGCCGAAGCCAGGAGAAGCGCCAGCAACAGAGGGACTTCAGAAGGCGCCTGAGAAGAAGAGAAAGAGGTTCCTGAAGTGGTAGTGACTAGCTCTTGTCACTCTCGACCTTTCCGACAGCATGCTCGACTGCCAGACCGCGGATGACATCTCCTCGCGTGATTATCCCAACGAGGACGTTCTTGTCCACCACGGGAAGCCGGTTGATGCTCTTCTGTACCATCTGAACGATGACCTCGTTGATGGGGATGTCCGGCGCGACGGTGACCACTCGCGTGGACATGACCTCTTTGACCGGTTTCTGGCCGATCTCCTCATATGCCTCGATTATCTCCCTCTGGGTGACCTCTTCCTGGAACGCGATGCCCAGTGAGGATATAGACGGGTAGATCAGGCGCATGTCCTTCTTCGTGGTCTTGATGGATTTCAGAACATCGGCTTCGCTGAAAATGCCAACTATCTTCCCGCCATCGACTACAGGGACCCCCGATATGTTCCGCAGGGCTAGTATAGCAGCTGCATCCTTGACTAGTGTATCAGGCGTGACCGTGGTGACCGTCTTGGTCATGACCTCTCTGACTTTCAGCATTGTACCTCTTGAACATCAGCAGGAAAGCTATAAATGTTTTCGGCCGGTTGTATCAGGCGTAGCTGCCACCCAGGTTCTGACACTATGCAGATGAAGATGAAGCCTATAGCGGACATAGAAATCAAGGATGACATCAAGGTCAAAGATCTGACCGGTCAAATGCTGGCCTCGGGTGGATTCACCGCGAAGAAGCTTGGCGTCGCATGTGAGATAGTCCGAAAGATGATGAGGGACAAGCAGTGCACGATCTTTCTGTCATTCCCTGCGTGCATAATATCGACTGGTACTCGCGGAGTGATCAGGAAGCTGGTGGAGGATAGACTCGTCGACGTAATCGTCACCACCTGCGGGACGCTCGATCATGATCTTGCGAGGATCTGGCGCAAGTACTACCACGGCGATTTCCTGATGGACGATGCTGACCTACACAGAAAGGGCATCAACCGGTTGGGCAACATACTGATACCGAACGAGAGCTACGGGATCGTCCTCGAGCAGAAGATGCAGCCCATCCTCGCTGAGTTGTACAAGGAGGGCAAGAAGACACTATCTAGCAGGCAACTTGCACACGAGTTTGGCCTGAGGGTCAGCGACAAGAAGTCCATACTCTACTGGGCCTCGAGGAACGAGATACCGATATATGTCCCTGGCATCACGGATGGCGCCTTCGGGTCCCAGCTCTGGCTGTTCAAGCAACAGCATCCAGACTTCAACGTCGATGTCCTCAAGGACGAGCAGGAACTCTCGGACATCGTGTTCACGTGCAAGAAGTCGGGCGCGATAATGGTGGGTGGCGGCATATCTAAGCATCACGTGATCTGGTGGAATCAGTTCCGGGGCGGGCTCGAGTACGCAGTCTACCTGACCACGGCAGAGGAATGGGACGGATCGCTTTCAGGCGCCAGGATAAGGGAAGCGGTCTCCTGGGGCAAGGTCAAGGAGGACGCCCAGTACATCACCGTGGAAGGTGATGCCACTATCACGCTGCCCATGCTGGCTAGCTCGGTGGTCGGAGAGGGTCGGCCAGGAAGACATTAATATCGAGGAGGAAAATACTCCATATCCATTACAGGCTGAGGAGAACATGACCCCCAAGGAGATCGGACCGGAGATCCCGTCGAATCAAGACCTGGCGGCTTTCGCCAAGGAGTACTACAAATCATACATAGAGGCCATTGAGGAGAAGAAGCCGCAGACATACCCCAAGTTTGCACAGGAGGCGCCGTACTTCATTCACACGTTCCTGCTTCCGAACGGGTGCATATGCATGATATTCAACACATCAGAAGAACTCAAGAGCGACGGGGGCGCGAAGGACTGGGACGAGGTTCAGGAGATCATTGTCAAAGGGGTCGAGCACTTCGCCGGTTTCTTCCCGTTCGAGGGACATTCCCTAGGCGACTGGAACAAGCGCGGCAAGCGAGATGCCCTGAGGGATATCCGACTTATGGACAAGTCAGACCTTGCGAAGGGCGGTGCCGAGCTGGAGAGCATCATTGAGAACATCACGAAGATGGTCAAGGCCAACCCGTGGCTCGGCAAGACTGGGACCGAGATGGTCTCGACCCTGCGAGGGCTCGAGGGGAGGGTAAAGGGAGGCTTCCCGACGGTGGACGCAATCGCCGCTCTTCAGTCTCTCAAGGCGTATGTCCCTGGAGCCGAGACCGTAACCATCGAGTTTCCCGACAAGGAGCTGCTAGAAGAGATATCCGACGGGGTGAAGAACCTCGCAAACATTGAGAACAAGCTGGAGATGATCGAGACGAGGATGTTCGAGGTGGAAAAGGCTGCCCAGGCACCCGATCTCACCTCGAAGCTGGGGGAAGCTCAGGAAAGGATCGAGCGGCTGGAGAAGCAGTTCGAAAAGGTATCCAACATCCTCACGATGCTCAACTCGAAGGTTGAGAGCTACTTCTCGAAGAGCGCGGAAAAGGAGAGGCAGGCCGACCTCGAGAAGAGTATCGAGGAACATACCACGAAAGCGCTCTCTCACGACTCGAAGATAAGTGCGCTGGAGAAGGAAGCCGAGAACCTCGTTGACGAGATGCGCAAGATGGCCGCTAGGATGGAGAAGGACATCCACGACAGCAGAAAGAGGATTGCGCGCATGGAGAAGCATTTCGTTGACTTCGCCAAGCTAGTGCAAGAGTAATGCGGACATGAAGCGCATCTGTGTGCTCCCAGGAGACGGCATTGGTCCTGAGGTCGTTGAGTGCGCTGTGAGCATTCTCAAGGGAGCCACGGACGACCTGGAGTTTGTTATCGCGGACATCGGACAGGCGGCGCACGAGAAGGTCGGGAGCTACTTCCCCGCAGAAACCCTTCAACTGATGAGATCGTGCGACAGTTCCCTCTTCGGTGCCATCACATCAGTCGAAGGCCCTGAATACGATCCTCCGGTCCTTCGTTTCAGGAAGGAGCTCGACTTGTACGCGAATCTAAGACCCGTGAAGACACTTGTCCCATTGCCCAACAGGGCACCCATCAATGTGGTCATAGTCCGCGAGAACTCGGAAGGGATGTACACACAGAACGAGGTGTACGATGACGGAGGGGTCACAACCCTTCGCAGAGTAACAAAGAAAGGGTCCGAGAGGATCGTGGATTTCGCCATCCAATACGCATTGGCGAACGGCCGCCAGGGGATCACTTGCGTGCACAAGGCGAATGTCCTGCGCGCATCGGATGGGCTTTTCGTCAATACATTCAGGGAACTGATGAAGACGAGGGGAAGGGGCTTGCAGGCATCGGAGCAGTTGGTCGACTCCGCCGCGATGAAGCTCCTTACAGACCCTTCAGCCTTTGACGTGATTGTGACGCTCAACCTGTACGGAGACATCCTGTCTGATGTAGCCGCTGGCGTAGCTGGCGGTCTCGGCTTTGCGCCATCAGGGAACATCGGGCCGAAACATTCGGTCTTCGAGCCTGCGCACGGTTCTGCGCCCGATATCGCAGGCAAAGGCGTGGCGAATCCAACTGCTGCAGTTCTCGCAGGGGCGATGATGCTCAATCACATCGGACTTCCGGAGGCCGCTTGGAGAGTTGAGCGCGCCGTGTCCGAGTTCTACTCTTCGGGCCACTTGACGACAGACATTGGCGGGAGACATGGTTCGAAATCCTTCACCGGGCACATCCTGAGGAATCTCGCAGCCCAGCCGCATCGATAGGACTGCGACGGGACAGATTGGAGAAAAGATGGTGCGGGGGCTGAGATTTGAACTCAAGGACTCCTGCGAGACCAGACCCTCAATCTGGCGCCGTTGACCGGGCTTGGCTACCCCCGCAGAATGGCTGGATGTCCGGCCATATGTATCTCTTGATTAAAGCCTTTCGGGACTCCCCGCAAGTCCACTTGACCGGTCGTGTCTCGACATTCTCGTGAAGGAGAGTCGTCACGAACCTACCCGATTCATGCCTCTCCTCCCACTAACTAAATACTTGATATTGTTACCCTGATATGCTTCGCAGAATTGCGTGGATTTCAGAAGCATATCGATGTAAAGGAGAGCGAAGAAATGATTGGATTCCCAAAGGGGAAAGTCGCGTTCCACATGTTCCAGAAGGACGACCTGAAATCGCTTCACTGGGGGACGCTGGATGTGCTTGAAAACGCGGGCATCAAGGTAATCAGCAAGGAATGCCTGAAGCTCCTGGAGGACGCCGGATCATCCGTCGACCACAAGACCAGCACTGCCAAGATACCGGGGAACCTCATTGAGGAGGCAATCCGCAAGGCAAAGAAGAACATAACCCTGTGCGCGAGGAATCCGAAATACGATGTCGTCCTAGACGGCAGGCGGATGTTTTGCACAACGGACGGAAACGGAACCAGCGTCATGGACTTCAACACAGGCAAGAGAAGGATGTCTACTAGCGCTGACCTCGCCATGGTCGGCAAGGTCGCGAATGCGTTGGACTCCGCACACATATTCTGGCCATGCGTCAGCAGCCAGGACGTTCCGGACTACATCAGACATGTGGTCGATCTCAAGGTCGCCTTGTCCAGCATCGAGAAGCACGTGCAGGTCGAGACCACGAGCCATAGACGAGAGGCGAAGTGGCTCGCGGAAATCGGGGCGGCACTTGCAGGCGGCGAGAAGGAGCTCAGAAAGAGACCCATCTTCTCCTCGATGCACTGTCCGTTCTCACCGCTGCAACTCGACGGCGGTTCGACCGAGGGTGCTTTGGTTCTCGCTCGTGCGGGCGTTCCGATCTCGTTCTACGGGATGCCCCAGGCCGGAATAACTGGCCCGGTCACGTTGGCCGGGTCCATAATAGTCAACAACGCAGAAGTCCTTGCAGGCTTGACGGTGGCCCAGCTCGCGGCTCCTGGGTCGCCGTTCATCTACGGAACCGGAGGGGCTGCCTTCGACATGAGGACGATGACCTGGGCGGGCGGAGGACCCGAGAGGGCTCTGATTTCAGCAGGGGCGGGCGAGCTGTCTCATCACTACGGATTCCCGATACTCT
>JBGQAM010000106.1:0-2525 GCA_041494275.1 Thermoplasmata archaeon | reverse complement strand
CGTCTTTCGACGCATCCAGGGTGACATCCGCGCCGAACCTCCGCGCGGCGTCCAGCCTGTAGTTCGAGAGGTCCGTCGCAATGATCTTCCCAGCCCCGTATGCCTTGGCGAGCTTGATGTTGAGCAGCCCCGCGATGCCACTGCCAAGTACAAGGACCGTCGAACCGGGCTTGAATCGGCAGAGCTTGAATCCGCGGACAACACATGCCAGCGGTTCGATGAACGCTCCGTCGTCGTAGGTGAGTTCCTCTGGCAGAACATATACGCCGTGTTCGATATTGATTTCAGGAACACGGATGTATTCGGCGAATCCACCGGGGTAGAAGTTAGTCGTCCGCAGAGTGTCACATGTCGATGTGTGCCCTGCCAAGCAGTACCTGCATTTCATGCAAGGAACATGGTGGGACACGAAGACGCGCTGGCCTACCTTGTACTTCTTGACGCTCTTGCCGACCTCAACTATGTCTCCCGCAATCTCATGTCCCAGGACCAGCGGAGCACGCTTGATCCTATACCACTCCATGACGTCGCTGCCGCAGATGCCGCTCGCGATGACTTTCACAAGCAGCTCGTTGGGTCCTATCTCGGGCTTGGGCATCTCCTGAAGGCGGACATCGCTGTTCCTGTAATACATCGCGACGCGCATTTGTCCGTGTCCCCTTGTGCAGTCTACTTCTCCTTCGAGAGCTTCTTGTAGAGATCGTAAGCTTGCTTCGCTGTCGCATCTTCGTGGACGATCTTCCGGACAGCCTTGATCATCGGAATCGGGTTGTCCGATTGCCAGATGTTCCTGCCCATGTCAACGCCCGCAGCTCCCGCCTTGATCGATTTGAATGTGAGCTCAAGCGCCTCCTTCTCAGGAAGCTTCGGCCCGCCGGCGACAACAATGGGGACTGGGCAGCTCTCGACAACCTTTTCGAAGTCGTCACAGTAATATGTCTTGACGATGTGAGCGCCGATCTCCGCAGCGATCCTGCTTGCGAGCGACAAGTAGCGTGCATCCCTCTTTCCGAGCTCTTTTCCGACAGCGGTGACCGCAAGGACTGGCATCCCGTGTTTCTGTCCCTCGTTCACGAGCTCTGAGAGGGCGAGCAGTGTCTGCCTTTCGTGCTTGCTCCCGACGAAAATCGAAATCGCGACGCCCGAAGCGTTCAGTCTCAGTGCGTCCTCGACGCTTGTGATTATCCCTTCATTCGAGAGGTCTTCGCCGACGATGCTTGTTCCGCCCGAGACTCTTAGCACAACCGAATTGCATATTCCGGGATCTATCGATGTCCTCAACACACCCCTTGTAAGCATGATTGCGTCCGCGTAAGGCGCCAGAGGCATGATGGTCTTCCTCGGAACCTCAAGTCTCGATGTCGGCCCAAGGAAGTATCCGTGATCAACGGCAAGCATCACCGAACGCCCGGTGTCTGGCACGATTATTCGCGAGATCCTGTTCTGCAATCCCCAGTCCATGTAGTAGCACCTCCGGAGGGATCGTACCCTTCGAAGCTTTCGGTTGAAGAAGGGAGCACGATATTTATAGGTATGCCGCCAGCGAGACCGTGCCACACGAGTCGGCTCACTTCTTGTCTGACTTCTTCGCGCCGATCAGGAACTCGATGTCGAAGATCCGCTCGACCTGTTCGGGCGTGAGTATCCCTTTCTCGATGACGAGCTCCTTGACGGACATGTTTCGCCTCAGAGCCTCCTTCGCAATTTCAGCGGACTTCATGTAGCCGATGTGCGGGTCCAGGAAGGTGGCGATGGACGGGTTCTTCTCGAGATAGCTCCTGCACTTGTCCTCGTCCGCCTCGATCCCCAGGATGCACTTGTCGATGAAGACCGGGATGTAGTTGTTGAGCAAGACTATCGATTCCAGTATGTTGTGGATCATCACAGGGTTCATCACGTTCAGTTCCATCTGACCTGCTTGGACGGCCATGGATACAGAGAGGTCGTTGCCCACGATCTGGAAGCAAATCATGTTCATGCACTCCGCCATGACAGGGTTGACCTTTCCCGGCATTATGGATGACCCCGGCTGAGTCGCTGGCAACCTGATCTCGGCCCAGCCCGTCGTGGGACCTGAATTCATCAGCCTAAGGTCGTTGGATATCCTGATCAGTTCGAGCGCAAGCGCTTTGAGGCCCCCTGATACGGTCGAGAAATCCAGTCTGCTTTGGAGAGCCTCCCTCGGATCTTCAGCTTCGATGAGGTTCAGGCCTGTGATGACCCTCAGATGCTTGACGACCTGCGTGTGGTAGTCCGGGTGAGTGTTGGCACCAGTACCGACTGCGGTTGCACCGAGAGGGACCTCTTCCAGGAGCTTCAGCTTCTCCTTGAGCTGGTCTCTTCCTTTCCTGATTGCGACTGAGTATGCCATAAACTCCTGGCCGAGCGTGACGGGCAGTGCATCCATCAAGTGCGTGCGACCAGACTTAAGGACACGCTCGAATTCCATGCCCTTCTTCACGAACGCCCGTCTGAGCTCCTCGAGTCTGTCGAGCAGGTCCTGAGCGATGATGAGTATGCAGAGG
>JBGQAM010000083.1:0-6906 GCA_041494275.1 Thermoplasmata archaeon | reverse complement strand
TACACATCGACTCTTGCTGCGGGTTCGCTTGACCGTCTGGCTGCGAAGACCGGCAAGAGAATCGAAACGCTGGATAGAGAGGCGGTCGAAGATGGTACGAGGCTGCTGGACGCGTGCAGCGAGAAAAGAGTTGTATTGCTGGTGGCTGGAGACCCCATGACTGCGACGACGCACATCGACCTAAGACTCCGGGCTGTCAAGCGATCCATTGATACCTCGGTCATCCACGGTGCATCGGCCCTGACCGCAGTACCGGGCCTTCTCGGACTGCAGCAATACAAGTTCGGACGCACGACAACGCTGCCCTTCCCACAAGAGGGATACTCGCCCACGAGCCCCTACGAAGTCATTTCCGAGAACCTTTCAAGAGGATTGCACACCCTCGTTCTGCTCGACATCGATGCAGAGAACTCGAGATACATGACAGCGGGAGAAGGGCTGCATCTTCTGATGGACATGGAGAGGCGCGTCGGAAAGGAAATTGTTACCGACAAAACGATCGTGTGCGCGGTCGCTCGTGCCGGAGCTCCAGACTGCGTAGTGATGGCGGGTAGATTGAAGGACTTGATCTCCGCTGATCTAGGACCTCCTCTCCACTCACTGGTCGTACCAGGAAAGCTGCATTTCATGGAGGAGGAAGCTCTCGATCTTCTGGCTCATAGGACCAGGGATTGAGGATCGTGGAATCAGATATCCGTTATCCTTTCCTCCACTTTGAGTCCTTTCGATGGAAGCCGCGCAAGGAACTTGTCCGCAGGGAGCTGCTCAGGCGCCAGGAGTCCATGCTCCTTGACCTCGCCTTCGATCAACATCTCAGCGGCCACCGCACCACCTGAACCGACTAAATAGCCAGTCGCATTGGTCTTGCACAGCTCGAAGGCTCTCTCGTGAGACATCATGGTCCACATCTTGACGTTCTTCCTCACGCCATCTTTTTCGCCCACGACGTCCACAACGATGACCGCATGTCCCTTCACCTTGCCGATGAGGTCCACGGGGCGTGGCATCAATGAGACGACAACATCCAAGGGTCTGACCTTCACACCCTTGACATCGATTGGTTTCAGACTGTGAAGGCCGAGCTTTCGCAACATCCTGACTATGCTGGCGAAGTTGTCGTCGATAGCAATCTGGAAATCGGCATTCTTCAGGCCCTTGATGAACTTGGGCATCAAGTATGTCTCCTCGTGGTTCGTGTAGTAGACAGGCAAAGACCCCACGGGAGGTGGGAATTCGTAGGTCTCCCTCTTGTCAAGCGGAGGAACGAACGTCATCTTGCCGTCCTTGAAGACCGCCGCTGGGACTGTCGTTTCCTCAAGCAAGTCGATAGGAGACCACAAAGAGAAGAAATCGACCCCTTCGGCGACGCCGCTGTCGCCATCCCGCACGTGGGCTTCTTCAGCCTTGTCTAGCATGCTGGCCCCATGAACCGCAAACACATCCGATATGCCAGGATCTTCCCCTGTTGCGGTCAACGCGCGTATCCCAGCCTTCTTGCATTTGGCAATAACAGCTTTCAGGTCCTCCTCAGACTCCACCGTCAGGCAGAAGTCGACATAGTCAGTCCCAGTCGACGCGGCGACGTCCAGAACCTTTCGGTTCAGTTCCCAGGGCAAGGATGAGATGATCAAGTCGCAACCTTTCATCAACTTCCTCAACTCGCTGGGATTCGTCCCGTCCGTTTTCAGAGTCGACATCTTCTCGCTTCTGATGCGAGAAACCATCGCCCTTGCAGCCTCTATGCGAGAGTCCGCTAGGACAATCTCATCGACTTTGGCGTTCTTCTCCAAATGCTCTGCACACACAAGTCCGGTTATTCCGCACCCTAGCTGAATCACCTTCGTTATTTCGCCCTCTGAGGGGAGGGAACGCATTGGGGGATTATTAGGGGTTTCTAGATAGGCTGATAATCCTATCTTTTATATGTGAAATTGTATTTTTTTAGTTTGGATAGAAACAGGACCGCGTCTCAGCTACTTGGCTTTGCACAGAAGAAGGCTCAGGCGTATCCTCTCTCCGAGGTTGGGATCTGCATAGGACCCCCAAAGGATCCGCACAGAAGGCAGTCTCGCTTCAAGAAGCGACAGCACCTTGTCGATCTCCTTGTCCCACGGGTCCGCAGACGAGAATACCGCTATTGCCGAGGTTGCCTCGCTGAGATTGTAGTCGAACCATGGAGAGCTCAACGACTCATCGACTACTCGTTGGACCCGCTCGTCCCCTCGAGCCAAACCCAGCCCAAATCGCGCGTATGTCGACCTTCCCACGACCTCGCGAAAGACACTCATGTCGTTTCTAGACATAGTAGCACAGATGTCCATAACGGGCCTCATCATGATTCCGTTCAGTAGCCCGAATGCTCTCGACAGAGGAAGATTCGGTGCAAGAGACGACAGCTTGTCGTTGTCGAATACGACGCACATCGCAGACGATTCAAGCAATCTGCCCAGGGCCTTGGAAGCAACCTCTCGCCTCTGGAAGCTCTCCGCAGAGAACGGCATGGCAACGACCGCGATGCCTGCAACGCCCTTGGATTTCGCGACAGAGTTCAGCACGCCGGAGCCGACGCTGCCCGTCACTCCTCCCAAGCCACACATGATGAACGCGAGCTCTGTGTTGTTGAAAACATCCAGGATCTCGTGGCCAACAATTGAAGGGAGTCTTTTCATCACGTCCGAATCGGCATCGGATATCCCCAGAAGTCTATCCTGTCCGACCAAGACCTTTCGATCCGCATGGGATCGTGCAAGGTCAGCACTTGAAGTCGAAAACGCAACCTTCGGGAACGGAGCGCCATCCACAATATTGCATCCAGCGCTGCCAATCCCGAAGAGCTTCGCTCTCACTCTCTGATCTTCGGACGATTGTGAGAATCTTGTTCTGAAGTTGGACATACCGCAGGAATGATGCTCTGCCATCCATTTGTATTTTTCATGGCTCCATCGAACCTTATCTTCCAGTGCAGAAGGTTTGAAAGCTCGAAGGGCCACGCTTAAGTAACTTGAGGGATATGCGTCAGCCAGAGCCTCAGCGGAGCCTGCAAACAGCGGGCAAGAAGACCGCAGAGGTCCAGTCAGCCACTATCAGCAATCAGAGAACGGTGCAGTTAGGATGCTAGACCTGCAGACAGGGTTCCTCATCAACATGGCAATCGTGATCGCTGTCGCAGCCATCATCATCGTTGTATTCCACCGGCTGAAGCAGCCGTTGATTCTTGGCTATCTGGTAGCTGGAATGGTTGCTGGCCCGTTCGTGATATCTGCGGAATACACGGTAAGCTCCGGTGCCACCCGGACAGTCATCTCAGCGCAGCCAGTCATCGAGATGCTTGCCAGGCTCGGCATCGTGCTTCTCACATTTTCCATAGGCCTCGAGTTCAGCCTCAAGCAACTGAGGAAGATCGGAATCACCGTTATCGCGGCTGCGGCGCTGGAAATCACCTTGATGATAGGCGTCGGATACCAGCTGGGGCGCGCTCTCGGCTGGAGCGGACTTGAGTCCACTCTTCTCGGCGCTATGCTATCTGTCGCATCGACGATGATCGTCGTGAGGTCTCTCAGGGAGACCAGCGGGTTGGACAACGAGAGGGCACGACTGATCGTCGGGCTCCTAATAGTAGAGGACTTTGCGGCCGTGCTCATCCTCGCGGCAGTGTCGGGTCTTATATCCCAGGGCGGAATTGAGCCGGCTCAACTTGCAGACCTTCTGCTGAAGATGGGCATCTTCCTCGCCGCCTCGATAGTGTTTGGTCTGGCCGTCGTGCCTAGACTGGTGGACTACGTGGGCAGACAACGCTCGGGGGAATTGCTCATTCTCACGGTCCTTGGCCTCTGCTTCTCCATGGCAGTGTTTTCCAGATGGATCGGATTCTCGGAGGCAATCGGAGCGTTCGTCATGGGCGTCATCGTGTCTGAATCGAAGTATCTAGGAGACGTGATGAGGCGTGTGGAACCTGTGCGGGACCTGTTCGGGGCGATGTTCTTCATCACGGTGGGAATGCTCGTCGACCTGAACCTGTTCCTCAACTTCGGGTTCCTGCTGACCGCAGCCATTATCACGCTCGTCTTCATCGTCGCCAAGATACTTTCCTGCTCCGTATCCACTTTCATGTTCGGGTTCGGCGCCAGGAATTCCATCGGTGCGGGCATGAGCATGATAGCCGTCGGCGAGTTCTCGCTGATGATTGCCGCCGTAGCCATTGGATCTACAGCCATAAGCTCAGGCATCAACCTCTACCCAACAATCGTCATCGTGACAACGATTTCCGCGCTGGTCGTCCCATACAGTGTGAGGTTCTCGGACAGGGCCACTAAGATTGTTGAGGGAAGGGCGCCAAGATCCCTACTGCTCCTTGCATCGTACTTCAACCTGGTCGTGAGGAACATGCGAACGCGCTCGCGGTCGTCTCTCGGAATATCAAACGAGATGAGGAGCAGTATTTCTAGACTGTTCGTCTACATTGTCGTAATGGTATCCGCAAGCGCTATCGCGCTAAACGCAGCTCCGAAAATCCCGGATTTTGTCCATCTCGTTGGAGGCAGCGAAGAGCTAGTCCTCCTAGCGGTGATCACCGGTTCACTGGTCATAATCGGTTCTGCGTTGTTCGGCGTCTGGAGCAGAACGATTAGAATCATCGAGATCTCCACGAGCGAAGCGATGCTTGGCACCAGGTCCGCTGAGAGTATTGGCTACCAGGACACGGCCAAGGCGCTCAAGTGGCTCTTCCTTGCAATCTACGCAATCGTCGGTTTCGTCCTGGTTTCGCCGCTCGTCAACTCACTCGTACAGCAGGGCGTACTCTTTGCCCTGCTAGCCGTGTCCATCATCGTTGTGGCGATCGTCGCTCTCTGGGGTTCGGTCAAGACTATCGACACGAAGCTAGTGGAGATATTCGAACGAAGAGGCCCATCAGCACTCGAAGTCTCCGCGGACCTCGCTGAGATCGAGGACATCATAGCGGCGATGGAGCGTGGAAAGATTTGAGGCTTGTTCATCTCTCTGATTCTCATCTGGGGTTCAGCGCATACTCAAAACTAGATGTGGCTGAGGGGATAAACCAACGAGAGGCAGATTTCTACCGAGCATTCCAAGAGGCCATAGACAAGGTAGTCGAACTCAGGCCTGATGTTGTCGTCCATTCTGGAGACCTCTTCGACACAGTGCGCCCCCAGAACCGAGCGATTGACTTCGCGCTCAGACAGCTCATCAGGCTTTCAAACGAAGGCATTGAGACAATCCTAATCTCAGGTAACCATTCGACCCCACGACTGCGAGAAACCGGCAATATCTTTCGCATATTCGAGCACCTGAAGCACATCCATCCAGTGCACGAAGCTGGTGGAAAGACAATTGTCGTTGGCGATGCGACGATATACGCCATCCCCCACTCGGCGACGCCGTCGCTCGCTGAGATAACGTCTGGACTGAGACCATCAAGAGATACAAAACTCGGCGTTCTGGTCCTCCACGCTGGAGTGTTGGGGTCGGACACTTACAAGATGGACGAATTCAACGAGCAGACAATTCCGGCAGAGAGCATATCGCCAGAATGGGACTACGTTGCACTTGGCCATTACCATGAGTTCAAGAAAGTAAACCCCAGGGCGTACTACGCCGGTTCAACGGAAAGGCTGAGCTTCAGCGAAGCCAAGCAGAAGAAAGGCATCGTTGAGGTAGATCTGGACGCACACTCCGCAACGTTTCATGAACTTCACATTCGCGATATGCTGGATATGGAACCCATCGACGCGTCAAAGATGACATCCTCTGAGATACTTCGAGAGGCTCAGGAGCGGGTAAGCGGAGCGAACATAGACGAAAGGATAGTCAGGCTGGTCATCAAGAACGTGGCACCAGACGCATACAGGTCGCTGGATGTGTCTGCGATCAAGAGAATGGGAAGTAGCGCCCTGCACTTCGAGCTCAGGTCCGACAGAGTAGAAGTCGAGGGTGAGAAACAAGTTGGCGACACTCAGATAGGCCTCCTCGCGGACGAATTCAAGAAGTACGTTGCTTCTCTCGATGTCCCAGACGAAAAGAAGAGCAGACTGATGGAGATCGGAATGCCTTACCTGTTGAGGGATGACGAATGAGGATCAACTATCTCGAGCTCAAGAACTACAGACGGTTCAAAGAGCTCAAACTCCAATTTCCAGACGGCATAGTAGGCATACTCGGTCTCAACGGCACTGGAAAGACCACCGTCATAGAAGGAATCGCCTGGGCGCTTTTCGGGAATGTGGATGAGGTGGTGCGAACCTCCAGAGAAAGCATCAGAAGATCGGGGGCTGGAAGCGGCGATTCCTGCTCTGCAGTACTCGAATTCGAACTGGGAGGAGCGGAGTACAGGATTGAGCGGGAGATGGGCGGGAAGAGCCTTTCCATGCGCGCGGAGTTGAGGACGAAGGACAAGACCCTGGCTGAGGGCGACAAACCTGTCAGAAGGATGGTCGAGAAGCTAATAGGCATGGACCACAAATCGTTCTTCACTTCTGTCTTCGCAAGACAAAAGGAACTCAATGCGCTTCAGAACGTTGCGGCTGGAGAGAGGAAGAAGGTCGTCCTAAGGATGCTGAGAATAGACGGAGTCGACAAGGTACTGGCCGACGTGAGATCGGACCGGAAAGACTCGCTCTCGAGAATTGAGGGCGCACAGAAGACGCTGCTCGCCGAGGATGGCAGAGAGCGTGAGAAGATGCTCGAAGAGCGCATGCCAGAACTCATCACAGCGCTCGAGAAAGCGGCCGGGGATCTCGCCCTCGCAGAACATCGGGAACGAGAAGCGTCCAAGAATGTCGACGGCGTCCGCTCGAAAAGGGATGAGCTGAAGAAGGACGTTGACGCATACAACTCCGCCTTCGGCGATCTCAAGGCGAAACGATCGGCGCTTGCAGAGATGCATAATCG
>JBGQAM010000037.1:0-16392 GCA_041494275.1 Thermoplasmata archaeon | reverse complement strand
ATTCGTCGACAATCAGAAGGTGTCGTTCAAGCCCTGCCCGTACGGCGACGGCAATGCTGGAACTCGGATAGCCAGCGCCCTCAGGAAAGAGCTGACGAGATAGCGATCCGTTTCTTGAACGCGCATCGCCATGAAGGCCTTAAATAATCACATTGCATCGGTCTCCACCATGCCTGGCCCATTGCGCCTAGTCTTCTCCAGCCATCCAGCGGAGTGGGTCCAGCTCAACATGTTCGACACTCTGAGGGAGATGGGGGTCGACCTGATCGTCCACGACTGGGGCAAGGACTACAACTTCCACGGGACTGATTGGATGGAAGTCCAGCGGACGAGACTGAACCAGGACCTGCTCCAACTCGTTCAGAGAGAGCACAAGAAGGCTCCTATCGACCTGTTGATTACTTACTACTGGGGGAGGCACACCGACGGGAAGGTCATAGACGCCATCCGCGACCTCGGCATCCGCTGCGTCAATTTCGGATGCAACAACCTGCACCAGTTCCACATCGTCAAACCCTTAATCGGACACTACGACTACCACTGGGTGACCGAGAGGGATGCTGTGAAGATGTTCACTGATGCTGGAGGAGCTGCGGTGAGGGTCCAGCAGGGTGCGAACCCGAAGCACTACTTCCCGGTGAAGGTGGAGAGGAAGTACGACATGACCTTCACCGGTTCCTGCTACGGGGATCGGATCGACATCTTCAGCAAGATCGCGAGGGCAGGTCTCGACTTCCACGTGTTCGGGTTCAGATGGCGCGACAAGCGGTCGTTCCACAGGGTCATAGGCGAACAATTGGTGCCGTGGAGGGTCTTCCACAAATACCAGGGGGTGGGGCTTGAGAACGGCAAGGAAGAACTCACCAGACAGTGCCTCGAAACGGAGCACCTCGTGCGAAGGCTTGGCGGGCTGGGATATGAGAGGTTCCCCGGCATGGTACCCGCTTTCTCTCCGCTGCTGCACCCCAGCATCCCCTTCCAAGACATGGTCCGGCTGTTTTCCGAGAGCAAGATATCGATGGGCTTCTCCGCGTGCGGGAGCCCCTCAGATATGCGTAAGGGGAGACTCGTGCAGGTCAAATTGAGGGATTTCGAGGCGCCCATGAGCGGCGCTTTGTTGTTCACCGAGTACCAGGAGGAGCTCAAGGAGTTCTTCGAGATCGGCAAGGAGATCGTGTGCTATCACGACGGGGAAGACCTGATTGAGAAGGCGAAGCACTTCTTGTCAGAGCCCGAGGAAGCGGAAAGGATCAGGGTCGCTGCCAGGGCTCGCTCGCTCAGGGACCACACATGGAAGAAGAGATTTGAAGAGCTCTTCACGAAACTGAAGCTTCGTACTGCATGATAGTTGCTGGACTTGGCGAGGAATTGCCGTCGCTCTACTTCGCCGCGACGTAGACAACCGTGTACGATATCCGAGGGAATCCGGTGCCGAGGCGCGAGAAGAGGACATCGTAAACCTCTCCGATCCCCAGGAATCTGAACGGACCCCTGATGTACGGCAAATCGATCGTCTGCCCCTTCGCGTCGTGGATGAACCTGAACCCCTTGGATGAAAGGAGTCCGACCATTTCGTCGTGCGTGAACTCCCGCACGTGGTAGATGTTTTCCGCGACGATCTTGGGAGGGATGGGAATCCCTAGCAGCTTCTTCTTCAACCAGTTGATGAGATGGGCTGGATTTGGGGAAGACAAAACAAGAACGCCTCCTTTCTTGAGCGTCCTATGGCATTCAGATAGGAACTTATCCGGTTCGGCCAGGTGCTCGATGATCTCGAAGGCCGTCACCATGTCGATGCTCTCGTCAGCGAGCGGGATGGAGGTCGCTGATGCCATTACGAACTCGGGACCCGGGTATGACTTCCTCGCGAACCGAAGCGCCGCCGGAGAGATGTCCAAGGCCACGACGTTGGCCTTCGTAGAGAGTATGGCGGCTCCGTACCCGGTCCCGCATCCTATGTCGAGTACCGTTCCGTGCGCTTTTCTGGCAGTCCCGGAATATCTTGAGATGTGTTCGAACCGTGCAAGGAACTTGCCTCGAGACAGAAGGTCCTCCCTTTCGCCCGCAAGCCCCTTGTCCCCATCAGGGACTTCCATGAGCTTATCTGTCGCGTCCTCTGTGAGCCTTCTGCGCAGGTCCGGGGGAAGCATCTCGGCGATTGTTCTCTCCCCGAATCGGCCCTCTTTCTTCACGGCCAGGCCAAACAGGGTGAGCGCTATTAACCTTGACGGTCCCATCCCAGGAATTCGAATCGGCTCGGCGTAGGCTTAAGATATGTCTGGTTTCTTACGGTCCGTTGTAGGCGAGAGGAGTGAGATGAAGAAAGCGTTGATAACGGGCATAACCGGTCAGGACGGATCGTACCTCGCAGAGCTTCTGCTTGCCAAAGGCTACGAGGTGCACGGGATCATCCGAAGGGCAAGCACATTCAACACTTCGAGGATAGACCACATCTACAGGGACTATCACCAAGAGGGGATCCGGCTCTTCCTCCACTACGGCGATCTCTCCGATTCGGAACAGATATCCAACCTCGTTTACAACATAGAGCCCGAGGAAGTCTACCACCTCGGTGCCCAGAGCCATGTAAGGGTCAGCTTCGACACGCCGACATATACAGGCGAGGCTACTGGTTTGGGCACGACGAGGCTGCTCGAGGTCATCAGGAGGAGCAAGCTGCCCATTCGATTCTATCAGGCTTCCAGCTCCGAGATGTTCGGCACTGCGAAGCCACCTCAGAATGAGAAGACCCCGTTCGAGCCCAGGAGCCCATACGCGTGCTCGAAGGTCTACGCCTATTGGATGGCGAGGAACTACAGGGACGGCTACGGCCTGTTCGCCTCGAACGGGATACTGTTCAACCACGAGAGCCCGAGGAGAGGGCAGACATTCGTGACTCGAAAGGTCACGAGAGCCCTCGCTGGGATACTGGCCAAGAAGCAGGACGCTCTCTATCTAGGCAACCTGGATGCCAAGAGGGACTGGGGCTACGCCCCTGAGTACGTCGAGGCCATGTGGTCCATGCTGCAGCAGAAGAAGCCGGGAGACTGTGTGATCGGGACGGGCGAGGCACATTCCGTGCGCGAGTTCGTCGAGGCTTCCTTCGCGTACGCGGGTCTGGACTCCGGCAAGTACGTCAAGATCGACAAGCGCTATTTCAGGCCAACGGAGGTCGACTACCTGGTCGCAGACACCTCCAAGGCGAAGCGCGAGATCGGGCTCGACATCAAAATCAAGTTCTCAGACCTGGTCAAGGTCATGGTGGATGCTGACATGCGTCTATCAGGGCTCAAGCCGTTAGGCGAGGGCGACAAGTTGCTCGCGAAGAAGTTCCCGAACAAATGGTGGATGGCTGATTGAGATGGGATTCTGGGACGGCAAGCGAGTGCTCGTCACCGGCGCAGCCGGCTTTCTCGGATCTTTCGTGCTCGACCAGCTCGGGAAGAGCGGAGCCGACCGATCGAAGATACGTGCATGGGACCTGAAGGATGCGGACCTTCGGAAGTGGGACGGTTGCGTCAAGGCGGTCAAGGACATCGATGTCGTGATCCATCTCGCGGCGAGAGTGGGTGGTATCGGGCTCAACCGGGAGATTCCCGGGACATTGTTCTACGAAAACGCCATGATGGGCATCCAGCTGATCGAGGCCGCGAGGGAAGCCCGGGTAGGCAAGTTCGTTGCGTTGGGCACTATATGCGCGTACCCGAAGTTCACGCCCGTGCCGTTCAAGGAGGAAGACATCTGGAACGGATATCCCGAGGAGACGAACGCTCCCTACGGGCTGGCCAAGAAGATGTTGCTGGTCCAGTCCCAGGCCTATCGTGCGCAGTACGGTTTCAACTCGATCTACCTTCTGCCGGTCAATCTGTACGGTCCCGGGGACAACTTCGACCCAAGGAGCTCCCATGTTATTCCGGCTCTCATACGCAAGTTCGCGGAGGCGAGGGAGAAGGGCAGCAAGAAGGTAGAGGTCTGGGGCACGGGGAACGCATCAAGGGAGTTCCTCTATGTCGCGGACGCTGCCGCGGGAATATGCCTCGCGGCAGAGAAGTACAACGGACCGGACCCGGTCAATCTCGGGGCGGGATTCGAGATCAAGATCAAGGATTTGGTCGAGCTGATCTCGCGGCTGATGGAATTCAAGGGCGAGATAGTCTGGGACAAGACCAAGCCGGATGGCCAACCCCGGAGGATGCTGGATGTCTCGAGGGCGGAGAAGCTCTTCGGGTTCAGGGCGAAGACAAAGTTCGAGGACGGTCTGAAGAAGACGATCGACTGGTATCTGGCCCACAAGAGAGAGGTTCCCTGAACGAATGGACTCGTCAGGGATGGATACATTCTTTAGAGCAATTCCCGATTAGCAACGCGCATGAGCTTGACTATCTGCATGGTTGTCGTCACGAAGGACCGCGAGGACGAGGTCAGGCGATTGCTGGTCTCCGTCGCTGCTCAGGTAAGGGTCCCTGACAAGATCGTGTTCGTGGATTCATCGGATACCTCTCACTTGAAGGAGATGGCTTCTGAGATACTGAAGGATAGGTGCCCACCCGTCGAGTCGGTCCTGCGCAAATGCACGCTGCCCGAGGGAAGGAACATCGGGATCGACAGGTGCAAGTGCGACCTTGTATCGTTCATCGATGACGACGCGGTCCTGGACTCCCGCTACTTTGCCAGTATCGAGAGTTTCTTTGGGAGTGACTCCTCAAGAACGATCGCAGGGGTCGAGGGAGAGATCACGAACATGTACAGGACCTCCGTCGGTATGCACTCATTTTGGTGGGCGTTCAACGCACTCTTCTACCTGTCCTATCCAGGCAAAGGGACATACCGACGCTCGGGACTCCCGAGGCCGCTTCTTCGTTCCCCGGCTCCTGCGCAGGTGCAGGTCCTGACCGGCTCGAACATGACTGTCAGGCGCGAGGTGCTCGAGAAGATCAGATTCGACGAGGAACTCCGGGGCGGCGGCTGGAGGGAGGACCTGGACTTCTCGAGGAGAGTCTCGAGAGAGCATAGGCTGTTCCATCTCCCCTATGCCAGGATGCAGCATGTCGTGTCGGAGAAGTCTAGATTGAGCCAATCGCGGTTCCCTGCGGCGAACCTCGTCAATCACAGGAAGATATTCTCCAAGGACTTCGATCAGGACACGAGGTCTCGGCTCGCGTTCAAGATTTCGGAGCTGGGCATGCTCCTCCACTTGGTCTTCGACCGCCAGGTCAACGCGATTAAGCCATTCGTCCAGGAGCTTCTCAAAGGTGACGGGAGGACTAAGATACTGTTCGTTCACCCGACTATGTCCGCTTTCATCCAGGCGGATCTTGACCTTTTGAAGAAGCATTTCGACGTGCGTGTTGTGGACATAGGTTCCAAGAAGAAGAGTCTAGGAGGAATGCTCGGGGCGATGTGGGAGCTGTTCCTGGGGGTGCTCTGGTCGGATATCACCTACTCGTGGTTCGCGGAGACACACGCGAAATGGCAGGTCCGGTGCTCGAGATTGTTCGGAAAGCCGTCGATCGTGGTCGTCGGCGGCTACGAAGTCGCGAAGCTCCCGGAGATAGGCTACGGATCCTTGCTGAACCCAGCGAAGGCGAAGATGGTGAAGTACATCCTGACGCGAGCAGACAGGATTTTGCCGGTCGACGAGTCCCTCAAGGACAGCGGCATGAAGAACCTTGGAGTCGACGGGAAGAACATGCAGGTGGTCCCAACAGGCTACGATGATCAGAGATTCAGTCCTTCTGGGGTCAAAGAGGAGCTGGTTTTGACAGTCGCTGTCTACAACGATTGGCAGAGAGCCCAGGTGAAAGGCCTCGACACGTTCGTGAAGGCGGCCGAGCTTCTGCCCCGTGTCAAGTTCATGATCGTCGGAGGGAGTGGAGAAGGCGCGGACAAACTGAGGGGGACCGCGGGGTCGAACGTCGAAGTTGTCGGGCCGGTCTCCCAAGAGGAGATCATCAGGCTGTACCAGAGAGCGAAGGTCTATTGCCAGCTCTCGAGGCAGGAGGGCCTGCCGAATGCCGTCTGCGAATCGATGCTATGCGAGTGCGTTCCTGTCGGCTCGCGCATTCCCGGCATTGAGAGGGCTGTCGGAGACACCGGCTTTCTAGTCCCTGTTGGCGACCATCAGGCGGCCGCGGACGCCATTCGGAAAGCCCTGGTTTCGAACAAGGGAAAGGAAGCAAGGAATCGCGTCAGGGAACTGTTCTCTCTGGAAAGACGCGACAAGGCGATTCAAGACCTCGTCCGCGAACTGCTGGAATGACCGACTGGCGTGTTCCGGCAATCCTCTTATAGCTCTAGGCTGATGGCTCCGCCGGGTCCGAACAATATGGCAACGCACGGCGGTCCGAAGAAATGGATAATGCTGCAGATGTGGAGGGTGCAGCAGGTCGCCCAGCCTATAAGCCTAGCAATGCTTGCGCTCACGCTTTCCTTGACGGTGTGGAACTACGTCAAATGGAGACCGATTTTCAACAATCCCTGGTCTGGGATTCTGATGATTCTGCTTTCTCTCATAGCGGCGATATGGATATCTTCCTTCCTCTGGGACATTAGGTTCAAGATGTGGCGGGAGCAGACGACCGTGCTCATGGAGCGGAACCCGTACGCGAAGGAGAAGATGAACGCGAAAGAGGTCGCCCTGTACAAGCTCACTTGGCTCTCCGTGATGGATAGGCTGGCGAAGGACGATCCGAAGGTCAAGGAGGCAGCGGACATCCTTCGAGCGTGGATCCAGAGGGCCGAGGATCTCGATCCTATCCTACGAAAAGACCTCGAAGACATCGAGGAACACATAGGCATGAAGTAGCGCGTTCAGCCTTCGAATCTATGTCGCCACATCGAGGTTGGTGAGATAGGAATCCACGATCTTGGCTATCCTCGCGCTGGCGCCCGACGGCCCAAATATCTTGGGGCGATACCTCGGCGGGGAGAAGTGCCTTATCGCATCCTGGATCTTCGTTTGGTCGGCTCCCACTAGGATGTTCCAATTCGCGTTCACCGTTTCTACCCACTCGGTCGTGTCTCTGAGCGTGATGCAAGGCACTCCCAGAAGGTACGCTTCCTTCTGAACACCGCCGGAATCTGTTATCACACGTGCGGCGTTTGACTGGAGCCATATCATGTCCATGTGCCCCAAGGGCTTCGTGACGATGATGTTCTTCGGGATCTTGCCCTCAAGACCATGTTCTTTAATCGCGTTGACCGTTCGTGGATGAGCGGGGAACACGGTGGTTACGCCGGACGCGCCGATCGCGTTCATGATGCCTTCGAGGTTCTTCTTTGAGTCCGTATTCACAGGACGATGGACTGTAAGCAGCTGGAATTCGTTCTTCTTCAAGTTGAAGAGCTGCATCGCTTTGGAGTGTTTCTCGGCAGCTTTCTTGCTCTCCTCCAGAGCGTCGACCATGACGTCGCCCACGACATGGACTCCATCAGTGATCCCCTCTCGTTTCAGGTTCTCTCTGGAATTGTCGGTCGGACAGAAAAGGAGCTTGGCTAGATGGTCTGTCAGGACTCGGTTCAACTCCTCGGGCATGGTCGTGTCGTAGCTCCTGAGGCCCGCCTCGACGTGCGCGACTGGAATGTTGAGCTTGGCGGCGGCAAGCGCTCCTGCGAGAGTGCTGTTCGTATCCCCGAAGACTATCGCCAGACGCGGCAGTTCGGCGACTAGGACCTTCTCGAGCGCGATGAGCATCCGACCCGTCTGCTCTCCGTGATCAGCAGAACCGATCCCGAGAGAGTGGTCCGGCTTGGGGATCTTGAACTCTGTGAAGAAGTTCCCCGCCATCTCTTGGTCGTAGTGTTGTCCCGTGTCGATCAGGACCTCTCTGTGCTTCTTCCTGAGCTCGCGCGAAAGCGGAGCTAGCTTGATGAATTGTGGACGCGCCCCAACGATTGAGGCTATCTTCATGGCATTGTCCTCTTGCGGCTATGTGCGGGTAGCAGTCCTTGCGGATAAAGCGGTTTCGGGAGGAGATGCGCGGATGGCGTGGAAATCGACTTGGAAAGACTGTTGGGCCACAGGCAAGATTCATCCATAAACATCGAGATACACTCCTTGAGCCCCTACAGTACTCAGTGATTTGAAATGGCGGGAATAGAAGTTTGCACAACCAGGATCAGATTTATCGTCGACTATGAGGGCCTCGTCGCAGATCCGGACGGCAGACTCTACCACGACGCCGATGTCGTCAAGACGGTGAAGGATGCGCGGCGTGACGGGGACACGCTCTGGGTGATCGACCTGAAGACCGGCGTCCTTCCGGACGAGGAGTCCAGGTCCTCGCTGGGGGAGCGAATCACGCTCGGAGTGCTCTCAAGGTCGTGGCCTCAAATCCCACTAGAGGCGATGCTTGATGGCTATTGGGTGTCCGCGAACCTATATGCCCTAAGGGATGGGGATGCGCGAAGCGTGCCCGAGTCCCTGGACCTCGAGGGAGAAAGGTATGTCCGGGTTCAGACGACTTCGTGCTACCTTAGACCTTCTGGCGTGGACCCTTATTGCGAGATATGGGATGACTACAACTTGGTGGCCGTCAGTGAGATACCGCCTAGGCGGTACGGGGACCAAACGCTAGTTTTCGTGCACGAGTTGAGTGTCAGGGAGGACTCGGGTCGGATTCTGAGAGGCTACTCGAAAGATGTCTTTCTCGCTCGGGAGCCTATTGGGACCACTGTTACTCTCTCCCTCGATCTCGTCGAATGTAGCCGTATTAGCTCGGGTCCATTGGCACTCCCGGCTGGAATGGAGAAGGACGCAACATCGGGTCCGTTTGCGCATGTGGTCAGGGGGAAGGTCGTCGGGCTCTGGTGGCTAGGCGAGTCGATGTACTCAGTCGACGTCGGGGGAAGAATCGTAACCGTCCACGACAGCCGCCACATTGTTGGGCGTGGCAGGGCGCCAAAATACGGAGATTGGGTCGAGGCTGTGGGCGACCTGCAGATTTCGCAGAGGTTCGCCTTACCTAAGTCGAGAGAATGAAGAATCCAGCTAATTGCGGGGTGGATCAAACCAGCGGGGTCCACCATTCCTTGTTGGAAAGATACCAGTCAACTGTCCTCTTCAGTCCGTCGTCGAATCTCATCCTGGGCTTCCAACCCATTTTTCTGATCTGGTCCCAGTTTAGGGAGTACCTGAAGTCGTGTCCAGGTCTGTCCTGGATGTACTTGATCAGGCTCTCGGGTTTCTTCATATGCTTCAGGATGAGCTTCGCGACATCGATGTTTGGAACCTCATTGCCCGAGCCGATGTTGACTATCTCTCCAGCCTTGGCCTTCTGGAGCACGATGTCTATCGCCCTGCAATTGTCCTCGACGTGTAGCCAGTCCCTGACGTTGGTGCCCTTCCCGTAGATCGGGAGCGGCTGGTCCCGAAGGGCCTTGATGACGAGAACGGGTATGAGCTTCTCGGGGTATTGGAACGGTCCGTAGTTGTTCGATGAGCGAGTGACGACGACGTCGAGCCCGTAGGTCCTGACGTAGGAGCGTGCGAGCAGTTCTCCACCGGCCTTGCTCGCTGAATACGGCGATGAAGGGTCGAGCATGTTGGCTTCCGAGAACGAGCCTGTAACGGTAGAGCCGTAGACTTCGTCGGTCGATATCTGGACGAACTTCTTAACGTCCGTTCTCCTGGCCTCTTCGAGGAGCGTGAATACGCCCAGGACATCCGTCTTCACGAAGTCCTCAGGGGATGTGATGCTCCTGTCGACATGACTCTCTGCGGCGAAGTTGACAACGTGCTCGCACCCGGCCATGGTCTTCTTGACCGCGTCCTTGTCGCAGATGTCGCCCTTGATGAATGAGATCTTGTCCTTGACCTCTTCGAGGTTCTCGAGCCTGCCCGCGTAGGTGAGCTTGTCGAGTACCACTATCTCGTCGCTCGGATGCTCCTTCAGCATGTACCTCACGAAGTTGCACCCGATGAATCCGGCGCCGCCTGTGATGAGGGTCCTCAAAGCCTACACCTTCCTTCTCCACATGTAGCCTATCGACGGGTCGTCCCATTCGAGCCTGTACTCATCTGGTTGCTTGTAGTTGTACAGCTCGGTCGGAGTGTTCACGACCCAGATCTCGTTTCCATCCAACGGGGTGAAGCCGTGGTACACGAACGGAGGGATCACGATGAACTTGGGCTCCTTCTCCCACACTTCGATCTCCTGAACAACGCCTTTGCTCTTGGACTTCTCCCTTGAGTCGTATAGCGCGATGAGCGCGTTGCCTTTAAGAGGAACGAAGTGGTCCCACTGTAGCTTGTGATAGTGCCAGCCCTTGATGACGCCGGGTTTGCATGTCGTCAAGTACGTCTGCCCGAACTTCTTGAACTCGGGCCAGTCGCTCCTGAAGATCTCCATCAGCCAACCGCGGTCGTCGACGACACGCTTGAGATTCTTGACAACAACTCCGTCGACGGCTCCCAGTCTCACTGTCATGGCAACTACCACGAAAAGACTCAGGACATATTAAGTTGTCCCAGATTCTCAGTCACCTCATTCCAGAGTCCTGTTCTCCAGTGTACAGAAGACACAATATGGAGTGAGACACGCAAGTCTTCTTGGCTCCGCATGAAAAGGCTCTTAACCAGAAAAGCTCTCACTGGACTTGTTCAAATCGAGGATTATCGTGGTCGACAAGAAGAAGCTCCTGATATTGGGTGCGTCCGGTCTTCTCGGAAGCAAGATCATGTCCCAAGCCTCATCGAAGTACGATGTCGCAGGAAGCTACAACCCACAGGTTGACGGCAAGAGCGCATGGCGGCTGGAACCTCTTGACATCGGTTCCAAGGAAGAGGTCGAGAAGCTCTTCGAGAAGGTGAAGCCCGAGGTAGTTATCCTGTGCGCAGCGATGACGAATGTCGACGCGTGCGAGAAGCAGCCGCTGATCGCGAACAGGGTCAACGCGACGGGTCCGGAGCTAGTGGCCAGATCATGCAAGAAGATGAACGCGAGGCTCGTTCATATCTCGACGGATTACGTCTTCGACGGAGCGAAGATGAGGAAGTACACCGAGGACGACATGCCTCGTCCGATTTCCGTCTACGGCTCGACCAAACTCGCGGGAGAGAGGGCAGTGTTGTCCACGCTGCCTGATGCCGTCGTGGCCCGCCCGGCCGTGCTCTACGGTTGGAATCCGTTGGAGGACAAAGACAATTTCGTAACATGGGTCATCAAGAAGATCAGGAAAGGGGAGAGGGCGACACTGTTCGAGGACCAATGGATCTCACCCACTTTCGCAGACGATCTCGCGAGAACCCTTCTCGACCTTGCCGGGATGGATGTTAAGGGCGTATGGCACGTGTCGGGTCCAGATTGTCTGGACAGGCCCACGTGCGGCCACATGATTGCGAAGGCATTTGATTTGGACGAGAAGCTTGTGGTTCCTGTGCCCTCGAGCTCGGTCTCGTTGCCCGCCAAGAGGCCGAAGTACGCATGTCTTGATGTGTCCAAAGTCGAGAAGCTGCTCGGCAGGAAGACGATGTCCTTCGAAGAAGGACTCAAGGCCATGAGAAAGCAAGAGCCGAAGGAGAGATAGCTAGTCCTCCCTGGTAGGAGCCTATTTCTATTGTTCTCGCATTCCCGCTCTTCAAGGGAGGCCCGTCATGAGGGGGATCAGATGCAGTCCGAAGTACAAAGTGCTCTCGGATGAGCAGGTCGATGCGATACACGAAGCATCTTTGGACATTCTCGAGAGGACGGGCATCAGGTTCGACAGCGAAGATGCAATAAAAAGGCTTCTGAAAGCTGGTGCTTCTAGACATTCCACTAGAAAAGGCGTCATAACATTTCCGAGATCGTTGATCGAGGACGCAATCAGGAAGGTGCCCAAGCACGGCACGTTCTGCGCGCGAGACCCGAAGCAGGACATCGATTACGACGGAGAGCACATGTTCCCGTATGCCGGAGGAGGCGACCCGAAGATCCTCGACCTCGAAACCGGCCGGTCGAGGTTGTCGACCTACGCGGATGTGGAGATGGCCGCTAGACTGGGTGACGCGCTTGAGCACGACAGCTACGCGTCCAGTCTTGTGATGGCCAACGATTTCCCTTCGGGACTCGTCGTACCGATGACGATGGAAGCGACGATGAGGAACTCGGCCAAGGCGGTGGCAGGGTACGCTCCGAACAAAGAGACAGTGGACGTGCTCGTGAAGATGTGGTCATGCGTCTCAGGAGGAGTCGAGGAGCTCAGGAAGAGGCCAATCTTCAGCCTGTCCAGCTCCCCCAGCAGTCCGCTCACCTACGGTGAGAACAACTGTGAGGTTCTGATCAGGAGCTTGGAGTGCGGGATACCGTTCTCCCCGGTGCCTTGTCCCATCTGCGGTGAGACAGGACCGATGACTCTGAGCGGTGGTTTGGCGCAACAGAATGCGGAGATACTCGGTGGCTTGGTGCTCATGCAGACTGTGGACATTGGTCTGCCAGTCGTGTACTCGGGCAGAGTGTGCATCATGGACCCGCGCACTGGAAGGGACCTGTGGGGAGTCCCTGAAGAGGCTCTCGTAAGCGTCGCCATCGTTCAGCTCGCCCAGAAGTACGGGATGATATCCGACACCTCTGGCATGGCATCCGACATGACGAGGTGGGACATGCAGATGGGGCTCGAACTCATGATGACTGTGCTGCCCCCGGCTTTTGCAGGGGCAGAGAGCATATCAGGCATCGGTGCAGGCTGGGAGGGCGCCAGCAGCCTAGAGATGATGGTGATCGGCAACGAGGTCTTCGAGGATGTCTCCAGGCTCATGCGAGGGATCGATGTAGACGACGACAGGCTTGCTGTCGGCTTGATCGACAAGGTGGGGCACATGGGTAACTTCCTTTCGCAGGCGCATACCATGGAGCATGTTCGCAAGGAGGAGATCCGGATATCGTCCTTGTGGGACAAGCGCACGTCGGACCGGGCCGCCAAGGATGGCTTCAGACCGATCCAAGAGGCCGCGAGGGAGCGCGTGAAGAAGATACTTGACGAGCATGTTCCGGAGCCACTTGACAGGGATATCGAGAGGGCGGTTGGACAAGCGCTCAGGGATGCCCGGAAGACACTCCTGACCTGATGGGCCTTGTTCCTGGCTTAGAGATCAGTCATAGCTTGGCGGGCCGCTCTCAGCACGGTTCATACTTTGTGCCAGGACGGAAGGCTTTTCGCCGCAACGCTTATCTGCAAGTCCCCGCGATTCGCGCTCCATGGCAGCAGGGAAGACATCCGTCCTAGTGATTGGAGTCGCTATCATCGTGGCATTGGCAGCACTAGGGGCATACGTAATCGTCAACAAGTCATCGAAGACGGGCACAGTCTCGATATACGTGAAGGACCTGCCTGATGAATGGTCGCACGTGAACGTCACTTTCTCCGAGGTCAAGATCCACGCGGCATCCGCAGGGAACCAGTCAGGCTGGCACACTCTGAAGCTGCAGAAGCAGACGATTGACTTGGCGTCGTTGGTCAACGTCTCAGAGTTGCTTGCATCGGGCAATGTAAGCCTCGGCAAGTACACTCAGATACGATTGGTTGTGATATCGGTGACTGGTGTGATGACGAATGGTACAGCTGTCAACTTCACCGTTCCCTCGGGAGAGCTGAAGACCACTCATCCGTTCAACGTCACGGCAAACCAGACACAGTCCTTCGTCCTGGACATAGATCTGTCGCACTCGATAGTCCACAACTCATCTGGATGGACTTTCACGCCCGTCCTGGGCTCGATTACCGAGCAGAGCGGCTGAGAACGACTTGCGCAAGGCCGGTCCAGAGTAGATGTACTCCTTGGACCGAATGACTTTCCAAGGAGCTGCAAGAGGATGAAGACTAGGACGACAAGACAGACAGTGTTCTTCGAGGCATCGCCTCACGATGTGAACGAGGCTCTGATGGATTCGCGAAAGCACGCGGTTCTGTTGCATCATCGAGTGGTGCCATCTAAGACCCCCCAACAATGCCACTCGTTCCATTCGGCTCCGACCGTGCGCCCGTCACCGGGTCGTATAGGATCATCATCACGTCATGCTGGAACGCGCCGGGGTTGAACCATAAACCCCCTGCCATCCCTTTCGAGATGGCTGTTTGCAGCAGGTTGATGCTGGCATTGATGTGCCTGTCGAGGTGCCAGCCGCACTCACATTTGAACTCCGGGCCCATTCGGGAACATTGTATTCTCCCACATATCGGGCACGTTCTGCTGCTGTTTCTGGGATCGACCTTGACTACTGGAATGCCTTTCCACTGAGCCTTGTACTCAATTATCTGGTGTAACTTCCTTCTCGGCCACAGGCTCAGGCGTCGATTCAGCTCCTTGTTCCTTTTCGGCCTCATTCCCTTCAGGTCCTCGAGAACGATTGCGGACCTCCGCTCCTCCGCGAACTTCAGGACCGAGTTCGCCACCTGGTGGAGCCTGTAGTCGATCCTATGGTGCTCCCTTGATCCCTCTCTCCTGCAGAGGTTTCTCGAAATTCGTCTATCGTGAGCCTTCTTTTTCTGGAGCCTCTTGCGCCTGTCGTGGTGCCGCTGCTGGATTATTGCGATATCTGGGAACTCCGCCTTAACGGCCTTGGTGACTTCATCTTCAACGAACACGCCGTCAAGGCTCCTCTCGTTCGTGTCTAGGGAAATCACGGAATCGGGAATGTAACGCCTAGGCGCATCCTTCCTGAATGCCACAAAGACCCGATCCGGAAGAACTGTCAGCGATCCGAGGGAGAGGGCCATGTCATCCAGATACTTCCGATGATACTGACTAACGATGAGTCTCAACTCGACGTGGCAACCAGCCCTAATCGGAAGATCGATGACTCCTGACCTCCGATCGAGCTTGTACGCCTGGTTCTCTGCTTTCATCATCAGGCGCTTGACAAACGGGGTTCTGCAGGTGACACATTTCCGGAGGCGCATGCGATGGTTCTTGAGGATGCTGCCAGCCACCTCGAACGCCGACACCAGATGCTGGGAGTACATTTTAGGATGTTCCTGGCGAAATTCCTTGTACGCGATCTTGCACAGAGCGTTCCTTGAGGTGACTCTCGCTTGAAGGCCTGCTCGGATCGCGTTGTTGACGGCCAATCTGAAGTCTTCGAGAAGTGACCTCGCCTCCAATGGAAGGTTCGAGTCTAAGTAGAAGACGATTCCCTTGACCAGCATCTCGATCTTGACGATGACTGGCATATAATGCTTCTCTGACTACATGTAGCAATCGAGCACCGATATTCGCGCTCGCGTGCGTCTTCGACACCCGAATTGTTCCAGAACCAAAAGTGAGCAAGGATTGAACGAGGATCCATGCTCTGGATCCCCAATTCTTCTTTTCCACACTTTCTGTTCTTACCGATCACCACGACTGCAATCATCGCGAATCCTACAATCGGAACAAGCACACTCTGGAACTCAGGCAATTGTGCACTGACGCCGGGCTGGTAGACGGCGAGATAGAACCTAGCGCCAGAAATAGTGACATTCTTCGGATGCTCGATGATTATTCCATCGTTCGGCGACCAATTCCCGTTCCTCCAATCCTGCACCATCAGGTCCGTCCCATTGTATGCTGCAGGTCTGCTGGAGTTGATGTAGGTCGTTGTCTGGCCGTTCAGGGCCACAATGGCTTGGCCACGATAGAAGACCCTGCTCACGATCTTCCCGTTGCCTTCTGCGAGCGCGATCCACGCATTCGTTCCGCTTGAATTCAGGAGGACTCCTGAACCAGCGTAGTAGGTTGCAGAGTACTGCGAATCCATTCTGTAATCTCCGAATTGCACGCCGCTGAAGTTGACTGGAAGTTGAGCTGTGTCGAAGAAGAGAGTGGTCCCGTTGTCGACCGCCCTCGTCGAAGTGTGGTTGAGCCCGAAGACCTTGAACATGTAGCTGTTGTTTGCCGGAGAGGGCGCTATGCTGTCGGTGCTGGTCTCGCCTACCCTTTCGGAAATAGGATGAAGAATCGAGGCGAGCAGGAATGCCAAACAGAGAATGGATATCGCGATTGCCACGCGGCTCTTGTGTCCACTAGACTTCTCTCCCCGGAAGACACGGAGGTCAGCTGTAAGCCCTTTGCTCGAGGATATTGAAGGAACCACATTGTCTCTCTCTGTCCTCTGAGTACTAAGACCTAGACGACACGGCTATCAGCTTATCATTATCAATACCAGAAAAGTAGCTAGGCGGGTGAAATCGGACCCCTGCCGAGCACAACATCGGCGAAACAGCTCAGGGAGTTCAAGATTGGAGCCATACTCGCGCATTCTCCGCTGTCTTCTGCTGCTTCTGCCTTAACGCCTTGACCATCTGCATCTGCCGATGAGAAAGCCATCGTGGTCACGTTGAAATATCTTCAATTGGATTACGTTCATGTGGGGGTTGAGATGAGAAGTCGCCTGACTCATGAGATTGCGTCATTGGCTGCGCTCTGCCTTCTAGTCT
>JBGQAM010000100.1:0-3970 GCA_041494275.1 Thermoplasmata archaeon | reverse complement strand
TGGGTCCGAGCTCAAGTGGACTTGGCCAATCTTTGTCAGCGTTGTGCAACATCTAATACTCCCCTCCCTGACTTTGACAATCGGCTTCTTGGCGGGTGTCTCCCTAATGATGAGGAGCTCCCTGATCGATACAATGACGGATGACTACATACTCACGGCCCGGGCAAAGGGGTTGACCGACTATCAGGTTCTCAGACATCATGCATTGCCGAACGGAATGCCGCCGATGATTGCCCTCATCGCCATGGACATTGCTTTCGTGCTCGGGGGGGCATATCAGGTCGAGGTTGTGTTCAACTATCCAGGCATAGGCTATCGTACGATCCAAGCGATTGGCGACCTGGACTTTCCGATACTGCAGTTCATCGTGGTCATAGGAGGGGTGGCCGTCGTAATAGCGAACTTCATCGGCGACATGGTCCTCATGTACATCGACCCGAGAATCAAGATAGCCTGAGGGTGAGACAATGGTAACAGGGCAATTCATGGGAATTTCGGGAGAAGTCTCAGATACTGTCCACCTCACAGGTTCGACGAGACGGGAGCGAGTTCGTCGCCGCACTCGACCAGCTCGCTTTGCGCATGCACTGGCAGCAGCGGCACTCCTGTCCGTGCTTTTCGTCTCCCTCGCCCCTGTGGCTTGTCAGGACGAATCGCATGTCTCGTCCTTCGCAGTTGTCCAAGACGAACCGGTGGCAAACGCAGGTGGCAACCTCACGGTTTTGGTCGGTGAGAAGTTCGTCCTCAACGGTTCGGGATCCATAGGCGACGGCCTCAACTATACGTGGTCGGTCTTGTATGAGTCCAGGACGACGAAGTACTACGGCATGGTCGTTGAGCTATCGTTTCCCAGGCCAGGAGGTTCGGAAGCCAATCTGACCGTAAGAGACAGTCTGAATCGGACGAGTTGGGACCAGATCAACATAGTTATCAGCGAGCCTCCGAAGACATTCCTTGACAAGTACCTGACGACGATCTTGTTTGCAGGACTCCTTGGCGGAGTCGCATTGTACGTTGTCGTTGTTGTCGTTCTCCGGGTGCGTTCGGGGCAGCCGGTAGTCTCGGCATCGCGTCGGGAGAAGACGCAGCTCGCAGCCCACAGATACCTGGTCATCACGAAGAAGGTCCTTCGAAATCCGATGGGTCTCATCGGAGTGATTGTTCTGGTCTTCTTCGGTCTGCTGGCGATATTCGGCCCCTGGATAACCCCCTACGATGTCAAAGTGCAGGATCCTACCCAAAGCATGTTGCTGCCCTCGAAGAAGTATTGGCTGGGCACCGACGGCTTTGGCATCGACATATTCAGCGAGCTCCTATACGGTGCCCGCACATCCATGCTCGTAGGGACGGTCTCTGCGATAATCGCTTCAGTCCTGGGTGCCATCGTCGGGCTCTACTCGGGATATGTTGGCGGATGGAAGGATGAAGTCGTGATGCGATTGAACGACGTTGTTCTCTCCATCCCTTGGCTCGTGCTCATGATCATAGTCGCCGCTTTCGTCGGCAAGATTGATTTGACGGGAATCATACTCATCATCGGCCTCACCGGTTGGTCCTACACGGCTAGAATGGTCCGAGCCCAGGTGTTGTCAGTCAAGGAAAGGCAGTACATCGAGAGGGCTAGGGCGATTGGATCGTCTGAGATGAGCATCATCAGAAGGCATATCTTCCCGAACACTTTCCCGCTCATCTTCGCCAATACGATTTTGACAGTCGCGGTGTCGATTCTCTCCGAGTCCACTCTCAGCTTCCTGGGCATGAGGCCGAGCAACGAGGTTACGTGGGGGACGATGCTTTCCTTCGCTTCCGAAGCCAGCGCCTTCGAGACAGGCAGACAATGGTGGATAATATCGCCCGGTCTGTGCATTGTGACCGTCGTGCTCGGCTTCACGTTGCTGGGCTACGCCTTGGACGAGATCCTCAACCCGAAGCTGAGGCGCCGCTGAACCGCTCTACATGCGAATTCGGGCACGCGGAGGGCACTCCTGTGAGGATTCGTTGTGACAAAGACCTCGTTGCGGGTCATGGAAATATCATTTCGGAATCTCCCAGTCTGAAAGAGTATTTATAGCGTCGTCGCTTTTCGAAGCTCATTGCGGTCGCCTTTGGGGGTAGCTGACACGCTCGTGAGACTCGTCGTATGTGCCATTTCGGAAGTTGCGGCACCCACGCGAGTTTTCAAGAGAAGTGCGTTCTATCGGATTAGTCGGCCCGCAGAAATCACATAGTGGGAGAGTAGAGATTATGGAACTGGACAGGTCGAGGGTAAGCAGGATGACTCTGATGATCGCGGTGTTTGCTGCGGTTCTTATGCTGGGCACGCCGGCGGTCCCGCTTGGGACGCACAGCGTTGGGATTGGCTCGGTTGGGAATGCATCAGCAGATCCTGGAAATAGGACGGTGAGGCTGGGCTGGACCTCGCTTTCTGACCAGATCGAGACTCTGAACCCATTCACGTATACTTGGGGCGCGGAGTTGATGGTCATGATGGAATGCTACAGCACGCTGGTGACGTACGATCCAGACCAGAAGGTCGTTGGAGACCTCGCGCTTAACTGGACCACCTCGCCTGATGGCATGACATGGCACTTCAAGATAGCTAAGAATGCAGTCTTCTACAACAAGAACATCCCCGCTGGACCTCACGTCGCAGTCACTTCAGCAGATGTCGCGTTCTCGTATTGGCTATGTCAGAACAACACTGCCGGAATGCAGTCCTACTTCCCGCAGTTGCCTGGACAGCCGGGCAGGCTCATTCAGAGCATAGAAACGCCCAACAACTTCGAGATTATCTTCCACCTCAGAGCCGCGTACGCCCCGTTCCTAAGCGCCTTGGTGACGATTCCCATATTCCCGAAGTACATATGGCAGAACGAAACGTACACGTGGGCCAACTTCCGAACGCAAGGAGGGGGACCAAAATGGCCTCCGATCGTTGGATCCGGACCATTCTACTATGCGCTTCCAGGCATGCCCACCGCCGGCGTGGTGGAACTTGACCGGAGCCCGACCTGGTTCCAGTCCGAGGAGCGCGGATACGACATACACGTTGACAAGATCATCCTGAGGTCGGAGACCGAGAGCAGCAACTACGCCAACTACGTCACGACGCCGATAAACGATGAGATACTGGGCCCGACCGTTGAGCAATGGGTCAATGGTAATCCGCCAATAGGTGGGCAGAGGTGGTCATCAAGCCAGGGATACGTATGGGAATTCAACATGAACCAGATGACCGATGCTTACAGAGCAGCCCATCCCGCCTTCAGACAGGGTTCGAACAACCAACTCCTGTTGGACCCGACTGTGAAGAGGGCCCTCCAGATGAGCATTGACAAGGGCTACATTGGCACCAACATCTTCAAGGATACTGCAAAGCCATCCGACTCGTTAGTGCCTCAGAGCCATCCGTATCACTACGTATACGGGTCGAACCTCACAAGAGATACTCCTATCTTGTTCAACAATCCGGAGGCTAGGGGGCAGCTGTACGAAGCTCGATGGAAGAACAGGTCGACTGCGACTGAGATTAAGATTGGTGATCCTGACTACTCTACTTACTGCCCGTTGTACCAACTGGTGGGCGGAGTCGCTACTAACAGACTCTCCTTCACCTTGATAACCCCGAACACGGACACTCTCTACGACCCGACCTGCAAGAAGATTGTGGAGTGGGCGGCAATGACGGGCGTCGAACTTGTCTACCCCGGTCCGCAGACCGCTGCGTTCATGAACAACGCGTGGGCCAATGCAGACTACGACGTATGGCTCTGGAACTGGTGGATGTCGCCTACCTACGATATCGATACGGAAATCATGAACTACCTGACCGAAGAGGCGATTGGTTCCTGGAGCGATGTCTACTGGATCAACGCCACTTTCGACTCGCTGTACTACCAGTCCATGCTGCAGCTGGACCCTGTGAAGCGCAAGCTTCTAACTGACGAGATGCAGAGACTGGCCTACGAGT
>JBGQAM010000103.1:0-2815 GCA_041494275.1 Thermoplasmata archaeon | reverse complement strand
GCTTGAAGTGGACATCGCCGGAGATGTCCCTGGAATAGAAGCGAACGAGGCTGCGTCGAAGATGGGATACGGTCCAACGCTGACTACCTGGGACACATCGATGATCCCGAATCAGGGTCTCGTCGAGCTCGTTCTCAAGACAGCCAGCCAAAAGAAGATCCCGATCCAGCTGTCTCAAGTGAAAGGGGGAACTGATGCCGGCGTCATCCACATGGCGTATGCCGGCTGCCCGAGTGTCGTATTGGGCGTTCCAACACGACACATACACGCGCACGTTGGTCTCCTCAGCATGAAGGACGCTGAGAACTGCATCAGGCTCGTCATCGAACTCGTCAAGAAGCTCGACAAGAAGACTGTAGCGAGCCTGACCGAGGTATGATCTAGAGGGTCAGGATGTCAATCACTCTCGATCCAGGGCTCCTGAGGGACCTCTCAGAAGCGAAGGCAGCGCTTGCGAGACATGGCATTGTCATTATCAGGACGATCGAGACGGAGCTCGAACCCGCGATCATGGCGGAGGCGAAGGACTCCGTCGAGTCTTCCCCAAGAAAGCTGGCCAAGCTCAAGGAGGATGAGCTGGACAGGTTCATGGAGGACCTCAGAAAGGCCTCGATGAAATCCGCGAAAGAGTTGGCCAGCCTCTACACGAGACTTCTTGCGAAACTGGGGACAGAGTACATAGGAGAACTCGTCAAGGAGCTTGAGGGGATAGATCAGCTCTTCAAATGGAGCAGGATCGAAAAGGCGGTGGATCCAGTAAATGAGATCCTAGTTGAGAATGGATTCAAGCAGGTCGAACTCGGGAATCCAGAAGACCTCAGCGACGCGCTCAAGGTCGAGCTCGAAGAGAAATGGAACTTCGCCTTCGTTCGCTTCAAACTGATTGCGGAACAGGTGGCGGAGGAGATGAAGCGGCAGGATGCCAATGGAATATCAGCCTCAGAATCAGAAAGACGGAAGAGACCGAGCAGGAAGAGGTAGCCAGCATGGCGGTTCTTTCGGACACTGACATCCTTGAGATGCTAGCCAATGGCACGCTCAAGATCGAGGGCTTCAACGAGAGCAACCTGACACCGAACGGGTACGATGTCACTATTGAGGAATTGTGGATCCCTTCCATCGATCGAAGGTCGAGGGAGGGAACCGTCGCAGTACCCGGTGACTCGTGGTTCGTAGTTGGGACCAAAGAGTACCTCATGCTACCCACTACTCTCGTCGGAGAGATATGGATCAGGACCTCCTGGGTGAGGAAAGGAATATTGTCCTCTTTTGGAAGAATCGACGCAGGATTCAATGGGAATCTGACCTTTTCAGCATATAATGCCTCGAAAGGACCCGTCGATGTGCCTATCGGGGAGAGGTTCGCGCAGGTAGTGTTCGAGGAGTTACGTTCACCTCCCAAGAAGAGCTACGAGCAGCGATCAGGCAACTATCAGGGTCAACGAGGGATTACGCTCAAACCGAAAAAGAATCAGAAGAACTGAAGGTCGAACCCATAGAAGTTCATCGTCGGGGAATAGCTCTTGACCCTTCTTCTGGCGAGCTCATTCAGAACCCGCCCTTCTCGTCTGGCTGTATCGGCAATCTGGTCAAGCCGAAGCTGAACCTTGGGGTCCTCCATGATCTCATAGTAATGGATGACGCCACCGGGCTTCAGCATCCGCAGCGCGTCTGCCACGTATTCGCTAGCATCGTGGGGAAGGTTCATTATGATCCGATCGGCCTTCTCAAGCTTCGATATCTCTTCTCTGGCATCACCCAGGATCGGTTCGACGACGACGGCCTTGTTCAGAGAGATGTTCTCCTTCATGTATCTGATAGCATCGGGATTTTTATCGATGGCAAAGACTATCTTCGGAGACCTCGACTTCGCGATCATGATGGAGAATGGGCCGATGCCGGCGAACATGTCGATCACGACTTCGCCTGGCAGGACCTGCCTGGCAACGATCTCGCGCTCGGTAGATAGCCTCGGAGAGAAGAACACCTTCGACACGTCCATCTTGAAGACGATTCCAAATTCCTTGTGCGTCGTCTCGGTGGTCTTCTCGCCGGCAACGACCTTGATTCTTCTCGTTCTGAACTCGTCAGTGACACCGGAGTCCACACAGACCGTCTTTATGGAATTCTGCGTAGCGATAATCGCCTTGCCGATCTGGGCCGAGTAGGGCGCGACTTCCTCAGCCATCTTCACAAGGGCGATTGATCCAAGCGAATCGTAGGAGGAAGGTAGGTGAGGCCTGAGCTCCTCCGGCAAGTCGACCAGCACGCGATAGTCCGAGACCTGCTCTTCCACCTCTTTGAAATCTGCAGTTTCAACCGGGAATCCGAGATCGATCCGCTGAGTGACCGGGAGATAGACGTTCTTGGCATCCGATCTTATCTGGACATCCCTTCTCAGGATTCCCTTCTCCAAGAGGCGACGTCGAACCGGTTCGGCCTTCTTCTTTGGCACCACGAGGCAGAGGGTATCCATCGAGAGAGCAAATCGACCTACGCGCTGATAAAGCCGCTGTCGAATAAGAGAGACTACATTAGATGGGTTGCGTATTCTCAGAGAGATGGCTCCGAGAAGAGGTAGACTCGTCTTCGTCGGCCTTGGCCTCCACGATGAAAATGGAATCACCGTCAGAGGTTTGAGGGAGATCGACAGCGCAGATGCAGTATTCGCGGAGGACTACACATCAACACTTGCAGCGGGTTCGTTAGATCGGCTGGCCGCCAAAACCGGCAAGAGAATCGAAACGCTGGATAGAAAGGCGGTCGAAGATGGTACGAGGCTGCTGGACGCGTGCAGCGAGAAAAGAGTTGTATT
>JBGQAM010000030.1:0-19646 GCA_041494275.1 Thermoplasmata archaeon | reverse complement strand
GCGCTCGAAATCGATGATGTCCAGCCTCTCACCGATCTCACAGTGATTCAGTGGCTTGAAATCGAACTCCCTCTTGTTGCCCCAGCTCCTCAGGAATTCGTCTCCTTCGTCGAGCGCGCCGACGGGCACGCTCGGGTCTGGAACGTTCGGCATGTTGAGGAGCAGCTCGTCCCTGTCCACATCGATCTTCTTGGTCTCTGCCTCGATTTGTCTGATCCTGTCTGCGATTCCCTTCATCTCACTGATCACGGTCTGCTTCTGGTCTTTGGGCAACTTCGAAATCTGTTCGGAGACTTCGTTCCTTTTCTTACGGAGTGAATTGCCCTCTTCAGTTAGCGTCCGCCACCTCTTGTCGAGCTCAAGGAACTTATCAAGGACGGAGAGGTCATAGTTCCGATTGACGAGTGATTGTCGGACAGTCTCCGCATTCTCCCTTATGAACTTGGCATCTAGCAACCCAAACCACGCTCACTTTTTTCTGTCAATCACATAGTCGATATTTAAAGGCTGGTCATGAGAGTCACACGACCCTATTCAGTAGCAAGCACGACAGTCCTTCCTCTGACCTCAACGAGGACCGATGTAGTTGCCTTTGCGAGTTCCAATCCGGCCTCATTCCTATCCTTCTCGAGGGCGGGCAGCAACTTGATCTTCACCAACTTCGTCTTCTTGAGCTGTTTCGCGATCTCATCGATGATTGTCTGCGTGATGCCGTCCTTGCCGATGTGGACCGTTGCTGGGAGCGCCTGGGCCTTGCCCCTGAGCTCTATTATCATCTTCTTGTCCAAAACCCTACCTCCTCTTTTGCACGAGCGGGTACCTTGAGATGTGTCCGCATGCGAGACATGTCATTGAGATGTTCCCTCTACCCGTCCTCACACGAACATTGATGGGCGGCGCGAAGTACGAGTGGCACTCTGGGCAGTAGGTCCTCTTGTGTCCCGTCCTCACCTTGTGGCGTTCGCCGATTCTCAACGCAAGGGAGACATATCGCTTGGATCTTTCCGCTGATCCTTTGTGAACTTCCTGTTCCGCGAGCGCGAACAGTCCGTCTATGCGCTCTCTCGCGATGTCCTTGGCATCGCGCTTACCTAGATGTCTCCTTCCCATGTCGTCGCGGTAATTGGGCTGAGCTTAGATAATGCTTGGTGGCTGAGTATGCGTAGCCAGCATCGAAACCAATTGGTCGGTCAACTCAGAGAGGTTTAAATACGACGACCATTATCTCCGCAAACCTGAGATAGAATTCGCAACTGGTGGTCCTATGTCTCGAAAGCCCGGAAGCATGTACAGGGAGATCAAAGGGCAGGCATACTGCCGAAGGGAGTACATGGGAGGCGTTCCTTCTAACAGAATCACACAATTCGAGCACGGGCAGAAGGGAGATTACGCAGTCCGGATGACCCTGCATGTTGTTGAACAGTGTCAGATCAGACACATCGCTTTGGAGGCTGCTCGTATCTCGGCGAACAGGTTCCTAGCGAAGAAGATACCTCAGAGCGGCTATCATCTCAAGATCAGAGTCTATCCTCACAACGTCATCAGGGAGAACAAGATCGCGACAGGTGCGGGTGCTGACCGTATCTCCGATGGCATGAGACATGCGTTCGGCAAGCCCGTCGGAACGGCCGCCAGGGTCGGCGCGGACCAAGAGATTATGACCTTGGAGACGACGCCGGCGAACTTCACGACCGCGAAACTGGCGCTGAAACGGGCTGCAATCAAGTTGCCATCACCGTGCTATATCGAGGTAGAGCGTGGGTCGCCTGTAGCAGCCTGATTGACATCGGACCCGTTCTCTGGCGCATAATGTTTTTATTACGCTTCCCGTTACCACAATCGTACGACCCAGTCCTGCATCCGGAAATGTTCGGAAGGCCTATGGTTGGTTTCCCATCATGTACGATGTAGATCTCACAAGCGCGATATCAGAGATCAAGAGGCTTAAGGCTAGGATAATCGCTCTCCAGGTCCCCGAGGGCCTGAAGAAGCGTGCCTACCAGTTCGCCGAGGACATCGAGAACAAAGCTGGAGTAGAGGTCCTTGTCGTCGCGGAGCCTTGTTTCGGTGCCTGTGATGTCCCGAGCTCGCTCTTCGATATTGTCGATGCGATTGTCAACATCGGTCATTCGCCGATACCATCGCTGAAGTTCTCAAAGCCCTTGATATTCGTCCCCGCTCGATCCAATGTCCCACTCGGGGATCAATTGAAAAAGTCCGTAGGGATGATCCAGGAGCCTGTCGGCGTCTTGGCCACTTCGCAACACCTCATGGAGCTGGATGACGTCATCGAGGGCCTGGACAGCATGGGCATCAAGACCAGGATCGGAGAAGGCGACAGCAGGATCTCACATGCAGGTGAGGTGCTCGGATGTAACTACACGTCCGCCACTTCGATTGCCAAGGAAGTGAACAGTTATCTTCTGATCGGCAGCGGGACGTTCCACGCGCTGGGCGTGCATCTCGCGACCGGGAAGAAGGTTGTGATCCTGGACCCCAATCTTGAGGAGCCGAGGGAGATAGACCAGGCCAAGGACAAGATCCTCAGGCAGCGGCATGCGGTGATCGAGAGGGCGGAACGCGCCCGGACTTTCGGGATCATCGTCGGTGAGAAGCTCGGCCAGAGGAGAATGCGACGGGCGAAGGAGCTGAGGAAGCTGCTCAGATGGAAGAAGAAGGACGCCGCTCTGATACTAATGGACAAGTTCGACCCAGAGAAGCTGAAATCACTAGGCTTTGACGCTTATGTGTCAACCGCCTGTCCGAGGATTGCGATAGATGATGTCGCGGTGTATGATAAACCACTTCTCACTCCGCAGGAGCTTGAGATCGTCCTTGGAGTCCGAAAGTGGGAGAACTACTCATTTGATCAGATGACCGAGGATGAACTCTGAGGAGGCAGCGCACACTTGATTGACGTCAAAGACCTCTTGGCGCGCGGCACTCGAAGTCGCGTGAAGGTCGGAATGGGTGGATCGTCTGCGGTCCTAGCCGACACGAAGAGACTTGTGGTATCGTCGGGAAGTCGGATTCAAATCGTTAGTTTTGAGGAGCCCAGAGACCTGGTCAACTCCCTGAGACGGGGCGAGATTGACGTCGCTGTTCGGGGTGCTCTGAGTTCATCCAGAGTGCTGCAATGCCTGAAGGACGAATTCAGACTGAAGGAAGTCATGAGGGCTGCGGTCTTGGAGGATTCGCGCGGGAAACCTTTCATCCTGACCCCAGTCGGAATCGATGAGGGTGTCGACTATCCATCAAAGACAAGGCTCGCCTTTTCGACGATAGAGTACTTCTCAAGGCTGGGTTGGAACCTGAAGGCCGGGATCCTGTCGAAAGGACGACTAGAGGATGGGAATCGAGGACCTCAGATCAGAACGAGCCTCCAAGAAGGCGAGATGCTGGCTAGAGCCCTGAAGAAACAGGGAACGAACGCGAGGCACTATGCAATCCTTCTCGAAGACGCTGTTAAGGATTGCGATCTTGTCATTGCTCCGGATGGTGTATCCGGGAACCTGATTTTCCGATCACTCCATTTCGTGGGCGCCACGAGAGCCTACGGCGCCCCCGTGGTGAACCTCGACAAGGTCTTTGTCGATACCTCCAGGGGCAAGGCCGATTTCTTGGATTCTGTGCTCTTCGCTGCTGGTCTGGCCGAATCGATGTCAAAACCTACCAAGAAGGCCTGAAACTATTTTAGTGCCCTTGAACTATCCCTTTGGCGATGCGACTGGAAATCAATGGTTGGGCCTCGAAGATAAGCTTCTCAGCCACACATATAATCCCGATGCACTCCAAATGCGGTAGACTCCACGGCCATGACTATGCGATCAACATGAAGATCGAGGGAGAGATGGGCCCGGACGGAGTCATTATGGATTTCATCAGTGTGAAGGAATTTCTGAGGGGGGTCGCGGCGGAGCTGGATCACCGAGTGCTCATCCCGGCCAAGGACCATGGGGTCACGATCGGCAAGGAATATGTCGAGTACATAATCGGCGACAAGAAGCTAACATTACCGAAGTGCGACTGCATAATGCTCGAGATTGAAGTCGCTTCCGCGGAGACCCTTTCGAATTTCGTGCTGAAGCGGATGCTGGAGAAGGTTAAGTTCCCAAAGAATGTCACACGCATCGAGATCGGGGTTGACGAGGGCAGAGGTCAGGGCGCCTGGACCGGCCACGACTTCTGAGCGGTTGGTGTCTAGATGGCAGAGGCGATCGTTCTTCTTTCAGGTGGTCTCGATTCGTCGACTGTGCTCGCGCTCGTGAAGGAACGAGGATACGATGTCGTTGCGCTTACGTTCGATTATGGGCAGAAGCACAGGCGGGAGCTCAGCAGCTCGAGGAAGATAGCTCGCCACTTCGAGGCGAAGGAACACATTATCGTCCCGCTGGATCTCGGCGAGTTACTAAGGAGCTCGCTAACAAGAGGATCGATTCCCGTCCCGGAGAACAGGACCGAGGAAGAGATATCGTCCGGCGTGCCCAGCACATATGTGCCGTCCAGGAACATCATCTTCCTGAGTATCGCAGCATCCATCGCTGAGAGCAGAGGCGCCGATGTCGTATTCATAGCGGCCAACTCAGTGGACTTCAGCGGCTATCCTGACTGCACCGCGGAATTCATGGCGGCATTCCAGCGAACACTCGACGTCGGAACCAAGGCGGGCAGAGAGGGCCGTGGTATTAGAGTTGAGACTCCGATCCTGACGAAATCCAAGGGCGATATCGTTAGAGAGGCAATTCGCCTAAAGGTTCCGCTGGAGGACACTTGGAGCTGCTACAAAGGTGGTGTCAAAGCTTGCGGCAAGTGCGATTCCTGTCTTCTAAGGCTGAGAGGTTTCTCGGAGGCCGGAATCCGTGATCCATTGGAATACGAGGGGAGGAAGTCAACTACCACCCATTGAAATGGATGGCTTGTAACTGACCTCAACGGGGGTTCGATCCTCCGCGTCACCGGTCGCTACGATCGGCCCGTTGACGGTGGGCCTGCCAACCAAGGCGTTGCCGAGGCTGGCGATGTTCCTTGCCGCGTTGAGGTCGGCATTGAGCGAGCGGCAGCAGACGGGGCATCGGAACGAGTGCCCCTCCCTTATCCCGAGATCCCCGCATCGAGAGCACATCTGACTGGTGTACTCCGGTGGGACCGAGACCACTTGCTTCCCGCACTCCTCGGACTTGTAGCGCAGAAAAGCCTCGAATTGAGCGAAGGCCCACCTGCCGAGCTTGCGGTTGAACTCCCTCCCCAATCTCCTGTCCTTCCCGATGCTCAAGTCCTCCAAGGCCAGAACATCGAAGTCCGTTCCGACTATCTCTTTGGCGATCCTATGGTTGACGCCTGCTTGAAACCGTCTCTCCCGTCCCGAGAGGCGCTTGAGGTGCCTCTTTGCCGAGCGGGTGCCTGCAGACTGCAACTCGCGTCTGAGATATGCGTAGCGGCCTCTGACATTCCGAAGATACCTGGAGTTGAAGAACTTGCCATCGGATGTGACGGCGATGTTGTTGATGCCCCTGTCGATGCCAACGACTCGTGGATTGGGGACATCTTTGATCGGGACATCGGGCAACTCGACCACCAGATCGGCCATCAGATTATGGTCAACCTCCCGGATTCTGAGCGCATTGACCTTGCCACCGGCATATTTCCTGAAGTATTCGGGAATGTGAAGCGGAACCTTGAGTCGCCCCTCAACGGTGGTCAGAGACAGGGATCCGCTATCAAGGAAGGCTTTGAACGTTCTCTGGTTGAATCTCGCAGTGCTGTTTGGTCTCTTGATCGGCAATCTCCTGCACCGCTCCCGTTTCAGCATATCAGCGGCGCAGTCTCGCGCTCCCTGGACGAGCGAGGATTGAAGCGCAGGCCACTTGTCGCGGGCTTCGTAGTATCCGAGCGCCTGGAGCTTCCTCTTGGAATGCGTCCTGTTGTGGAAGCCCAATCTGAGAAAGAAGTTCGTGGCTTCGTTGAAGATGCGGACTGTTTGCCTAATGGCTTCGGATGGTTCGAACTTGACCGTTATGGTTCTCTGCACGAACAGATTAAATGGCATATGGGTGTATATGGGCTTCCGTGGGACTATGGTGAAAGTGGACCGCGGCGCACGAGATCGTCTATCACATTGTCTGGTGTCCGAAGTGCCGCAAGGAGCTCCCCCTGGCTGTTCAGAAGAGCCTGAGAACCGTGATAGGGTCTATAGCGGAGTCTCGGGGCTCGGAAGTTAGGGAGCTGGAAGTGATGGCTGACCATGTGCATCTCCTCATCGGAGCACCCCCGACGGAATCTCCTGTCGGGATCGTAAAGGCTCTGAAAGGGATCAGCGCGAGGGTGTTGTTCGACGAACAGACAATCCTGCGGACAATGTTCCGGCAGGGGCATCTATGGAGCCCGAGCTATCACATTGGGACGGTGGGGCATGTGTCTGCGGAAGCGATGACGAAGCATATCAGGGATCAGAAGTTGGGAGGGTCGGGCGACATGCTTCCTCCCCCTAATGGATTGGTGGTCTCCGCAGGACGGATTTCATGAAGGTCTACTCTATCTTCAAGTCGATTCAGGGAGAGGGGCTCACGATTGGGGCGCCGACCGCTTTCATCCGCACTTCTGGCTGCCCCTTGAGATGTACCTATTGCGATACGCCCCAGGCGTTCGACAAGGGCGAGCAGATGACGATCGAGACCATCATGGCGAAAGTGGCCAAGCTCAAGTGCAGTCATGTGTGTCTCACCGGGGGAGAGCCGCTCGCGCAGAAGGACTCTTCAGGACTTCTCAAGAGACTCCTGGACAACGGGTATCAGGTCGTCCTTGAGACAAATGGCGCAATGCCGTTGGACGATATGCCGTGCGTCGAGAATCTGACAATCAGCATGGACATCAAGTGTCCTTCGTCGGGGGAATCGGAGAAGATGCTTTTCCAGAACATCGAGATGCTCGGGCCCACCGATCAGCTGAAATTCATAATCGTAGACGATGCGGACTACTCATATGCCAAAGAGGTCATCGAGAAGTACTCCCCGAAATGCGAAATCATCTTCACTCCAGTCGGTGGAAAGAATCTGAAATCGCTTGCGGAGAAGGTGCTCAAAGAAGGGCTTGACGTCCGCGTGCTTCCTCAACTTCACAAGTTCATATGGGGCGACGAGGACAACCGGTAGACCCTGGCATCATCCTCTGAAGGATGGGCGCTTCGACAAGTATCTCGGAAGGGGAAGTCTCGCTCTCGGATATCCTTTCGAGAGTCCGGCAACTTCCGCTTTCAGCTGCTCGAGGCTCATCATCGTCTGGTCACCGCTTCTGACTCGGATGGGGAACTGTCCAGAGGCTCTCTCCTTCTCACCTACGACGATGATCATGTTGATCCATTCCATCTCGGCGTTGCGGATCTTCTTGCCAACCTTGTCGTCCATGTCGTCGATGTCGACTCTCGCATCAATCTGATCAGCAAGCCTATCGCAATCTCCAATGAACTCCTCGTTGACAGGGATCAGCCGGATCTGAGTAGGTGCAATCCAGAAGGGCAGCTCTGGCTTCTCGTGCTTCAGGGCCTCCTCGAGCAGTACGTAGATCCATCTCTCGATCGAGCCAATCGATGAATGGCAGATGATGCACCCTTTCTTCTTGCCATCTGAGTCGGCATAGACGATGCCGTACCTTTCGGCATCTTCGACATCTAGCTGGACAGTGCTCAGCTGAACCGCTCCACCAACTGAATCGATCCCCTGGAATTCGTGCTTGACTGCCCAGTAGTGTTTCATCTCAGAGAGGACCTCTATGAGGGCGGGCCTCTTGGAGTACTTGAGCAGCTCAATGAGATTGTCCTTGTACTTGTCGTAGAATTCCTGGACTATCCTGAACGCTACGGCGTACTCAACCCCCGTAGCGTCAGCGAGGTCCGAGTAGTTCTTGTAGAGCAGCATGTACTCCTTCCAGCCATCATCAATGTCCTTCGTGAAGCAGTGAACATCAGGCATGTGGAACGCTCTGAGCCGCTTGAGCCCGGTGAGCTCTCCTCGCTGCTCAAGTCTGAAGCTCTTCGAGAACTCGTACACCCTCAAAGGAAGGTTTCTGTAGCTCAGGGTCGCACCCTTCATCATCCTGAAAAGGCCGAAGTCCCCCGCGAATCTGAGGACGAACTCCCTGTTCTCATCGGTCTTCAGAGTGTAGTGTCTTTCGTGGAACGACATCCCCTGACTCCTGATGTCGGGGAACGACCAGTCATATAGGACTGGTGTGTCAATCTGGACGGCGCCTATGCGGTCCAGTGCAATCTCTTGCGCCCATGCCTCGAGGAGGCTGAACACGAGGTGACCCTTCGGAAACATCCTGAAATGGCCTCTGTCGCTCGCCTCCTCATAGTCGACCAGTTCCAGTTTCTGCATGGCCCTTATGGAAGGAGGCTCCACGCCCTTCGTCCTGCCTATCTCCTCAGCAAGGATGAATGTCTTCAATGAGGGATGCTTGTCCAGGATCTTGAGAGAGTCGATGTCCTCCAGATCGACGGGGAATTCCTCCCCTTCGGGAGTGAGGATGTAGAAGGTCTTCGCAATCTTCTCCACGACCTCCTCTCGCGTGACCTTCTTCTCGGCCGTGAACTCGCGGGACAATTCGGAAAGAGGATGGCCTTTGCACCGGATCTCGAAGCCCTTGTACCATCCAAACGGGGATCTATGCACCTCGATCCCTCTGGCCTCGAGGGCCGCCTCAGTGGCCTTCAGGACATCCACTGCAAGCTTCGGGGAGGCAAGGTTCGAGCTGAGGTGGGCGTAGGGATACAGCACCAGCCTCTCTGCCTTGACCTTTGCCAACACGTCCGCGAAATCGGCGGAAGCGACCTCTGCGATCGCGGCCACATCTTCGTCAGATGCCTCGATGGTTGAGAATGCCACGAGAACCTCCTTGAATGAATGCTTCTTCGGGTGCTCGCTCGGGAGCGGTTCCGCCATCTTCGTTGGTTCTTTGACCTCGTATTCGAACTTGTCAGCATGTATGAGGAGTACCCTCATTGTCAATCGTCGTCGAAATACATACCAGAGTATTAAAAGGATACATCCTGGTCAGTCCGTGATATGCTTTGGTGGAGGAGCGAAATATACTTCACTACTGTCGCTTCATACGGGTGCGAAAGCTAATTCTGAGCTTTCGATGCAGGAGGGACACTGTTGAACTCGAGAAAGAGGGAATTGGCCGCTAAGGCTGCTCGGCCTGATTCGCCTCCTGCCTCCACGAATCCCCCGGTTCAAAGCGTTGATGCTTGTGCGGTAAAACCGCCCCGAGCGGTCTGCGTTGCTATCCCCCATGCGGGCAAGCCTGTTCGAGTCGTTGGCAACTCACCCACTGAGTTCATATCGACGCTTCAGAGCTCGACGCTCGCCTGGATCAACTTCACTGTGTGCGACATAGCCAAGGATGGCACCGAGGTCGCCACTCTTCTGGGTTTCAGCGCCTCACTGGTTCCAGAGGTCATCAAGGGCTACCATGCCAGTTTCGTTGACAGCGAAACCGAATTAGGAATCATGGTCCCGGCTGTCATGATCTCCAAGCTGGATCTCCGTTCGTATCCTCTCGTTATTCTTGTTAGGAAAGACCTGATCGTCACGATCCACAGCGAGGAGGTCGAGAGGCTGGTACAGTTTTCGAGATACGCTGACGTTTATATGCGCAAGTTGCCCGAATCGATGCCCCTCGACGACAGACTCGCCTCCATGCTTGTCCGCATACTGGATGAGAACAACTCACGCAATTTCGAATATCTCAGGGAAATCGAAGAGCAAGGAGACGAGATGAGCGAGTTGCTTCTGAATCCGAAAACGCCTCGGATGGAGGTTGGCAAACAGATCTATGACTTGAAGCACACACTCATCACCTATCTCAACACCCTCTGGAGGACTCTCGACGTTCTGCACAACCTCCGATACGGCGATGCGCAGTTGATTTCGGACAATCCGAAGATGCTCGCCCAGATAGGCTTGCTGGTGGAGGATGTCAACAGGCAGATCTCCCTCAGCGAACACATGTCTCAGGTTCTCGCCTCAGGTCTTGAGGTCCTGCAGGCAATCTACAACAACCAGCTGCAGATTCTGAACAACCGGATGGCCTTGACGATAACTTGGTTGACCGTCCTGGGCACCGCAGTACTCGTTCCGAACACACTCGCGACGATATTCGGATACGTTTTCAATCTCGATTGGCGCTTGCAGCTTTGGACTCTCTCAGTAATGTTCGCAGCGACGGGACTGGCCACCTATCTGGCATATTGGTGGGTTACACAGAAGGTCCAGCTGCCTTCCGCTCCTGATTGATTGCCACTCTCTGGAACGACTCATCGAAACCCTTTTTACTCAGATTCTTCGATAGGGTCGGCAGGTGAAGTCGAGTTGAAGGAGTTCGACGTCTACGTCCAGAACAAACCGGGCGAGCTCGCCAAGGTCTGCGAGATGCTTGGTGACCAGGGTGTCAACATCAGAGCGATATCTAGTGAACGTGGAAGCGGGAAACCTATGATCAGGATTGTGACGGATGACGAGACGACAACAAAGTCTGCCCTTGCCAGGTCCGGGATTGGCTACGACCTCAGAGACGTCATTGCAGTCAGGATGCAGGACCGGCCGGGTGAGCTCGGCAAGATTGCCAAGAAGCTCGCCAGGGCATTGGTCAATGTCGATTCCATCTACATTCTTGGAAAAGACGGAGACGCAACCGAGATCGCCCTGACCGTCGACAACATCCAGAAAGCGCAGAGTGTCCTCAAGTAGGCACGATTCCGAATCGCCTTCTTCATCTGGCAATTCTGACTTCAGTCTAGATTCTTCCCTCTCCTGACCAGAATCTCCTCCAGGAGATTCCTCGCATCCCGAACCTTTGCCAGTTCGTCGTGGGTCAAGTCGAGCCGCAGGAGATGAGACCACACTTTGGAGAGGGAGTGGTAGGACTCCCTAATCAGCTCAAGGTCTTCGTCAGCCTCGCGGACTGGCTTGACATTTTCCTCCACGTTCGGACGATAGAAGACGTTCCGTCCAACCTTCGTCCTCGTGACAATGCCCTTCTTTTCGAGTTTCTGAAGTGCCTGGGTCGCCCCGGATTGTGTGATCTTCAGCTCAGCTGCAAGGATGGTTGGGGAATGAATTCCCCTATTCAGTATCTCCAGAATCTCTGTCTCGCGTGGGGTGAGCATTGTTGCACATCCATAAGTTACATATTAGTGACTACTTATGTTTTCTTGCTGTTGCTTATGTATCTGCTTATGATGGCCTAATGTCATGGATGTTGAAGAACCCAATTGTTCGATGATGGCATCTTGATTCCTGGGGCTTGATTCTGAGTGAGTTGAACCCCTAATGGGATGACGAGGTGTGGCTTGGACCATGCTATTCCTGTTTCTTCTCAGATTCCTCAGGCTTGGCGGGCGGTTCTCGTTCCTTCTCCATTGCCGCGAGTAGCTCCTCGGTTTCGAGTTTTCTCTTCCTTGTGATGGATCCAGGTATGAGTGTATCCATGAACTTCTCAAAGTATTTCTTCTCAGTGAGGATTTCTTCCCTGCCCAGTTCCAGGCCAGCGACTGCAGTAATCGATTCCGTTCCCAGTCCGTAGGACTGCGCCCTGAGGTTCGTGAGGTCCTTCTCCAACCTCTTCTCATGTCCTTCGATGATCTTGCCAATCCTCTCATCCGCGAGATCCTTGAGCATCTTCTCTAGAAACGCGACTTGCTCCTCCTTGCTCTTCTTTGCTATCAGCATGAGCGCCGCTTCGTGCTTGAAATCCAGTCTAGCGCCAGCATGGTCCTCATCGGTTCTCGATATCCAGACAAGCGGGTGTTCAGGTGCATTGTAGGTCACCTTCTCAGGAACGAGCGAGTCCGCGGATATTCGAATAGCTGAATCTCCAGATGAGTGGTAGACCGCGTAGAAGCTCATCCGCTCCAGGAAGTTGACCTCCAGGAACTCGCGCCTGTTCTTCTCGACTATTGTGGGGTTCTCCTTCGCGAGTTCTTCGAGAATGGCCGCTGGTGTGTTCTCCGGCTTCTTGTCTCCAAGGTATCTCGAGGCTCCCACAATGCATCTGAGCGGTTCGTAGGTCCTCGTGAGCCAGAACGACGGTGGGAAAGCCGTCCACGATTTCTTTTTGCCCTCGTCCTCCCTTTTGGTCTTCAGCTTCGAGAACGAAAACGTGGAGAACTGGTACCGAATCTGATCCTTGTCTCTCTCTAGGACACCAGAGGGCAGTCCCTCCTTCGCCACGATCCTGTCTGCCCAGAATCCGAGTTCGGAGCGCAGCTTCGGTCTCGTCGTCGCTCCGGACGCTGCGATGTGAGCGAGGACCTGTCTTCTTGTAGGAGTGATGAGCCAGCTGAGCCAAAGAACGAAGGTCTTCGGTGTGTCGATGTAGGGAACTGGCAAGATCGTGTGGTCCGCAGCAGTACCCCACCCGGGCAGGACTGCCTGACCCGGCGTGTGCGAGTAAGATCTGTCAAGAAACGCCAGGAGCGCGACCTCGTCTGAAGGTTCCAACGGCTCCCTGATGGGCGCGGGTTCTATTCTCAGATCGGAGTTGAGGAAGTAGTAGTTCTGTCTCTTCGAATTGACGGGGAGCAATACGCCGCAGTCGACCCCCTTCGCGAGTAGCGTGCGCATCTGGACGCTGCTCTTGTCCTTCAGCGGCCTCGTCTGTGCGCTCAATGAGAGCCGTCTCATGGAATCCGTGAGAGGGCTTCTCTCTATCTCCTTCCTCGTCAAGGGCTGTTTGTGCAGTAGCGTGTAGACCACGGCCCTTGACACATTGTTCGACAAGAATTCGCCAATCTCGATGGCCTTCTCCTTCTGAAGAGGCAGAACTTGCTGTGTCATCCCATCCACCTAGCTGTTCCGTTTTGCTTCAAATCGGATTGTGCGTACTTATAACTATCCCTAAAAAGCATGTGAAAGGTACGCTCATAGGATCTCTCCGTCACGGGGAAATGTGACCGTCGATGCGGCTTTGAGAAAGCTCACTTGTGTTTCAGCTTCTCTACGATTGCGTCCCCCATCGCGTGGGTCGAGGTCTCTCCGCCCATGTCAGGGGTTCTGAACTTGCCGGATCTGAGGGTATCCTTCACCGCCTTCTCTACTTCAGCTGCGGCTTCCGCATGCCCAAGAGTCTCCAGCATAAGTGAAGCTGAGAGTACTGCGCCGACTGGGTTGGCCATGCCTCTGCCAGCGATGTCCGGTGCTGAGCCGTGAACGGGCTCGAACATGCTTATGCCAGCGGGATTGATGTTTCCCGATGGAGCCAGACCGAGTCCTCCCTGCAGTGCTGCTCCCAGATCGGTGAGTATGTCACCGAACAGGTTGGGGGTGATGAGCAGTTTGAATCTCTCTGGGTTCCTCACCATGTGGAGCGCCACCGCGTCCACATATTGGAACTCCTTTGCGACGCCGTACTTCGCTGCCGCCTCCTCTGCCGCTTCTCTCCAGATGCCGTACATCTCGGTCAGAACGTTGGCCTTGTCGACGACTGTGACCAAGTCTATCCCATCCTTCTTTGCGAGCTGGAAAGCATAATCCATGACGCGTTTCGCGCCGTGCTTCGTGATGACGCCGATCTGAAACGCAAGCTCGTCTTCGTCCGTTAGGTCCACGCCGACGTCGAACCTAGCTTCATACGTCTTTCTGATCAGCGAAAGGGAGGACATCGAAAGGCCTTTCTTCACTCGGTTGCCCAGACCCACATAGAAGTCCTCTGTGTTCTCTCGGACGAACTTCATATCGATCCTCCTTCCCTCTCCGGCCAATGGACTTGGCACCCCCTCGTACAATCTCACGGGCCTGAGATTGATGTACTGGTCGAAATGGAACCGCAGCCTCAGCAAGGCTCCTTTCTCAAGGATGCCAGGTTTCACCCGCGGATCACCCATGGCACCAAGAAGGATTGAGTCCTTTCTAGATAGCCTCTGGATTGTCTCGTCAGAAAGCACTTCACCCGTGTCGAGATAGTGATTGGCCCCTACTGGGAATTCCTCGTATTCGAACGACAGGTTGCGTTTCTCAGCAACCGCATCGAGAACCTTCCTCGCTTCCTTGATGACCTCAGGGCCGATTCCATCTCCTGGTATGACCCCTATCTTTTGCATCCGAGCACCTCTTTGGTGTAAGGCACGAGCCCACCCTTCTCGATAAGTCTCATGATGAATGGGGCGTACGCGGCGAACTCCGCTTTCTTTCCAGTCTTCAGGTTCTCAACCCGTCCATCCTTCAGGTTGACAGTGATGTCGTCTGCCTCTGACGCAGGGAGCTTCGCCTCTATCACGGGGAGGCCGATGTTGATGGCGTTTCTGAAGAATATCCGGGCGAAGGATTCAGCGACCACGCAAGACACGCCTGCACCCATAAGCGCCCTCGGAGCATGCTCTCTGCTGGAACCGCATCCGAAGTTGCGCCCTGCAACAACAATGTCGCCTGGGCGAACGTTCTTGGCGAATTCTGGCTTTGCTGTTTCGAAAGCATGCTTTGCCAACTCGGAGTTGTCCATGGTCACTAAGTACTCGGCGGGGATGATTTGGTCGGTGTCGACGTTGTCTCCGAAGACCCACGCCTTTCCTGTCAAGATGGTCTTCATTTCACCACCTCCGACGGATCGACAATCCTCCCCTTGATCGCGCTGGCTGCTACGACTGCTGGACTCGCAAGGTAGACTTCAGAGTCCTTCGCACCCATTCTTCCGACGAAGTTCCTGTTGGTGCTGCTCACGCATTTCTCTCCAGGAGCCAGGACTCCCATGTAGCCTCCCAGACACGCGCCGCAGGTGGGCCCGGAGACAAATGCTCCTGCATCCGAGAAGATCTTGAGAAGCCCTTCTTTCATCGCAAGATCGAACACCTCTTTTGTGGCGGGGACGACTATCATCCGCACTCCACGCTTCACCTTTCTGCCCTTCACAATCCTCGCTGCAACTCTCAGGTCTTCGATACGTCCGTTTGTGCACGAGCCAAGGTAGGCTTGGTCGATCGCGACATTGACCTCGCTTGCCGGAGCTACATTGCTAGGCAAGAATGGCTTTGCGACTAAGGGGACTATGTCTCTGCCGTCATACTCCCTGGTGTCGGAATACATCGCGTCCAGGTCGGCCAAAACGTGCTTGTAGGCCCCCTTCACCCTCCTGCCAAGGTATGCGTCCACCTTTGGATCTGGCGGTATTATGCAAGCTTTTGCCCCGGCCTCGATGCCCATGTTCGAGATGGTGATCCTATCAGAGACTGGAAGGGAGGATATCGAGCTGCCCTGAACCTCCATGGACGAGTACAGAGCTCCCTCAACTCCGATGTCTCCGATGATCGTCAGTATGACATCCTTTCCAGACACGTGTTTGCCAAGCTTCCCGTCGATGGTGAATCTCATGGATTCTGGCACTTTGAACCAAAGGACTCCTCTTGCGAAGACGGTGGCCGCCTCAGTGCTCCCAATTCCGGTCGCGAAAGCTCCCAGAGCGCCGTAGGAACATGTGTGCGAATCGGCTCCCACGATGAGTCTCCCAGGGGCGACGAATCCTTGCTCTATCATGAGCTGGTGGCATACGCCTCCTGAGCCAACCTCGAAGTAGTTCTTGATTTGGTGCTTCCGCGCAAAATCCCTCATCTTCTTGGCCTGCTTCGCAGAGGCCACATCCTTGTTCGGGACATAGTGATCTGGAATCAGGACGATCTTCTTCCCGATGATGGGCGCGCAAAGACCCTCGAACTCGTCGAAGGCGGCTGGTCCAGTGATGTCGTTGACCATGACGTAGTCCACTTGCGCCTCCACGATCTCTCCGGCATGGACGTCCTTGCCGGATTTCGTGGACAGTATCTTCTCGGCGATTGTCTTGCTCACTCGATTCACCTCTGCGGATAGCTACGCGGGTCAGTATGCCCTCTTCTTCTCCTTCCCGTTGCAGACGCTCAGTTTTCGAACCCAAAGTCTGTTCAGGCCTTCAACCATTGCGTCCACGCTTGTCGTGACTATGTCAGAACCGACGCTCTTGCCAAGCGACAGGAGCTGCGCGTCCTCGCAGTCCCCAAGCTTTACGGTCACCTCGCACAGCGCGTTCGAACCTCCAGTGATGGCCTCCAGCCGGTACTCCTTCAGCACGATGTTCTTCGAAACCGCTGCCTTTATCGCGCTCACGCTTGCATCTATCGGACCCACACCTGTCTCGGAGGCTCTTCTGTTCTCTCCGTCTATGTTCAGAACGACAGTAGCTGTCGGTGTGAAATTCAAACCGGTAAAGACTGTGAACTCCTCAAGTCTGATGGCAGGCGCGGCCTCCTGGCCGATGACATCGTATGCAACCGCAAGCAACTCCGCATCGTCCAGCTTCTTCCCGGATTCGGCCCACTTCTTGACCCTCGCGACGACCTCCTTCATTTGGTCGTGGCTGAGCTCCAGACCATACTCCCTGAGCTTGTTCTGGACTGCGTGGACGCCCGAGTGCTTTCCCACGACGAAGGTTCTCTCCTTACCTACGATCTCCGGCCGCATGGGCTCGTAGGTCGATCCGTCGCTCAGCACACCGTGGACGTGGATGCCGGATTCGTGAGAGAACGCGTTCTCTCCGACTATTGCCTTGTTCGGTTGGACTGCGATTCCCGTCAGCTGGGAGACGAGCCTGGAAACGAAAGCCATCTTCCTTGTGTTGATGTTGGTTTTGATGTTGTAGAATGCCTGGAGGCCCATCACGACTTCCTCGAGCGCAGCGTTTCCTGCGCGCTCTCCGAGGCCGTTGATGGTGCAGTGCACTTCCTCAGCTCCGCCAAGCACGCCGGCCAACGAGTTTGCCACCGACATTCCGAAATCGTCGTGGCAGTGGACGGCCAAAGGCACCTTCACATTCCTCTTGATCTCCGCAACGAACTGTGTCATGGCAGTGGGAGTCATCACACCCACGGTGTCGGGGATGTCTATCCTGTCGACGCCAACCTCTTGTATGGCCTTGTGGACGACATTGAGGAAATCGAGCTCGGTTCTCGTCCCATCCTCGCAGCTGAACTCGACCGTCAGTCCGTGGTCCTTGCCATACTGAACTGCTGCTACGGCCTTGTCTCGTGCCTCATCCTGCGTGATCTTCAGCTTCTTCTCCAGATGTACTTTGGAGGTCGCGAGGAAGATATGGACAGAATCAACATCACATGCCAGCGCTGCATCGATGTCTGCCGGGCTGGCTCTGCACAATGCGCATATCTCGCTCTTCAGTCCCGAGCCAGCTATTCTCTTGACGGCATCTGCTTCGCCTTCGGAATTGATGGGGAACCCGGCCTCTATGATATCGACGCCCAGCTCATCCAGCGCTTGTGCGATCTTGACCTTGTCCTCACTCGAAAGCGCCACGTTCGGCGTCTGCTCTCCGTCCCTTAAGGTGGTGTCCAGGATCTTGACCGTCTCCGGCATCCTCGTCGCGGAGAATATCTTCTTGTTGTATTCACTCACGAACACCCCCGTATCGGGTATCTTGAATGCGGGTTCCATTGTTTCTCGAGCAGTCTCACTCGGAGTTTGTGTTGGCATCAAAACACTCTCCAAAAACCTTCACTGCAGCCCTTAGGCTAGGATAAGCAGCCCCAAGGGCAGAATAAGCAAACCGTTGCTCTTGTGCAGCATTCCTAACCTCCGTGTACAGTTGAGCCACACCCTGTCAAGGCGTGACATGTGTCCTCATGGCCTGGACCGATATAAATGTTTGCGGCTCTGGGTAGCGGCTGGAATCAGGGTGCTGGCTGGACAGTTCTGTACAATCCATCTCCATTCACATGTTTTGGAAGACTAGAAATACCTCGTTCAAGGTACAGCGCGTGATACTCTTGAGCAAGGATACTTTGGTGGCTTTCCAGGGAGAGCGAGGGGCGTATTCGGAAGACGCCTGCTTCAAGTTCTTCGGGAGCAAGGTGAAGGCGAAGCCCATGCCTGATTTTCAATCTGTCTTCGAGGCAGTCGAGCACGACAGGGTCACCCACGCTATGGTTCCCGTGGAGAACTCAATCGAAGGCAGCGTGACTCAGGTGAATGATCTCTTGCTCGATCATGATTTGACGGTTTCAGGTGAGACGATCGTGCCTATCAAGCATTATCTAATGGTTTACGGTGGCGCGTCGATTGAGACCATCAAAGAGGTTCTCAGCCATCCGCAGGCCCTTGGCCAATGCAGGAAATTCCTCGCGAATCACCCTGAATGGAGAGTCACCTCGTCCTACGATACCGCAGGCAGTGCGAGGATCGTTTCCGAATCCAAGCGAACTGACATCGCAGCCATCGCGAGCAAGCGTGCAGCAAGCGTCTACGGGCTGAAGATTCTAAAGGAGGACATCCAGAGCGAGGATGTCAACGTCACACGCTTCTTCGTGCTCGAGAAGAACCCCGGACCTGTTGATGGTGCAAACAAGACCTCCATCGTTTTCGCAACAAAGAACGCGCCTGGGGCGCTTCACAAATGCCTTGGCGAATTCGCCTCGCGTAATGTCAACCTTTCGAAAGTCGAATCCAGGCCAAGGAAGAACAAGCCCTGGGTCTACGTGTTCTATGCGGATTTCGAGGGAAGCATGGATGATCCCAATTGCCACGCTGCAATTGGAGGTCTCCTGAAGACAGGCGCCTTCGTCAAGATCCTTGGATCCTACAAGAAAGCTGAGGCCAAGTGACCGCCACATGTTGCGGACTAGACGATGGGCTACGAGACTATGCTGGCGTTGCGTGGGACCCTCACGGATGAGGCAATTGCATGCTGGAGTCCCGTCGTGCCCAGACTAGTTCCGAACCGCCTAGATGGTAGCGCCCGCAACCATTGACTCTCGCTTCAGTTCCTCGATGCCTGAAGTCCCTCTGACTATGGTCCGGTCCCTCTCCAACATCGCAAGATCCTTGTCATCGAAAGCCTTGGGATGCACAGCTACTAGAAGTCGGGCTTTCGTTATCCAAGCGGTCTCGTTCAGGGAATCGAGAGATCTCAGGACCTTCCTGAAATCGTTGAATGTCATCATGTACTCAATCCCTTCCATGAGGACTATGCTGTTCGGATTGCTCTCCATGAACCGTATGACCGTGTCCGTAAGCACGGCCAGGCTTGTCGGGGCAACCCTTCTCTCCCCTGGTGACTCGGTCAGCCAAATGATGGGTGTGACCTGGAGATTCCGTTCCTTCCGCACGTTGTCCGGAAACTCGCGAGTGACCACAAGGCCTCGAGGGATGAGGAATTCGAGCGTGGCAGATGCAGAATCCTCCTTCGAAGGAATCTCAGCATCTGGCCTCAGGGGAAGGCTGACCAGATCAGAGAACAGATTGAACGCCGAATCAGGTTTGTCGTCATAGATAAGGAATACTCCTCGTGGGATGTCGAAGCTTCTGAATCCGTCTCTCTTGTAGGTTTCAGCCTCTCCGTCCACCGTGATGGCTAGGAATCCAGCGCCCTTTACGGTTCTGGCTGCTACGATGAACAAGGCAACCATAATCCATGAGTAGGGGTTGTAATCTTCGTAGCCCTTCCCGATGTTCAGAATCACGTCCAGAACAAGCTCTGTTGCCGGTATGCCCGTCCAGGTCACGGCCAGGAGTAACATGCTTCTTCGGCCCGCTTTGTCGAGTCTCGCAATCCTTCCCTTTCTCGATTCCAAGACGGGCACCAGGATGTCCAGAACCACGGTCGCCACAAAGTAAGCGCTG
>JBGQAM010000069.1:0-8419 GCA_041494275.1 Thermoplasmata archaeon | reverse complement strand
AGAACAATCACCTTGATGGAGAACGCAGGGGCAGCAGTCGCGGAATACGTGCTGAGCACCTGCAAGCCTGAGGCGAAGGTGGCCGTTCTATGTGGAAAAGGCAACAACGGAGGAGACGGGTTGGTCGCCGCCAGACATCTAGCGAAGAAGGTCCGCGCCGAATCCTACCTGGCAGAACCCCCCGAGGAAATCACCAGCGACATCGCAAGGGTCAACATGGAGAGGGCGAAAGACACGATCAGACCGCTCGATCGCTTCGAACCTGGCCAGTATGAGATCATAGTCGATGCCCTGCTGGGCGTGGGTCTGCAGGGAAGACCCAAGGACCCCTACTCCAAACTCATCAAGACCGTCAATCAGTCCCGGAGGACCATTGTCTCGGTCGACGTGCCTTCGGGATGGCCCTCAGACCTTCAAGTGAGACCGACGGCGACAGTGACTCTCCACGCTCCGAAGCTAGGCATGAATCCGCACAATTCCGGCAAGATCATCGTGAAGGATATCGGGATTCCCAAGGATGCCGAGACCTACTGCGGGCCGGGAGACTTTGCACTCATCCCCAGAAGGAAGAGGGATGCACACAAAGGGGACGCTGGAAGGGTCCTAGTCATCGGCGGTGGACCCTACACTGGAGCTCCTGCGTTCACGGGCATGGCGGCGATGAGGGCCGGTGCCGACCTCACCTTCGTCGCTACTCCTGAGTCTGCCGCGCTTCCGGTTTCCGTCTACTCTCCCAACATCATTGTCAAGCCCTTGAGGGGAGAGATACTCTCGGAAGAGCACGTCGACTACCTCGTCGAATTCGCGAGGGGGGTGGACGTTGTGGCCATCGGCCCGGGATTGGGCAGCGCCAAGGAGACCATCTCCGCAGTTCAGAGCATGATACCGAGGCTGAGCAAACCTTTGGTGATCGATGCGGATGCAATCGCCGCCTGTGGCGACAAGCCTGGGATACTGAAGAAGAAATCTGGAGTGATCACCCCACACGCTGGCGAGTTCAAGAAGCTGACCGGAAAGACCGTACACCCCGACGATCAAGAGAAGAGAGGAGAGGCGGTTAGAGAGGCGGCGTCAAGACTCAAGATGAGCATTCTTCTTAAGGGCCCGACGGATGTGGTAAGCGACGGGAGATTCGTCAAATTGAACAGGGTCCACAACGACGCAATGACTGTGGGTGGCACGGGGGACGTGCTCACTGGGATCGTCGCCTCCGTACTTGCCCAGAAAGCGACCCCGTTCAGCGCCGCTAGAGTCGGCGCATTTACTGCGGGGGTCGCCGGCAATCTCGCGTTCGAGGAGAAGAGCTACGGCCTTCTGGCAACTGACGTGATTGAGAAGATACCTCTCGTCCTCCGCAGATACTTGTGAGAGACCAACGGGGTATCGACTATGAAATTGGCGATCGTTGCAGACATCCACTCAAATCACCAAGCACTCAAAGCGGTGACGAGGGAGATGGAGAGAGAAGATATCGACCAGGTGGTCTGCGCCGGAGACATCGTTGGGTACGGAGCGAGCCCAAACGAGTGCTGCCATATTGTCAGAGATGTGGCTGCGCACGCAGTCCTGGGAAATCACGAGATTTCGGCTCTCACGAATGACGCGACGGGTATGAATCCCTATGCGGCCGCAGCATCTAGATGGACCGCGTCGGCCTTGGAAGAAGGATCTCACAGATACCTCGGATCTCTAGAGATTGAATCAAAGTTCGAGGCTGGCGACATGAAAGTCGCCATGTATCATGGCTCTGTCAGGAGCGCAATCGAATATGTCTATGAAGACGAGATCAATGAAGACATCGTGAGAAGTTCTGGAGGCGACCTTCTCATTCTCGGCCACACTCACGTCCCATATGTGAAGGATTTCGGCTCGATTATGGCAATCAACCCGGGCTCTGTGGGGCAACCGCGAGACGGAGATTCCAGAGCAAGTTTCGCGGTTCTCGATACGAAAATGAGGAGCTGCGTTGTCAGAAGAGTCGGCTACGATATTGACGGCGCATCTGAGGCGATACTTGCCGCTGGACTGCCCAGGCTGCTGGCAGAGAGGCTCTTTCTCGGCAGATAAGGAATCACATTTATCTCCAGGTCGCAGTATGGAGAACCGTGAATCTGGAACCAGTCCCCGATCTTCCGGCGCTTGTCATCGAGGGGCAGAGGAAATGGGTGTGCGTATCTGATCTTCATCTTGGAATAGAGGCGCAGCTCAGGCGTGCCGGGTTCAACATTCCTTCTCAGGCTCCGAAGATGCTTTCGAGCCTCGAGTCGCTCGCATCCCATGGCGACAATCTCCTGATACTCGGCGACGTCAAGCACAAGATACCTTCAGTCAGCTATCGGGAAGACAGAGAGATACCTCCGTTTCTCGAGGCCCTCCTCAGAAGGTACAGAAACGTGACAATCATCGCTGGCAACCATGATGGTGGGCTGTCCGCGATCCTTCCGGCGAAAGTCCAAGCGGTTGCCGGAAGAGGGATGAGACTGGAGGACACTGGCGTTTGTCACGGACATGTCTGGCCAGCCAAAGAGACGATGAGCGCGTCCAAGCTAGTCATGGGACACATTCATCCATCAGTTCTGCTCACGGATACGCTGGGAACGAAGAGCAACGAGAAGTGCTGGGTGAGAGCAGGCTTCAGAAGGAGACAAGTCCTGGAGAGGTATCCGAGTTGCCCCAACGAGCTGATTGTCGTGCCCGCATTCAATCCGCTATTGACAGGTACCCCGGTAAACAAGGCGAGCAGTTCGAGACTGGGACCGATATTCAGAAACAAGCTGGTCGATGAAGGAAGCCTCGTGGTGTATCTCCTTGACGGTACCAATTTGGGGCCTCCGCCAAGAAAATGAGGAGAATCCGCAACTTATGGGCTGGCACGCCTCACTTCGTCGGTCTGTCAAAGAAGATGCTCTTGCCCGTCGCTGAGAGCGGAATCCCATGCATGATGTTGGATTTCCCGATCTTCAGGCGTCTGGTGGCGACGCCTATCCTGTACATTATCCGGTTGTCTACATTGAGTTCCGAGGCAATCTTGGCAGCTGAACCCAATGCGATACCGAGATCGAGCAGCCTCACTCCGCAATTGGGACCCTGGAAATCTCCAGTGAATGCTTTCGTATTGAACTCCTGGCAGCTCGCATAGCCGCAGGCTCCGCAGTTCAATCCCACGCCCTTGTGGGGCAAGAGGCCGATGAGGATAACCGCGTCGGAATCGAGGACGTTCTTCCCATCCCGCTCGAAACCATGGATTCCTCGCTCCTTGCCAATCTGAACCATCTCGTTGCCAACCGTGATCCTTTCCGAATCGGACAGCGTGATGATCTCGATGAAATCCTGACCGGCTGCTTTCGGGGCGGTCCTGGCAGCAACCGCCATGAGTTCGTTCACGAACTTAACAGTGTCCTTCATTGCCATGATAGGTGCATCACGTGTCGGTCTTTTATATCCGTTGTAGGCAATCCGCTCCTGAGCTGGAGTGAAGGGATTGGAGACCCTGGTAGTTCTTTGTTCGACGATGTTTGTGGCCAGAAGGGCAGCCGTCGACAGGCCCAGGATGATAAAAGTCCCAAAGGGGCAAATCAGAAGAGCAGCTGCAAGGAAGATGAGGATGAGGACCCGCCCACAGGTCAAGGCGGTCAGGGTCAAAGGACAAATCAAGTGCGACATCTGCCTCGGAATGATAAAGCCCGATCTACCGAGTGTATTGTGCGGATGCGGAAAACAGTTCCACAACTCATGCGCGATGCGTGTGAACACCTGTCCCATATGCGGAAAACAGTTGGGATATTCTGCGCAGAAACCCCACGTTGTGGACTCCAAGATGCCTGTCATCAGGCCTGTGCCACTGGCGAAGGATGACAAGTTGCTCCTGCTCGAAGAGAGGTTCCTTCTCGGCGAGATCACAGAGAACACGTATCTCTTGCTGAAGGATCAGATTCAGAGATCACCGGACAACGCCTCGTTCTGTAGCATCTGCGGCAGACGCCTGCTCGATGGCGAAAGCTGTGACTGCACAATGTACAAGCGGTCTCTTCAGTGCCCTGAATGTGGAGCGAACCTGATGGACGAGGACATGTTCTGCAGGAAGTGTGGTGTGGTATTCTCGACGGACTTCTCAATGGACTTGTTCCAATGTCCTGAGTGCGGAAGGATCGTAGGCGAGAATGAGAAGGCCTGCGCGTGCGGTGCGCTGCTGGTAGGAGAAGGCAATATGCTCTGCCCGAAATGTGGCGGGGAGATACCTGAGACCGCAAACAGCTGCCAACACTGCGGGCACTCCCTGATTGAGTTCGTGTCTGAATGCCCTGCCTGCGGGAGGAGGGTGGACAAGGATGCATTCGCCTGCCTGTGCGGAGTCATCTTCTCGGACAGGGTGGGAGGAGCCGAATGTTCGGTCTGCGGTGGGAAGGTGGAACTCGAAGACCAATTTTGCACCGGGTGCGGATCCAGGTTTGCGGACAAGCCGAGATTGGAAGGGAAAGTCGAAAGAAAAGTAAGACGCTAGGCGGACAAATTGTTCGTCCGCCGTTTGGAGTTTGCGAAGAGCTGGCTCGCGAAGAACCCGCCTATCTGACGAAGTCAATGGGCTCGTCGTCTCTTCCGAAGGATCTCGAGCTGGCCGCAGGGGCTCTCTTGGATGACGCTCCAGGCGCGGAGGACGCTCCGCTCCCCATGACGGTATCGGACCTAGCACCGGTCACAATCAAGAGTATCTTGACAGTGTTCTCGAGCGCTGGGTCGATGCTGCATCCCCAGATGAGCCTAGCGTGCTTTGCGACCCTCTGACCGACAACCTCCGCTGCCTTCTGTGCCTCGGAGACGGTCATGTCCGGACCGCCCACGACCCTGATGAGTGCTCCCTTCGACTCCTTGAGGTCGATCTCTCCAAGCAACGGAGAGTTGAGCGCCTCCTCGATCGCCGCTTCGATCCTGTCCTCGGGGTCTGCCTCATCGGATTCGCCGATACCGACGAACGCGACGCCGCCCTCGTTCATGACGGTCATGATGTCGCTGTAATCCAAGTTGACCAGGCCGGGTTTGGTGATGATCTCCGTCAGGCCCCTGATGGTCTGCATGAGTACTTCATCCGCCACCTTGAAAGCTGCATCCACTGGCAGCTTCGGAACTAGCTCGAGCAGCTTGTCGTTGGGGATGACTATCGTCGTGTCGCACAGTCTCCTCAACCTCTCAAGCCCGTCGAGGGCGTTCTCCATCCTCACTTCACCCTCCGCCTTGAAGGGCAATGTGACCACTCCGATCGTCAAGGCCTTCTGTTCCTTCGCCAGGCGAGCCGCAAAGTGAGCAGAGCCCGTTCCGGTTCCGCCGCCCATTCCAGCAGTGACGAACACGATGTTCGCACCGGTGAGGAAATCGCGTATTTCCCGCTCGTTCTCCTTGGCTGCTGCCTCTCCGACCTGAGGTATGGCGCCTGCTCCAAGACCTCTGGTTATGTTCTTTCCGATCAGGATCTTCTTTGGAGCATGGATGGCCAACAAGTGCTTGGCATCCGTATTAATCGCGCACAGCTGAGCGCCTGAGATTCTTGCCTCAACACATCTGTTGATGGTGTTGGAACCGCCGCCGCCGCAACCAATGATCTTGATAGAAACATCCAATTGCGCCGCGATCTTTGCTATCTCCTCGTCATCCGCGGTCGAGACTGCAGGTGTTGTTGCCTGCACTTGCGCTGCGGGCTGAGGGGAAGACCTCTCCACTACGTCTTGTACGTCTTTTCCCAATGCATCTTTCACTAGAGACTTCGGCATGAGTGCACCCCATAAGACTAGATAAGTAATCAGGTATCCAGAATATAAACATATCTAGACCCAGATATGAGCCAGTAATCCCGACTTTGTTCTTCCGAAGGAAGAAAGGACGGTTGTTCACTAGCCCATTTCACTCGCCAATCGGAGAACTAGATGCGCGTTCTCTAGGCGCTTTCGGGATGCTCGAACGGCTCCCGCGGAGTTGTTTCCAACGGAAGATTCGCCTATCGAAAAGAAGCATGCCACAACCATCTGGCCGGACTGCATTTATATACTATAGTGTATAATACGTATGCGTAAACAATTTCGGATGGGATGACATGAAATCGCTTATTGATGATGCTCTTGAACAGCACGAGCTAGTGAAGAGTCAGAAGACAGATCTGGGGATCCCGGACGACGAGGAGCTGGCGAGGATCGTAGAGAAGCTGAAGGTCAGCATAGCTATCGTCGGTTGTGGTGGCGGTGGATCGAACACTATCAATCGCCTGAGCACGGCCGGGATATTCGGCGCAGAGCTCGTCGCGGCGAACAGCGACGCGAAACACCTCCTGAACGTTCACTCGCCGCACAAGATACTCCTCGGAAGATCGACGACACGCGGACTAGGTGCTGGGGCATTGCCAGAGATAGGCGAGAGGGCTGCTCAAGAGGCCGAGGAAGAACTCAAGGCATTCGTCAAGGATTCCAACATAGTATTCGTTACGGCCGGAATGGGAGGAGGGACAGGCACTGGCTCGGCACCCGTGGTCGCGAGGCTGGCCCGGGAGTCAGGAGCGCTCGTGATCGGCATAGTGACTATCCCGTTCAAGGCCGAGGGGAAAGTCAGGATGGACAATGCGCTGAAAGGGCTCGAGAGACTCAAGATGCACTGCGACACTTGCGCTGTGATACAAAACGACAAACTGCTCGAACTGGTGCCGAAACTCCCCCTGGACGCGGCATTCAGGGTCGCAGACGAGGTCTTGATGGAGTCGATAAAAGGCCTCACAGAGATCATAACTAAGCCTGGGCTCGTCAACCTCGACTTCAACGATGTGATGACCATCATGAAGAATGGCGGCATCGCGATGATCGGCATGGGCGAGGCGACAAACAAGACGGCAAAGGGGGACAGAATAGATTCGGCCGTCCAGCAGGCCCTCGAATCACCGCTCCTGGGGGACATCGACCTCTCGTCTGCAAGGGGAGCACTCATCAGAGTCACTGGCGGGAACGACATGACGGTCACGGAGGCGGAGAAAGCTGCGGAGCTGGTGGGAGCCAGGATAAGCCCGAACGCAAGGCTGATCTGGGGCTGCAGTGTGGACCCGAACATGAGCGGACTCATCAGGACGATGGTCGTGCTCACCGGGGTCAAAGGACCAGGACTGATGTCCTCAAGGGACTCGGAACCGAAGACCAAGCACGGAGTAGACTTCGTGCGCTGAGAGCTTCCATGCCCAGCAAAGCTCCGGGTGAGAGGTATAGATACATCGCCTTCAGCATCGAGGGCGAACCCACTTTCGCCCGAAACGATTTTCTCGATTCTCTGATCCATGCCGCAAGGGGCACTCCCCTCGCGAACTCTTTCAGGATAACTGTCTTTGAGGACAACTTCGGGATCCTAAAGGTTCCTCATCTGCTGAAGGAGGAGGCCATCACGATACTCTCCAAGATGGATTCGATCAGAGGAACCGCGTGCAAGGTATCTACCCTTCGAACCTCAGGGACGATCAAGACCCTGAAGGTGAAGTACAAGACCAGAATTGGCGGGAACGAAGAGCGATTTTGACACACTTCGACCTTGGGCAATAGTTTCGAACATTCGCCGAAAACCTTTATATCAAGTTACCACCTTAGGCGAAATCCAGATAGAGCCAAGGTAGCTCAGCCTATCTCACTTTCAGAAGGAGTGTTACACAAATGCAACCAGGGCAGATGGCATATGACAGAGCGATAACAGTCTTCTCGCCGGATGGCAGACTGTTCCAAGTGGAATATGCCCGAGAGGCAGTAAAGAGAGGAACGACAACCGTTGGTCTGAAGTTCAAGGACGGCGTCGCGCTCATAGTAGACAAGAGGATCGCGAGCAAGCTCATCGAGTCGAGGTCCATCGAGAAGATATTCCAGATAGACGAGCACATCGGCTGCGCGACCTCGGGCTTGGTCGCAGACGCCCGCGTCCTGGTGGACTATGCAAGGATGTTGGCCCAGGTAAACAAGGTCACTTACGCCGAGAAGATGGACATCGAGACGCTCGTGAAGAGACTCTGTGACTTCAAGCAGAACTACACCCAGTATGGCGGCGTCAGGCCATTCGGAACCGCACTTTTGGTTGCGGGAGTCGATGGGCAGGGCTGCCACTTGTTCGAGACGGACCCGAGCGGCGCGCTCGTCGCATACAAGGCCGGCTCCATAGGCGCTGGCAAGAACGCCATCATGGACGTCTTCGAGGAGGAGTACAAGGAGGACCTCTCCCAGGACGAGGCCATCCTGCTCGGACTCAAGGCACTCACAAAGGCGACTGAGGAGGCACTCAACACGAAGGCTGTCGAGATAGGCCTTGTTAAAGTCGGCGAGAAGTTCAGGAGGCTCACGGAGGCCGAGGTCGAGGCCTACGTGAAGAAGCTCGCGACCTGAGCTGATATCATGGTCGACCTTGACGAGGCGATAGT
>JBGQAM010000090.1:0-5362 GCA_041494275.1 Thermoplasmata archaeon | reverse complement strand
ATGTTCACCTCGTGATCGGTCGGTGAAATGACTACCCCGCCGTCGTCGATGGCAGGGGAGACGATAGTTGCGCTTTGCGGATTCGGGTCATGTGTGATCTTCAGAATCTGGGAGTTGCCGAAGCCAGGAGGGTCCACGAGCGCTAGTATGCTTGTGCCTGGTGCCTGTGTCGCGGCCTCCATCGAGTTCACGTTGTCCTCCCAGGGGAGCGGTGAGATCGTGTCATCCGCCATGTAGACCATTACCGTCCATGTTGTGTCAGAACGGAAGCCGTCCGCTGAACCACCGGCAATCGGGAAGAGGCCCACGGTGATCGAAAACAGTACAAACGGCACTATGGTCCTACGCGCCCAGGTCATCGCCCAGTATTAGTGCGAAGTGGCTAAAATAACATTTCATCGCCGAGCGGCCCTCTGAACGAGCCCGGCCGCTTCCAGACTGGATCTGACGCTGTCCTTGAACTTTGGGAGGTTCTTCCTTTGATATAGGCATGCAGCGGGATGAAGGGCAACGAACAGCCGTGTCTTCCGGCCAGCAAAGGACAATTCGAACTCACTCCCAATCATATCCTTCATCTTGTGCTTCTGACCTAGAAGATGCTCAGCAACTGTCTGGCCGAGCGCGCAGACGACATCGGGGGATATCTCTGCTATTTCAGGTTCCAGGTACAGCGAAGTGCAGGTTCTGATCTCGTCCTTTCTCGGACGGCGATTGCCGGGCGGTCGACACTTGACCAGATTGGAAATGTAGACATCGGTCCTTCGGACGCCTGCCTCTTCCAGCGCTAGGTCAAGAAGCTTCCCCGACCTCCCAACGAACGGTCTGCCCTGCAGGTCTTCATCTTTGCCTGGCGCTTCTCCGATGAACACAATTCTTGAGCTTCGAGAACCAACCCCTAGCACAACGCGAGTCCGCTTCGCTGAGAGACGACACTTTGTGCACCCGAAATCTATCCTGCCGCAGGTCATGCCAGATCCTTCGCCGTGAACAAGGAGATGAGCTCTATCCCGTGCTCCGTAAGCATCTCCCTGGCACCCTCCTGTCTGTCGACGACAACAACTGCCCTCGCCACATTCGCGCCCTTCTCTCTGAGCGCCGAAACCACTCTCATGGTCGATCCACCGGTCGTCGCGACATCCTCGACGATGATGAACTTCTCGCCTGGGAGGACCTCTCCTTCAATGAGCTCCTTGGTCCCGTGGTCCTTCGGTTCTTTTCTGACCATGACGAATGGCCTGTTCGTCTCCAGCGCGACCGCGACGGCCAGAGGAACCGCTCCCAACGCCATCCCCGCAATCTTTGCCTCGCCGACATATGGCGCCATCGCCTTGCCGATCTCGCGCAGCACCTGTGGATTTGTGCTTGCGCGTTTGATGTTCACGAAGTAGTTGCTCTTCTTTCCGGATGCTAGAATGAACTCGCCCGTCTGAACGACCTTCATATCCTTCAACAGCTGCTTCAGCACGGTCTCACTTCCTACCATGGCACATCCTTTCTTCCCAACTTATAACCTATGATGTTCACAACTCTGTGGAGGAGCGGAGCCACGACCAGGAACAGGATGAGGCCGTACACACCGTTGCCTCGGATGTAGTGGTCAAAGAACCAACCCCCCTGGAAGGCGATGACGAGGATGAAGGCGCCTATGACGAAGTTGTACTGGTCCAGGATGGGCGCCTTGACCCCCCGACCCAGGTCAAGCCTGCGCTTCAATAACGATCCCGCGCTGTCCCCGAGCATGGATCCGAAAGCCAGGCTGAGCACGACACACAAAGACCATGGCCAATCGCCAAACCCCCATGTGCCGTCGACGCCGAGAGCGGGTGCAAAGGCAATCTGCAACACACCAATGGTCGTTCCCGATGCTGCACCTCCCAAGAATCCCCTCCAGGTCTTGCCGTCGCCCAGGATCCGTTTCCCTCTCCAGCTCTTCCCCATATCCATTGGAATTCCCCCTCCCAGGAGGACGGCTGCAGAATTGGGGATTAGGGCGGGTAACATCAGCCACAGGCCCGCAAGAGCTGCCTCGGTAGGGGTCATTGCGGGCTGTATTGCAGAACCCTATATTAATTGAAACGTATGGGTGGCGTCGCTACAACTGGAGCCCTCTTCTTGCGTTTTCTTTCTGCACCACGAGCGGAGCGATGTTTGGCTCGGAAGAAAAGAACTCCTCGATGTCGCTCACTGGGTCACTGGTCCTCCTCGCGCCGAGCGTGTCGAGGAAATGGACAACTCGTTTGTCCAGCACGAGGGCGACGCCCCTGTCGGTCTCGCTCCTTATCAGCCTCCCGACCGCCTGCTGCAGCTTTCTCGCAGTTGGCGCCTTGACGGCATGCTCCCACCCTCTGCCAAACCTTAGCTCGCAGAAGTGTTGGAATGCCCGCTGTTTCGCGGTCGGCTTGGGGTACGGAATTCCGGCAATGACCGCCAGCTCCATCTCGGCGCCTGGAAAGTCGATCCCTTCGCTAACCCTGCCCCCGGCGATTGCGTGGAGCAGCGCCTTCCCAGGAGTGAGTTTGAAGTCGCTCACCATCTTCATGAAGTGACCCTGGTCCATGTCCCGCCTCTCGAAGTACACGCTTCTGCCTCCCGAGGCTAGCCTCGTCCTGGACGATATCTTCTCCATTAGCGCGTACGAAGGATAGAACACGATTGTGCTTCTGGGTATCTTCGAGACCAGGTCCGACACCCGCTCCCCAATCCTGTCTATCATCGAATCGTTCCGTTCGATGTCCTCATACTTGGTCGAGACATCGTCGACGTACAGGACCAGCCTGTTCTCGGGCGGGAACGGAGACGGGATGTCGGCCAGGCGAGCATCCTTGGAGAGACCTATCGAGTCCCTGTACTCTTCAAGTGGCTTGAGGGTTCCTGACATGTGTACGCTCGAATGACACTCAGCTATCGGCTTGCAGGCTATCGCGGAATCGAGACAATACGCCTCGAACGCCTTCGCATCCTCGTACTTGGTGACGAGTTTGACGTACTCGCTCTCCTCAAGGCTCTGCCAGAATGTCAGAAAACGGGCCGTTCCATGTACATAGGATCTCGGGAGTCTCCCTGTCAGCTTCCTGTGGTCGCGTACCATCTCCCCGAAGTTCGACGCCTGGGAAATCAGCCCGCTCAAGCCCCTGCTTGTAAGATGCGTGCCGAACATCAACTCCTCTTCGAGATGAGACTGCGGGATGATTCCGTCCTCGTCGATGAGATACTCATCGACCGCTTTGTCAAGGACATCCTCGATCATCAGCACGAAGTCGTCCAGGCTGATGCCGTCCGCGACCTCGGGATCTCCGAACTCATCGACTTCCTTCTCTGCAAGCCTCAACGCTACCTCGCTGAGCGCTGCCGATTCGAGCTCGCGCGCGTATGACGGCAGATTGTGCGCCTCGTCGACGACCAATACTATGTCCTGGAGCGAGCAGGCCATCCAGTCAAGCAAGGCATGGCGGATGAACTCGTCGAAGAACATGATGTATGGCGCGGTGACAACGTCTGCCGCAGGGACGTGCATCTTGCTTATCTCGTACGGGCAGAGCCCGCGGTCGACGCAATGCGAGCAAAACTCCTCAGCTGTTGGCAGTTCTTCTCTAGCAAACCGCATTACAGGCTGCAGGTCCTCGGAGACCGTCGACGCGTAGTACTTGCACGCCTCGTCATCTCCTTTGATGACCCTTGCCTTGCGCTCGCCGCAGACCTTCGACAGTTCTTCCGGATTACCCTGTGCGAGCTCTGAGTCTGTGCGGGCCAACGGGCACAAGTTCTTTCGTCCCTGGAGCGCCACCCCGAATACATCCTTGCGCTCTGCGATCTGCCGAAGCTCGAGCATGACCTGTCTTTGCTGTGAGTTCGTCCGAGTGACATAGAGCAGCTTCTTCCCTCTGGATTGGCAGTAGTCGATGCAGGAGGAGAGCGCACATACGGTCTTGCCGGTCCCGGTCCCGCTCTCGAGCACCAGGTGCCTGCGATCTTGACAAGAAGAACCGACGAGATCCATGAGCCGCTCCTGTCCCGGGCGCGGCTGATAGGGGAAGATTCTCAGTACCATCCATCCGGGACTAAGCCCGAGATGGTCTAAGTGCTTTCGCTGGGCGGAGTGAAAGTGGAAAAGATGCGTGCGAAATGGTTTCTCTATTCTCTGTTCCAGATGTCGTCAGGGATTTCGTCGTAGACGTTGTCCGCGCCACCGGGTCCCAAATCGAGTCCCTTCCTTCCGGAGATGAGCTCGTGTATGCGTTCCTTGCGGAACATCCAGTAGTGGATCCTCCACTCGCGGCCGTCGTAGAGGGTAGTCTCCTCTCTTTCGGTCATGAGTATGCCCGCATCCTCGAGCATGTAGAACGCGTCCCGGTCCTCGGGTTCGAGCACGTTGTCGATGATCCGCTCGCTGTACCCGAAGAAGTTCATCACATGCTGCGCCATCGCGCGGGCCTCCTCCTCGGGCATTCCAGCCTTGTCTATGCTGTTCTTGATGGCCTTGGTCAGGTGCTCGACGGTCAATGTCGAGCCGATGGTCGTTCCGTCAGACTTCTTCAGTTTCGTCAGAACATTCATATTCTCCCCACTGCCCTTCACAACAACACAACCCCCTACAAACCGGTCAACATGAGCTTGTTTTCGCAATGTTAATCTAGCAAGTCATCGTATAAATATGTTCGCCAATGACGAGTAGGGCAGGCGAAGCCTGCTCCGTTTCCCGCTGGAAAGCGCCCGGCGGACTGATGGACAGATGTGTACGGTGGTTGAAGAGATGTTGATCGAGTTCAGTGTAGTCCCGATAGGTGTGGGTGAGAGCGTTAGCCAGTATGTGGCGGAATGCATGAAGATAGTTGAGGATTCCGGTCTCAGGTACAAGATCAACCCGATGGGGACTGTTGTTGAGGGGGAGTACGATGATGTCATGGCTCTCGTCAAGAGATGCCACACGAAGGTCATTGAAATGTGCCCAAGGGTCATCACAACCATCAAGATTGATGATCGGAAGGGCGCGAAAGGCACGATCGACAAGAAGATCCAGTCAGTGGAGCAGAAACTTGGAAAGAAACTCAAAAATTGAAAGGGTTTTATCTCAGCAAGTCTCGGTTGAGCAGCTTCAGATGCCGGTGGTTCAGAGCCAGAATCCGGTCCAGAAGCCGACGAAGATTATCAGTAGGGTCGCACTGATTATCAGAACCAACCTCACCAACTTCTCCATGTCGTGCCTTACAAGCCCAGCCAAGATCATCGCACCAGTCAGGACCAGCATGCCGAAGGACTTGACTATCTGTCCCCAGTCCCTTCCGTCGGATGTGTTGGCCGTTCCCCACATGAGCGACCCAAGCCTTATCAGAAGCAAGCCAATTCCGAAGTATATGGCCAGCAT
>JBGQAM010000057.1:0-10751 GCA_041494275.1 Thermoplasmata archaeon | reverse complement strand
CTTCCAGGCGGAGAACAGGAGATCGACTATCTTGGCCAACGAATCCCTTGAGGTCTTGGACGCGATAGCCTCGGTCTCTTTCAGATGCTCGTCAATCATCGCTTTCGTATTTGTCATTCCGAATCAACCTCGTTACGAACCCCTCACGTTGGCCAATATCTTTGCGCCTTCGTGGTCGAACCTGAATGGCATATGCTGAAGGCCGGCGGCTTTCATCGCAGACATCAGCTTCCCCTTCTTCTCGCTGCAGTAGAACAGGAAGAACCCTCCCCCACCAGCGCCCATGATCTTGCCCCCGAGCGCTCCGCTTTTCCTCGCGGTGTCATAACACTTGTCTATGAACTCGTTGGACACCTTGCCTGAGAGGTTCTTCTTTATCCTCCAGTGCTCGTCGAGCAGCTCGCCGAACTTGTCCAGGTCGCCGCTCTCGAACGCATGCCTTGTCTTGATGCCGATGTCCTTGATCTTGTGCAGAACATCGAGCACGGGCGGCTCGTTCTTCTTGCTTCTCTCATTCTGCTCGGTAAGTATATCAGACGCGCTTCTCTCGATGCCAGTGTAGAACAGAAGGATGTTGTTCTCCAGCTCCCTCGCATGTTCTGCGGATATTTTCAACGGCTCGACGCGAACGGCCCCGTTCTTCTCGAATGTCAGGCAGGTCAGGCCCCCGAACGCGCTGATGTACTGGTCCTGCTTTCCTATGGGCTCGCCAAGCCGCTCTATCTCGAGCTCGCACGCTTTGTCTGCGAGCTGCTTTTGAGTGACGAAGTCCCTCTTGTAGGTGTACAGTGCATTCAGCAGGGCGACTGTGAAGCTGCTCGAAGTCCCGAGGCCGCAATTGGCCGGGACGTCCGCGATGGATACCAGCTCGATGCCGCCATCGATTGCCACCATCGACAAAGCCTCTCGGAAGATCTTGTGCTTGATGTCCTCGACGCGGTCCACGATCTCCGTTTGGGAATAGCTGAGTCTGATCGATTTGTGGAACCTCCGGTTCGCGCAGACATGGACATACTTGTCGATCGCGCCTGCGATGAGGAACCCGCCGAACTTGGAGTAGTACGATTCCAAATCCGTCCCCCCGCCTCCAAGCGAGATTCTTACAGGCGCTCGCGATACGATGATTATGACCACCTCGACAAAATGTGATACCGTTCTGAAGTCCTAGTACCGGTCCTCATAGCCAACAAATGGTATATTGCCCTTTCGCCCCTGGAATCCCTCTAGCCAGTCATTCGGGACAAGCACCCGAAGACCATAGAAGGCTGTCATGCCCAGCGTCCTTCACGTATTCAGCGAACTCCGCGATGCCTTGGACGGAGCCGACCTCGTAGAACCGCTGGAACACCTCATACGCCAGGAGCTTCTTCTTGCCGACCAGGGAGGAGAAGATGACCGACATGTCGGTCTTGGTGCCGCCTGGAATCGAGGACAGGAGCGATCTCTTCATACAGACCAATCCGAAGTCGATGTACTCGAACGATTGGGTCTTCGAGCCCTTCGCGTACTTGGTCACGAGTCCGGATTTGACTTCGCAGTTGCTCGCACCGTACCTGTTCTTGTTCTTGAGAACGACCATCATCGCAGGGGACTTGGACTTCAGGAACTTGTCCCAGATGGTAGCGATCGGCAATGTGAAAAACGAATCACCGTAGACCACGGCGAACTCGCCCTCCAGGAGAGGTTCCGCGTTCTTCAGGGCTCCTGCGGTCCCGAGTAGATGCAACCCCTCGTCGCTGTAGGAGACCTCAAGACCGAACCGGCTCCCGTCTCCGACGAACTCCTGGATCTGATTGCCCATGTGCCCGACGCATAGAAGCACTTTGTTGACTCCGAAACGCTTCAGCATGGAGAGCTGGTACGCGATGAACGGATGTCCCTCGATCTCGACCATCGACTTCGGAGAGCGATCTGTGAGACTGCCGAGTCTGGTAGCGAGGCCTCCGGCGAGAACGACCACTTGCATGACTACTTCCTCTTCCGTTCGTCGAGCAGTTCTCGGATGGCCTTCGCGACCGCCTGGCCCGAGGAGTACTTGACCTTCCAACCGAGCTGAGTCATCTTCCTGACATCGAACCTGAACTGGGGCACGTCTCCCGGCCATCCTCGTTCCGAACCGGTGTACCGTATCCTGCAGTTCATGAGTCCCTTCTCAGAGACTATCTTCTCGGCTATCTCGGAGACAGCGGTCGTGCTTTCGACACCGAGGTTCAATACGTTCAACTGGTCTTGAGACGCCTTCTTGCCGAAGAACATCCCGCTGATGCAGTCGCTGACATGGATGTATGGCTTGTTCTGCGTCCCGTCGCCGAGGACTTCGAGCTCGGACTTGTCTTTCTCGAGCTTGTTCACGAGATCGAATATCACTCCGTGCGTCATTCGAGGTCCGACCACGTTCGCGAAACGGTATATCCAGGCCTTCAAACCGAAGGTCCCGCAGAATGCGCTGATCAGCCCTTCAGACGCAAGTTTGCCGGCGCCGTACAACGATATCGGAAGAACGGGGCCGTACTCCTCCGCGATCGGCCGAACGGGGGTTTCGCCATAGATCGTGCCGCTCGATGAGAACACTATCTCCTTCACATCTGAGAGCCTCATGGATTCCAGGACGTTGTAGGTCGCCTCTGTCTCCAGTTCCAGGTCTAAGCGCGTGTTCGTGATCCCCCTTCGCGCGTCTGGGTTGGCAGCGAGATGGTAGACCGTGTCGCAGTCCTTGAACAGCTTCTTGATCGCTGAGAGGTTCCTGATGTCGACCTTCGCCAGCTTGAACCGCTTGTCGTCCTTGTGGGGAGCCACGAACTCCATCCTGCCAGAGGAGAAGTCGTCGAGGACCCTGACTTCTTCTCCCTTGGCCAGCAGCTCGTCCACGAGCTGACTGCCGATGAATCCTGCTCCGCCCGTCACCATTATTGCCATCTGAATTCTCCCGAACGAGGGACTTATGGCAGTCCCATTCTTTAGGCTTGTCCTCTGGAAATGGGGGCAGGGAGGCCGCCAACCAGGGCGCTCAGAGGTCATCGTCTTGTCGCGAAGATCATCCCGCCCCAGTCTTTGGGGCTCGACATCGTTACTTTGAATTGATTCTCTTCCAGGATGTCGATGAGGACCTGAGGGTCCTTCTTGTCCTCGCCAAAGTGATACTCCATGCCTATCCGTCGGATCATCGAGAAGACCCTCTCCGGGCAGTTCGTGAGGATCTCGTACTCCGCCCCTTCGCAGTCTATCTTGAGAAGATCGATCTTCTTGATGCTCAGGCGGTCAATGAAATCCTCCAATGAGGTCGTGTCCACGACCACTGGATTCCGATTGCTGCGATAATGAAACGAATGTCCAGACGTCGCATCTTCCTGGACGAACATCTCTCTCTTACCAGTGTCCTTAGCCACAGCCAACTTCGTCGGAACGACGTTCTTCAGTCCGTTCAGTTCGATGTTCCGAAGCAGGAGCTCGTAGTTCGCCTCCACGGGTTCGAGGGCGTACACGATGCCCTCTGTCGCGGATCTGGCCGATGCGACAGTGAAGGCGCCAATATGCGCGCCGATATCGACAACGGTATCATGGCTTCCTATCCCGAATCCTTCCGGAGAGTACTCTCGGTTCAGCACGACCCCGCGGATGACGTCCTTGTCCTCCGAACGAGATCTTGCGAGGAGTCGCATGCCGTCCCTCATCTTCACGACGGACGGTCCGCGCCTCCCCGTAAGCCTGGACCAGTCCACGAAGAACGAAGGCCAATTCTTGACCCGCTTGATGACCCTGACCGAATCGTCCCAGCTCAGAAAGCTGACCATTGGGCTAGCCATCTAGTCGGCAGTACTGTCCCAACCTCTTTATGGTTTCTTCCGAGAATCATGGTGGACCCTGTGGAATCTGAACCCACCAAATTGACTGGCTCGGTTTCGCAAGGTACAACACACCCAATCCATGGTATCTCGGGAAGGGTAGTTGAAAGGAGGGGTTTCTAACCCCTCACAAACCATTTCTCTCTAATCGGAAGGGGATTGAAGCAAGATCCCCAACAGGGGACGAAGCGACCATAACGCAGGAGATCCGCGAATAGAGCTTTATCCGCCAAAACACCCCTGCCCGCGAACGAGACTCGCGAATCGGCGATCGAATGCAAAACGCAGAAAGGAAAAGGTTTTCAGAAGAGGTCGCGAGAGCCTCTTCAACACAGAGGTTTGCGTCGTTGTGCTTCGTTACACCTTAGCTCCATCAAGGCTAACTTGTAACAATGCTTTGGAGGTTCGCGTACTCGCCTCCCGCCAGATCAGTCCTTGATGTTGCTGTGGCGCCTCCGACGGCCTGGACGTTTGCGTGCGTCTTCACGTATGTGAAGAATGTGTAGGTGTGGCCTGGAACGAGTACCAAAGTGAAGGTAACCGTCTTCGTAACTGTCGCTTTCCAGGTTCCGGACAACGGCCCAGTGATCTTCTGTAAATAGACACACGTGCCTTTGTCTCCATTCAGCATCCAAGCCCCAGACGATTGATCGTATAGGTTCCCGTAAACGTAGCAGCTAGCCTGAGCTGCAGATCCTCCCCAGGGGCTCATGAAGGCTGTGAGAGTGTAACTATACACGACCTTCCAGGTGTAAGTCACGGTGTATACGGCCTTAGTCGCAGTAAAGCCGAATCCTTTGAACCCAGCACGCATATCCAAGGTAGCATATCCCGCAATCCCAGCTATGCAAGCACCATCCATGTACACATTTCCGTAGTCCATTGCAGTGTAAGGTGACGTGTACACTTTAGTTTGTCCAGTTCCGGAACGCGTATTAGCCGTTATCTCAGCGATTGGAGTGGCCGCGCTGTACGGCTTCTGCCACGTCCCCGCGCTTACCACCGGAGACACCATCATCACAATCGCCATCACGGCGAATGCCCCGACAAAGGGTTTCAGTATCTTCTTTGGATTGATTTTTCCTCTCATATTACCACCTCTGAGGGGAAAATGTACGACGAGTATTTCAACTCTCTGAAGGTAGATGATTTGCTCCCGCACTGATTTGAGACCGAGGCTGACCAAAAGGACCTCTCCGAGGATTGACAAGAGAGACGAGTAAGAAGACCTCGGGTTGTCTCCTTTCCGTCCTCATTGGCTTTTCCTAGGCGTCGTCCAAGCCATTCCTCCTTTAGAAAAACCTTTAGCTGGGCAAGTTCTATCCGAGGCAGCTAGGTGATCGGCCGAATGTCCCCAACCGTTCCTGCGAAAAGCGAACCTGAGAAACACATGGACAGGAGACTTTCCATCTGGGTCACGCGGTTAACGAGAGAGGTTCTCGATATCCAAAAGCTCGCCCTTGGCATACCGAGATACTTCGAATATCTCTCCGACCTCCGCAAGTACCGAGCTCTCTCCAAGAACGAGAGCGTTCCTCTATCTGATGTGTATCCGATCTTGCACGACAAGAGATCATCTCATCCCTTCGACAAACACTACTTCTATCAGGACTGGTGGGCGTTCGAGAAGGTGGTTCGCGCCAAACCCAAAGAGCATGTCGACGTCGGCTCCAATCTGGTTTACGCGAGCCTCCTGAGCAACGTCGTCCCCGTCAAGTACGTGGATCTGAGGGCTTTGGAGGCGAGCATCCCGACGCTGAAATTCATCCAAGGCGATATTCTGAATCTTCCCTTCCCTGACAATTCGGTCAAGTCTTTGTCATGTCTGCACGTCATCGAGCACATCGGCTTAGGGCGCTATTCCGACAAGCTCGATCCGGACGGCTCGAGAAAGGCGTGCAAGGAACTCGCGCGGGTTCTGGCTCCGGGAGGCAACCTGTACCTCGGATTGCCTGTCGGCCATGAGAGAGTCTGCTTCAACGCCCATAGGGTTCACTCGCCCGGAACAGTGCTCTCGTATCTCCAGGACCTCGAGCTCCTTGAGTTCTCTGGAGTCAACGACCAAGGAGAGTTCTTGAGAAACATCGCTCCAGACCGCTTGAGCGATTGCGACTACGGCTGCGGACTCTATTGGTTCACTAAGCGCTAGTCCGACATCTCTGGATTTGAAGGGGACTGGTGGATATTCTTTATGGACGAGGAAAACCTCAAATGTCCCCGAAAGGAATCCCGGTTGGAGGAGAAATGGCATGAAATGCCCGGACTGCTGCATGGAAAGCCCGGAGAACGCCGTGTGCTGCCAGTACTGCGGGTATAGCTGGGGTCTCAGAAGGCTGGTACCTTCCGTCCGCCCGCGCAGCAGGTTCGTGGACATCCACTTCAAAACGCTCCTGACCTCGCTCTTGATAGTGTTGACCGTTGCCGGAGGCATCCTCGGGTATGCATTTGCAGCGAAGGTCCCGCTCTTGGCGATCACGAGCGCGGATGCGAGCTACACTTCTAACATGGACATGGAATTCGTCGTCGAAGTCCGGAACTGGGGCATATACACGAGTTCCGCCACCATCGTCTGCACGGTGTCGTATGCAAGCGACGGCGCGACCTACGAAGACTCACTGGACATATCTCTGGGTCCGGGGCAGACCCAGACCTATGATATCGTGGTCCTCATAGTGTTCTACTACCCCGACGAAGCGGCGAATTGGGAATGCCACCTAGAGTGACGTTGACCGAACAGATGCTACTCTTGGTCATTTGGAGCAGGAAGGTTCGCCGAAACAGAACACGCCTGACTCGTTGAGGGCGTGAGTGATTCTGCTCGTTCCACGACAACCAATCCGAACTGGAGCTCTTGCGCTACATCCACGCGCAAGCTTTATGCATCTGAGGATGATGTTGTCATTGCAGGTAAGGCCCGGGGGGTATATGAGTACCGTGCGGTGCTCGCCAAAACACTCCCCCCAGGCGCTGCATGTTTTCAGAATTTAAGCCGCCCGTACTCAATCCGAGGCGTGATCAGCCTGATGAACGAATCATCGTTGAACTCCAGCATTCGGAAGACCGCTCCTGCGACATGATCTGCCAGCTGCAAGCCATAACTGTTGAATGAATCGATATGCCTGACTCGAACCATCGGGGGGAAGTAGCCAGCGTGTCTCGCAAAGACGGCGGCTTTCAGGACCGAATCGAATTCCTTCTTCTCCATCTCCTTGTTCGTTCTCCGGTCGACAACGAGGTCCATGCGCCTAGACCGAAGCCTTCTCGACACCTCAGATGCGACCTCCGCGAACATGCTGCGAACAAGCTCCTCCCTCCTTGATCTGAACTTGTCCTGAGATCCCCGCTTGACTATTCCCGTCCAAACGATGAGAGAATCTGTATCCGCTATGCCCTTCAACAGATGGACCCTGAGGTTGTTCGAGCTCCTGTTAAACTTCAACTCAGACCAGCGGCGGGCTTCAGATTCGAACCTGCGACGTGTTTCCCTGACAAGCCTCCTGAATCGGAACGATTCGGCGGAGGCTACACCGGCTACGACCAGATGCCTTGAGCTCGAGGGCGAGAATCCCAGGTCACCGCTCTCGTCCAGGTAAACGTCGACGTGGTCGTACAACGAGAGAACGACTGCCGAAAAATCCCTTCACGCTTCCTGCTGCATGTAGTGCTCATGGTGTGGTCCAGAATAGCGTCAATTGACTGCCGACAGACCCGCCGATATACACAACACTCGACTCGTTCAGGGTCGTTGTGATAGTCTCATTTTTGACAACAACTACACCAAACGGGAATTCTTGAGCGCCTTTTTTGGTCCATTGCTGCTCGAGCACGAAATACGACGAACCGTTCAGGGCGATGCCCTCCCGGAGATCGTACGGAAGCCCTCTGCTCCCGTTCAGATCGAACAGCCTTCCGCCCGTCTCCCCTAGCCTTTGATCCGACGTGTAGCTGTTCACGCCGTGCTCCGAGAACCACTGGACGGCGTCGTACTCGTACCAGTAGGTCTGGTTCTCCACGCCGAACAGCTCTTGGCTGCTGTACGCTATAGGAAGCGTGGAGGCGCATACGATGACGAGCGACGCCCCAGCAGCGATTCCCAGCCGGACCCTCCCCTTGACGATAAACGCGAATCCCACGCCTATCAGGAGGGCGAACGCGGGCATGACGAGGTCGAACATGCGGTAGATGATCAGCTGCGACGTGGCGTCGTTCGAGCGAAGAAAGGCGAACAGGATGAGCGAGAGGGGTCCCAGGAGCATCGCGAGGAGGAGGTTCTTGGTCTGCCCGCGCTTGGAGAGCGCAAGTTGAGCACCGGTCCACGCGGGGGCGACGAGTATCAGATACGCCAGGAACGGGACTGCTATGAGCCCCGCGGGGGCGGGCATGCCCGGGAAGATCGGATGCACGTAGTTGTACGCCATCAGGAGTGCGCCTGCAACCGGCACGACGAGTTCTATCGGCGCCCTGGTCATGGGGCGGTCCCTTCGGGACAGCCGGACGCCCACGAGGACGAGGAGGAACGCGACTGCGAGGTACAGGTAGAGGTCCGTCGAGGGGGAGAGGTAGTCGATGTAGGGAAGGTGTACGTGCCAGTAGTAGACGATGGCGACGGTCCAGGCGGTGATGACGGTGAGTGCGTCGAGGAGCTCTCTCCTGGAGAGGAGCTTGGAGCTCTCTTTCCTGGTCCTGTTGGCTAGGTCGATCATGACGGCGAATGTGACGATCACGAAAGCTGCTATTGTGATGTGATGATGAGTGAATATGGTGAGAAGAAGCGAAGAGCCCAGCAGGAGGCGGTATTGTGGTTGGTCCCTGAGCGGGTAGGAGTAGAGCGCGAGGGCGAGGAATACGAAGCCGAGTGATTCCTTCCACGTGCAGCCGGAGGAGAAGACGAAGGAGCCGGTGAGGGCGAGGACGAGGGCGGATGCGAGGGCGCCCTTGGAGGTGTTCCAGTGCTGGCGGAAGACGAGGAAGAAGAGGGAGACGGTGATGGCGCCGAGGAGAGCGGAGAGGAGCTGGAATGAATCGACTGGGTTGATCCCGAGAGTCGAGCAGAAGAAGGCTGAGAGGAGCCCAAGGATGGGCATGTCGGAAACGTAACTCTCGGCTTCGTTGGTGAGAGCGGGGAAGTCGAGGTGATGGGAGAAGAGGATGTCTTGGGTGACCCTGAGCTCGCTGAGGCCGTCGATGTTGTAGGGGAGAGGACTCCACTGGAGTGAGAGGGAACGCACGAGGAGGGCGGTGAGGAGGATCGTTGGGATTGCAAGGAGAAATAGGCGGTTGGTGGTTGGAAGAGGTGGGTTGGAGGTCATGTGCGGCGAGGCGTCGTAGCCGTTTACTGGCGTAAAAAGGTTGGTGGGGATGAGATCGCTTCGGGGAACGTCGACTTGACTACTGAAGAGGTCCAGATGGAAGGTTATCTTTTCATTGAGTCAGTAAGACGGTCTGGTTTCATTTGCGATTAATATAGGAAAGGTTAAAAGATGAAATGCGGATTAGATATTTCCCTGGAGGAGTCAGCCGGTTGGAACAACCGGTTAGGAAAGAGCTTGATTTCCCTCTCCCAGTATATCCCACCAAAGGTTGAGTTCAGAGATGAGCGATAGCACACATACGCAGCCGGTGATAACGGTTGTGATCCCCGCCTACAATGAGGAGAAGACGATAGCGAAGGTGGTTGAGGGCGCGAGGAAGCATGTCGCTGAGGTTCTTGTGATCGATGACGGAAGCGAGGACGGCACCACTGTGCAAGCGATGAATGCTGGTGCCAGGGTCATCCGAATCCCGAGGAACCAGGGCAAGGGGAACGCGCTGTCCATCGGGCTGACGACCGCTGCCCTGAACGGGAGCGATGTGGTCGTCTGTCTGGATTCGGACGGTCAGCACGATCCTGATGACATCCCGAAGATCGTGAGACCGATCATCGACGGAAGAGCGGACATGGTGATCGGGTCGAGATTTCTGGATGCGCATTCGAGAGGGCTGATACCTGCATACCGGCGAGTGGGTCAAGGTGTGCTGACGTTTGCGACCAACCTAGGTAACCCTGTGAGGATTACCGACTCCCAGAGCGGATACAGGGCGTTCAAGAAGGACGCATTGATGTCCTTCGATTACGTCCAGACTGGCATGGGAATAGAGTCCGAGATGGTGAGGAGCGCGGTCAAGAGTGGACTGAGGATCGAGGAGGTCCCCATTACCGCGAAATACGAAGGCCTCGACACCTCCACACTGAAGCCTGGTACCCATGGAATGTCGGTTCTGGGGTCAATAATAAGGGAAATCAGATCGGAACACCCGCTGCTGTATTTCGGAATCAGCGGGCTCATCATGACAATCGTCGGAGTGGCTTTCGGGCTCTACGCAATCGAGCAGTACATCGACTTGAGGGCTCTTCCATTCGGCCCAAGCCTACTCGCTGTAATGTTGACGGCTCTTGGCATTCTGTTCATGCTTGTTGGTCTGATTCTCAACGCTATCAGCGCGATGATGAGCAACGAAACTGGGAAACACACTAATGGACGGTAGCCGATATCCCAGTAAATCGATAGGTTCGAAGATGACTGCCCAAATTACCGGAACTATGCTGATATCAGTCCACTAGCCCGCTATGCGGCATAGATTCGCGGACGCAGTCGCCTTCACAGAATGACCCGGTGATTACAGATGAGGCACCCGAAGATTGCCATAATTGGAGCACGTGGATTTGGCAGATACGGTGGCTTTGAGACTTTTGTTGGTGAACTGGTTCCGAGACTCGAAGGCCGGGGCTATGAGATCTACTGCAGTAGTGAAAGAAACGAGGCTGGTGACAATCCACCAACCATGTTTGGATCCACGGTAGTCTACTTTCCGATGCGTTTTCCGCACAACTACACGCTCAGGAAGATGTTTGAGAATCTCTACGACTGG
>JBGQAM010000071.1:0-8063 GCA_041494275.1 Thermoplasmata archaeon | reverse complement strand
TGGCTCCACATTACTACGAGTCGGGCAGACGGACGCGTTCAACGAGCTCTCCGAGGCAAATCTGAAGAAATTCGAGGCCCTCGGAATCAAGAAGATCGTCACCGCATGTCCAGGATGCTACACCACGCTGAAGAAGTCCCTTGAGGGGGCGGGGTCGAAGATCAAGGTGACCCACGCTGCGCAGGAGATAGCACAACTTGTCAAGGATGGCAAGATCAAAGTCAAGAAGTCGACCGAACGGATGACCTATCACGACCCGTGTCATCTCGGAAGACTAGGCGGAGTCTTCGACGAGCCAAGGACTATCGTGGAGTCTGTGGCCACTCTTGTCGAAATGCCCAACAACAGGTACGAATCGAGGTGCTGCGGAGCTGGAGCAGGCCTTCAGACCGCGTTTCCGAAACTGTCCAAGAACCTCGCGTCCAAAAGGATCGCAGAGGCGAAGGCGACGGGCGCGACCACACTCGTGACATCGTGTCCATTCTGCGAGACGCAACTCAGGACGATACCCGGGATGAAGGTGGTCGACCTGATGGAACTTCTTCTGGATTCTGCTCAAGACATCGAGAAGAACAATGAACAGAACAAGAAAGCGATCTAAGGGTTTGCTGCTGATTACGGCGATACTCTTCTTCTGGACTCACGTTCATGAACCCTCATCGAGTCTCTGGCCATTGACCAGATGATCAGGAACGTGAAAGCCATGGTCAGCGAAAGACCGCTCGCCCAGATTACCTTCACCGTCTCAGATGCGTCGGATATCGCGATGGCAAGATATAGCAACCCCACGCCAATGACAGCGAAGACCATGCTGAGCAGGATCGACATTCTTGATACTTCGCCTGCTGTTTGTGTTTCGACCATTTTACCCCCTGAGGCGAATATTCCGCGGCTGTGTACTTAAGGGTTAGGCTGGATTGCCTAGAAACCTATGCCTGGACGAGCTCGTAGGTTATTCGCTCCCGATCCTTGCCCTTGTTCTCACGCTTGATGACCTTGATCTTGCCAACCTCCGAGAGGGAGCGGACATGGGTCCCGGCACAAGGGCAGACATCGTATTGTTCGACCTTGACCACTCTCAGCTCCTGCACGGATTTGGGAAGAAGGTCTAGGTTCGCTCTCTGAGCGTCTACGCTCTTCTCAATCTCAGCGCGTGATTCAGTGCATATTTCGACCTTGGCTCCTGAAGCCAAGACCTCGTTCGTGCGCTTTTCGACCTCGACTACCATCTCGTCGGTGAACTTGATGGGTGCGAAGTCTATTCGAGATCTATCATGATACAGCTGGTTCCCAACCGTTCGGGCCTTGCAGATATCGTAGACGACTCCAGACAGTATGTGCTGCGCAGTGTGCATCCTCATGTGAGCGTATCTCCGCTCCCAGTTGATCACTCCCCGGACAGCATCCGGAACTATGTCTGGGTTCTGGACCAGGTGATGCCTCACTCCCTCCTTCTTCGTGACCTCCTTGACCTCCGCCTTCCCGCCTGACCAGACAAGAGAGCCCGTGTCAGAAGGCTGGCCGCCGCCCAGTGGATAAAAAGCTGTTCTGTCAAGAATCACATAGTCGAAACCGCGTTCCACCACTTTCGCGTCGAACTCCTTGATGTAGTTCGATTCCACGTCCTTCATGTACAGCATTTCGGTCATGATTCGCACTAGCCGATGAAGAGCCGAAAAGGATGGAAAGAGAAATAGTTTTACTCTTTTGGAGCCCCGCAGTTCGGGCACGAATGCATGAACACTGGGTATTGGACGTTACAGTTCTTGCATCTCACCATAGGAGTCTGGTGCGCGTGGTACTGCGCCGCTCCTGGCGGAACCTGCTGCACCGGCGCTGGCGCCTGGATCGGCGCGGGTGGCGGAACATAGGGTGCTGGCTGCTGTACCGAAACGGTGCCAGGCGAATACGGCTGGTAGCCGACGGGTGCCTGCGTCACGAGGGCATCCCCGAGCTTGGCGTATGTCAGGATCAGGAACAGCGCGGGTATGACGAACCCCACGAGGCCGAATATGATCCATATGAGGCTGTCATTCTTCGCGTCGTGGAACCTTCCCTGGTCAATCGCGTCGATGACCGTCTTCTTCATGAACACGGCGGCCAGGAAACAGATGAGCATCCCGAAAAACCCGAACACGCCCACGATGAGCGTTCCTCGGCCGCTGTCGGCCACCACGAAGAGCGTGATGGAAACTATGGCCAAAATGAACCATAGGACCGCTGTCAAGAAGAACATTATCTGCGCCCACCATGCGAACTTGCGGCCTTCCGCGACCTCTCGCGGAAGCCACGGCGGGGTGGTTCCGTGAGCGAATATTGTGCCCATTGGACTGTTCATTTGCGAATGCCTCCTCTAAATCATCCCTTCTTTCGCCGCCCTGAAGACGGCTTCACTCAATAATCGTGATGGCCATATATAGGCTTATCTAGTATTGGCCAGCATCCGCCCCCGGTCGCCGTGCTGAACTAAGACAGAGCGTTGCCCAGCTTGTCGGTCTCCTCCATCGCATCGAGGACCATCTTGGGCGTCACGAGAAATGGCATGAAAACCATCGAATCGTTGGGATCGCATGCCTTGTCCGCCGCCAAGTACAGTTGACCTCGGTCAAGCTGCCCGAGCTCCTGCAGCCGTATCGGAAGACCCATCGATTTGCACCACCGCATGACCCTCTCTATCTCGCCCATCGGGCGTTTCTCGAGGACCATCTGGACAAGTGTACCGAAGGCCACGATCTCGCCATGCTTTCGCGCGATTCCGGGCAGGATTGTCAGGCCGTTGTGAACTGCGTGAGCGGCGGCGCAACCTCCTCCACCGAATCCGAAACCACTCTGAAGCTTGATTGCCTCGACCACTGCCTCGACGGCCTCCGTGATCTTCCCAGCCTCGACATCCTTCTTCGCTTGGAGTCCATGGGTCATTAGCGTCTGAAAGCATCTCAGATTGACCTCGATGGCTGCAGTTGTCGCCTGGTCACCCGCTTTCTTCGTTCGCTGAGACGCGGCGTACGCTGGCTTCTCGAAAGCGCATGCCAGAGCATCCCCCATGCCCTGGACGATGTACTGGGGAGGCGCTCTTCCGACGATCTCCGTATCAACCAGCACCAAGACCGGAGGCCTGCTCAGGTATAGATCCTCCAAGAACCTGTGATCGTCCGAGAATATCACCGCATCGGCCATGCCGTCAGCATTTGTCGCGCATTGAGTAGGAACAGAAATCGACGGCACATGAAGCCTCTCAGCGACCGCCTTGGCCGTGTCAACCGCCTTGCCGCCACCACAACCGATAACGATGTCCACATCTATCTCCTCGGCCTTGGCTGACACCTCGCCTATCTTGGCGCGAGTGCACTCCGTGACGCTGTCCACGTAGCCGACCAACGGGATCCCAGCGGCTAGAAGGCTCGCTTGTACGCGTGCCTTGACCTTCGAGAAACTCGTTCGTCCGCTCACGACGAAGGGCCTCTCGCCGTACTGCTTGACATAGACTCCCAGCTGGTTCAGCACGCCCGCACCCTGGACGTATTTCGATGGCAAGATCAGCTTCCTAATGCCGCTCTCTGGCAGGTAACGCACCTCTCAAAACTCTCGAGTCGCGTAGACGCTCATGACTTATGCGCATTTCAAGGTTGTGCAGATGGAGGTCCAACCGCTGGAAAGCCAGGGAAATCCATGAGTAATCCACAAAGACATAAGTAGACTGAGATTATAACACCCGCAGAATCAAGCGAATTGAACATTTCGTTCAGCAGCTTGCTGGACTGTGAACTAATGAAGTACGAAGACTACAAGAACATATATTCTCAGCTGAAAAAACCATCAGATATCGACCATCTCGCGGAGAGGCTCGGCATAGACCGGGAATTCCTCCTTGTTCTCTATACGCAAAGGACCGTCAGGGACGCCACTCGAAGGTTCTACATCGTCAAGAAGGACATCAAGAAGATCGCCAAGGAGTGGCGAAGAGGAACTTCTATGGCAAAGATCGCCAGGATCATCAATTTCCCGCCTGTCCTCCTCGGGCTCATGTTGGGAGCGGAGATAGGCCTGCCAAGGAAGCAATTCTGGAAGTACATCAGAGATCCGGACTCGTGCCACGACAAGCGGCTCAAGAAGGAGCTCATGCAAATCGCGGAAGAGGACATGATCTACTCTCCGAGAGGAGCCCAAATCCAGACCGACAGAGGTATCTGGGGCGAGAAGCAACTCCAGGAATGGCTGGACAAGAGGGAGCTGAAGTACAGGACAGAGGTCGAACTCAGGGCGACTCACAAGAAGACTCCCGACTGCCTCCTCGAGAAGCCCATCCAGATCGACGGGATGAAGATCCACTGGATCGAGTCGAAAGCTTCGTTCGGGGACGACATAGAACTCAGGAAGAACGCGCGCAGACAGCTCAAACCGTACACGGAGATGTTTGGCACGGGAGCCGTCGTCTACTGGTTCGGATTCCTCGAGGGCGTCGAGCCACCCGAAGGCGTCATGCTGCTTCCAGGCACGTTCTTCGACAACCACAAGCGCGACCACGTACCTGGCAAACATTTTTAACTCTTGACGAATATAATTTCGCACATGGTGAATGCCCCCGGCAAGCTCATCTCGGCCGGCGACCTGGAGAAGTACAGCTATTGCCCGCTGAGCTGGTGGCTGAGCCAAGAGTTCGAGGGGGAAACCCATGAACTCTCAGAGGGAATACGGGGACATGAGAAGCTTGGCAAGTCCCTGTGGAAGATCGACTCCGGGGAGAAGACTGCGCGCGAGTCCGAGACCTTGGTATTTTGGTGGGCGATCGTTGCCACGGTGATCTCCATCGTTGGACTGGAAGTTCTTCCAGTCAAGAACGCGTTCGATCTGAGCCAAATCCTCGGCGTCGTGGCGCTCATCTGGATGCTAGCAGCCACGTACTTCCTGTACAAAGCGACCAAGTCCACAATGCACAGTGCGATTGTCAATTACGAGAAGCTCATACTCACATTCGCGATCATCGCGATGCTCATCGCCGTCAACGCAGTGGCTTTCCTGATAACGAACGCGCGCTTGGCCGAAGCCCTGGAGATCGTGGCGATCATATGGCTCGTCGGCGCGTCGTTCTTCATGTACAGGACTCTGAGATCCACAGGCATCATCGAGTCCCTCCGGAGGGAATTCAGAGTCAGAGGGAAGATCGAGTACATCGACATGGATTCTGCGAAGGTGTTCAAATCGGAGAAGTACGGTCTATCCGGAAGGCCGGACTACATAATCAAGGTCAACGACAATCTCATCCCCGTTGAGGAGAAGACCGGACGGACTCCGCGAGGGCCCTTGTTCTCGCACATACTCCAGATAGCAGCATATTGCTTGCTGATAGAAGATAGCACTGGCAAGGCGCCGCCATATGGCATAGTCAAATATCCGCAGCACGAGCACGAGATCGAGTACAACGAAGATCTGAAGAAGGTGCTGCTCGAAAAGCTCGATGAGATGCGGGCGGCCATGAAGACGGGTGACGCGCACAGGAATCATGAAAGGCCAGGCAAGTGCAGGAACTGTTCTCGGAGAGAGGTCTGCCCGGAAAGATTGGCGTGAAGCGCTATTCGACAGTCACTGTCTTCGCGATGTTCTTCGGCTTGTCGATCGGACACCCACGCGCCTTGGCGAGGTAGTACGCCCACAACTGCAGCACGACTATCACCGGCACGGGCGAGAACATAGGTGGTATCTCCCGTATCAATACGGCGTCATCCACGTATTTCGGAAGCTCCGTGTCGCCCTCGAAACCGATCGCTATGACCGGACTTCCCCTCGCCGATACCTCGCTTATGTTCCCGAGCATCTTCTCGTACGTGTGGTCCTTGACAGCGATTGCCACGATGGGCGAGTCCTTCGATATCAGTGCCAAAGGTCCATGCTTGAGCTCGCCCGCGGGGAATCCCTCTCCGTGGACATAGGCAATCTCCTTTGTCTTCAGGGCGCCTTCGAGAGCTATCGGGTAGTTGATGCTCCTGCCTATGAAGAACATATCCCTTGCTGAGGAGTACTTCTTGGCCAATGCCTCGATCTCTGAAGCCTGGTTCAGGACATCCTGCACCGACCTTGGAAGGTTTCTCAGAGTCCCGATAATGGACCTCTTGGCCTGGGCGGTCAACGACCTGTTCTGCGTCCCAAGTTCCATGGCAAGGAGGTACAGAGCGACGAGTTGCGTGGTGAACGTCTTGGTAGCCGCGACGCCGATTTCGGGACCGGCCCGCGTGTAGATCGTGTGATCGACCTCTCTCGTGATCGCGGACCCAATTACATTCACGATTCCTATCGTCTTGTTGCCCCGCTTCTTGGCCTCCCTCGCGGCGCCCAGGGTGTCCAGAGTCTCCCCGCTCTGAGTGATCAAGACAACAAGTGGATTCTCTCGCGAAACGGATGAATACCTGTACTCTGAAGATATCTGGACCGTGGTCGGGATCCGCGCAAGCTCTTCGATGATGTATTTGCCAACGAGGCCAGCATAGTACGAAGTCCCGCAGGCAACGATCTTCACGGTGGAGAAGTGCTCGTTCTGGAAGAACGGTTCTGATTCGACCGACTCGATCCTGCCCAGCAACGAATCATGGATTGCATCGGGCTGCTCGAAGATCTCCTTGAGCATGAAATGCGGGTATCCTCCCTTCTCGGCGTCCTCAAGGCTCCAAGTGACCTTCTGCGGCTCTCTTCGAACCTCGTTGCCTTTGCTATCGATTATCTTGACAGAATCCTTCGTGATGCTAACGACTTCGCCGTCCTGGATGTAGACCATGCGGTTCGTGTACTTCAACAACGCAGTCACGTCGCTCGCGATGAAGTTCTCGCCATCGCCCAGTCCGACGACGAGCGGACTCTCGCGCCTCGTGGCGACGACTTGATTGCATCCGGCGCAGACTACCGCGAAAGTATATGTCCCATCGACCTTCTCGAGTGCCTTCTGCACAGCCTTGACGAGGTCGTCCTTGAGCTCGGCCTCCACCAAGTGCGCGAAGACCTCGCTGTCGGTGTCCGATGTGAAGTTGTGACCGTTCTTCTGCAGCTCCTCACGAACACCCATGAAGTTGCTGATGATGCCGTTGTGCGCCACGGCCAGCCTGTTCGAGCAGTCGGCGAGCGGATGAGCGTTCACGGTGGTCGGCTTGCCCTGTGTGGCCCACCTCGTGTGCGCGATCCCGACCGAACCCTTCATCTCCGGCATCGCGGCCTCGAGGACCGCTATCTCGCCCTTGCTCTTGAAGAGCTGGAGCTCCGTGCCGACGACTGCCAGCCCCGCCGAATCATAGCCTCTGTACTCCAGCCGTTTCAGGCAGTCGAGGAGGATGGGTTGCGCATCGCGCCACCCCGCGTAACCAACTATGCCACACATTCGAAATGACCTCTAGGTTACGAGCGACCTGTTAGGCAGGTTCCTGATTATCTTCGCCCCGCTCGATATCTTGCACCCTGCGCCAACGATGGTGCCTGGCTCGATCATGACGCCTGTCCCGAAAGACGTGTCCTCCCCCAAGATCGACCCTATGTGAGGGACTTTGAAGAACTCGTCCCCGATGTTGACATAGGCCTCAGCGCCTGCGCCCATGAGGTGCGACTGCGACTTCACGCCGTAACCGAGAACGCAATGCGAGAGATACGATTGCGCCCCGATGCTGCAGTTGCTCATGAGGATGCTGTTCTTGATCACGGAATATGGTTCGACCGTGACGCTGTTGCCGATGCTCGTGGACGGAAAGATCGTGACGTTGGGCCCGATGTCGCAGCCGTCGCCTATCAGCACGGGCCCGTAAATGGTCGTGCCGGCCCTTATCACGGTCTCCTCTCCGATCCCGACAGGCCCTTGGATGACGACCTGGGACTCTATCTTGCCGGCAGTCCGCACAGGAAGGTTCTCGAGAGCGGCCGCGTTCAGCTCGAGAAGGTCCCACGGATAAACAGCGTCGATCCAGAGGCCGTCCGAGAACACGGGCGTGAGCGGTTCGTGTCCCAAGCTCGCCTGGACCGCGTTGCTAAGGCCGTACTCGCCCATGGCGATGCACTGGTCTATGAACTGGAATATCCTGTCGCTGAGGCAG